>PLFE01000111.1:0-11224 GCA_003136675.1 Bryobacterales bacterium
GCGGGTGACGGGAATCGAACCCGTGTGGGTAGCTTGGAAGGCTACAGCCCGACCGCTAGGCCACACCCGCGTCTCAAACAGCCTCCCAATTATACTAAAGGCCGCCCTCCAGAGGCAGCGCCAGCGGCGGCTCACGCAGAAAGTCCAGGCTCGCCATCGCATCCACGGCCTCCCGCAACGCTCGCTCCGACGTATTCTCCACCGTGATCACAAACGGCAGCGTCCGCTTGTCGTCGCTCGGAAGCTGCAGCACCGCATCCAAACTAATGTGCCGGTCCGCGAGAATCCCGGCCAGAGTGGCAATAATCCCAGGCCGGTCCTCCACGCGAAACCGGAGATAATAAGGACGCGATTGCTCCAGCACCGAAATCGGTTTGTACTCGCCCAAACGCTCGTGCGCGAACGGTGAAACGCGCTCCGGACTGCCCGACCTTATCTCCCGCGCTACGCGCATCAGATCACTCACCACAGCCACGCCCGTAGGCTTCGACCCCGCTCCGCGCCCGTAATAGAAAGTGTCGCTCCCGTAATGTCCGCGCACCCAGATGCCGTTATAAGAACCGTCTACATTGGCCAAAATCGTCGAACGCGGAATCAAGGCCGGCCGCACGGATAAGATGAGCCCCTCCGCGGTCTGCCGCGCCGTTCCCAGTAAACGAATGGTCTGTCCCAACTGCCCCGCGTACGCGAAATCGATCTGCGAAATGCGCCGGATGCCTTCCACGTAAATATCCGCGGGCGTGATGCGCTCGCCAAACGCCAGCGCGGAAAGAATGGCCAGCTTGTATCGCGCGTCATGCCCGTCGATATCGGCGGCCGGGTCGGCTTCCGCATATCCCAGCCTTTGCGCTTCCGCCAGCATGTCCTCCAGCGACCGGGCCTGCTTTTCCATGCCCGTCAAAATGTAGTTGCTGGTGCCGTTCAAAATGCCGTAGATGGCTTGAATGCGGTCGCCCGAAATGCCCTCGCGCAGTACCGCATGAATGGGAATGCCGCCGGCGACACTGGCCTCCATCGCCAGGTTGATTCCGGCTTTAATCGCCTGCGACCAGATGTCGGCGCCGCACAGCGCGATCAGTTCCTTATTGGCCGTGACGATGGATTTCTTTTCCAGGATGGCCGCATCCAGGATCTCCCGCGCCACCGTGGTGCCGCCCACCAGTTCGGCCACGATATCGATCGCGGGGTCGCTCACCACCTCGCGCCAATCCGCCGTGCGCTTGATTTTCCCGAGTCCAGCCGGCAGCTTTTTCGAAGCGATGCCGCGGCTGCAAACCGCGGCCACCCGCAGCGGAAACCCCAGCTTCAGGCGGATCTGCTCGGCGTTCTCCGCCAATATCTCCAGCGCGCCCGAACCCACGTTCCCCAACCCGACGATCCCCACATTGACTGCGCGCATTTTGGCTTATGATAACAACAGCTTCCGTATGCCCTCCCGCGCCGCTCTCGTTCTGATTTTGCTGGCGGTTGTTGCTCCGTTTAACGGTCAGCAGAACACCCAGCCGCCGCCCCTTTACTTCCCGCCAGAGTCAAAGCCAGATACCGATGTCAGACTGCCCAATGGCAAACGGCAGATCGACGAGATTCTAAAATCCGACCGGGAGAAGAGCATTGAAGATGTGAAGCAGTTGATCGAGTCGGCACAGGCGCTCCAGAAGGATCTGGAGCGGAAGGATTCACAACAGGTGTTGAGCCTGAATGATGTTCATCGCACCGAAGAGATTGAGAAGCTGGCGAAGCGGATTCAGGGGCGAATCCGCCGTAACTGATCCGATATAATTGACGGATGACGCCGTCATTATCAGGAGCCTGCATCCGCGCCTCATGCGTGATCTTATTTTTGGGCGCTGCGGCTTACGCGGAGTCACCCGGCAACTTCAACTCGCCCAGGGCCGTTTACCTCCGCTCCTATCCTTTCGCGAGACATTCGGTGATGGCGCTTACAAACAAGCAATTACACCACCGAAGAAGAACCCCTAGGAGCCTATGCGAATCGGAAGTATAGTTGCGATTGCGACAGTTTTGTTTGCGTTCTGCTTGGCGATGCTTGCAAATTACTGGCACAGCGAAGCCTTGCCGCTTATATGCGGTTTCATTTTGACCCCGGGCTGGAATCTTGACTCCCGCACTTTTAGGTCTCAACCCGAGCGGTGGAGTAATTTTTGTGGCGGCTGTGCTAATCGGAAACATTCTGATCTACGAGGCATTGCTTGCATCAGTCCTGTTATCGATACGATTCGCAAGGAGGAGAGGTCGCGCGACGTCATCCTGATGTTATGACGTGGGCTTAACTATCTGCCCTCGCAGTTCACTTCACCAGTAAGGAGCGCGATTCCGAGACGGGGCTCGATTTCTTTGGGGCGCGGTATTTTTCGGGAGCGCAGGGGCGGTTTATTAGTGCGGATTGGTCGGCCGTGCCAGCGGCGGTGCCATATGCGAGTCTCACCGATCCGCAAACGCTGAACCTATATGGGTACGTTCGCAACAACCCGCTGAATCGGGCGGACCGGGACGGGCACTGTCTTGCGGCCGCGGACAACAGCAGCTGTCTTGGTGACGAGAAGTTTGAGGAAGCGCAGCGTTCGTCGGCCGCCCTGACCGAGCAGTTTGTGCTTCCGAAAACGCCGTCGGGTCTCGGCCCGGAGTGGGTGAAGGACGACGGCCACTTGGCGCCCAACGGCGAGATCTGGGACAGGGCCGACGGAACGAGGCTAGACTTCGACAGAGGCGTGAAGGGGCGGCCGAAATGGGGCGGGAAAGATCATTGGCACGTCTACAAGCCCGGCAACAAGGACTACGACACGACCCAAGGCGACAAGGTCCATCTGAACCCCGGGTCGAATGCGGAGCTTCCGAACTTTCCGGGCGTGCCACGGATACAATTGCCGCCGGAACTAGAACTGAACGAATGGGCCGGAACGGACGTTGGGCCGCCAGCTAGATCGCCCGCATCCGTCTTCTTTCCGGGTGCGCTTCCAAGTGGACTCCCTACCGCGGGAGCCGCCCCGGTCGGCGATATCCCAATGATCTGGGAGCCTGTTCTCGTACCGTAGCCAGCTAGATTGGAGTGAAAAATGAAGATTGAGGATTTGGAACATAACTTGCCGAACGGATTTCACGACGTCGAACTTCTATCCGTTGCAAGGGACTACGGAAACGGCTCATGCGTCCTGGAGATGCAGGTCGACGCTGAAAACGGGAGTGCCGAGATCTATCGCAATATCAAGATCCTGCTGAGCGGCCTTTCCCTTTTGATAATGGAGGTGCCGGACGCGCGCTATCCATTCGCGAAGGCCGGAGGCGAACGCTTTTCGGGATTCGCGACCACGGTGAAGTATCTGCCAAACCTTGAGGAATTACGCCAACAGGCACCTGAAGGGTCTTTCTTCTATAGTTTCTTTCTGAACGGTCTAAACTGCTGCATTCACCTTGCTGCTACGGACGCGAAGCTCCTTTTGTGACTGTTCTTTACACCGGCAAAGAACGGGATGCGGAGACGGGCCTCGATTTCTTCGGCGCGAGGTATTTCTCGGCCGCACAGGGGCGGTTTACGTCACCGGACTGGTCAGCGGTGCCGCAGCCTATTCCCTACGCCGACCTGAGTGACCCCCAGACGCTGAATCTCTACAGCTCATCGGCAGAAGGGGTGACACGCCACCCCTACCCGTCAGCGAACTGGAATGGAGACGGCAACCCCGATCTTGCGGTCGCGTGCGCCAAGACGTACACGGTTTCAATCCTATACGGAAAAGGCGATGGGACGTTTTTGCCTCAGCAGGAGTATCTCGCCGGCTCTGGTCCTGCCGGGGTCGTGGCTGGGACTTTCACGAAAAATGGCAAGCTTGATCTTGCAGTAATCGACAACGCTACAACTATCGCCCTCTTGACCAATACCGCCCCTTAGCTCTACTAAATCAAGCACTAAATCAAGCCATGACGCAGCGCGTGCGCCACCGCTTCCGAGCGCGTATGCACGTGAAGCTTCTCGTAAATGGAACGCAGGTGAAAGCTGACGGTGTGAATGCTGATGCCAAGTTCCGCGGCGGCAGTCTTGTTCTGGTGGCCCTCGGTGAACAGCTTCAGCAGCCGCGTCTCCTGCGGGGAAAGACTCACCGAGCCGGCTTCGCGCCCAGGCGTCTTTCGGAACAGGTCTACCACGCGCATCGCCACTTCCGGCGACATCACCGCGCCGCCTTCGGCGATCTCCCGGATCGATTGCATCAAGCGGGCGGGCGGCATATTCTTGAGCAGGTATCCACAGGCCCCTGCGCACATGGCTCGGAAGATCCGGTCGTCGTCTTTGTAAACCGTGAGCATCACCGGCGCGACACTGGGATAGCGCGACTGAAGGATTCGCAGACCCGCTATGCCGTCGAGGCCCGGCAACCCGATATCCAGCAGGGCCACGCGCGGAGGATCAATTCCGATTCCATCGAGAGCCTCCTCCATCGATCCATAGGCATGCTCGCATACAAAGCCATCCGTGTGATTGATCAGGAAAGCGAGGCCCTCACGCGTCTCGCGTTGGTCCTCGATGACCCCCACTCCGATGGCCTGCTCTTCAGTAGGTTTAGACATGGGACTTACGGTAAACTCCCCGCCGAATCGGGACACGCACCTCCACTGTGCATCCAGCGCCTGGGAGGGCCGACCACTCGATCCGGCCGCCGAGGCTTTCCGCGCGTCTCTTCATGCTCGGGATTCCGGTGCCCCCATTCTTTTTCTGCGAACCGTTTCGATTGTTCTCCCCAACGCCGTTATCCCTCACAAGGAGCAGGATTTCCCGGTCAACTACTTGAAATTCCGAAGTCACCAGACTTCCATGCGAGTGACGGGCGGCGTTGTGAATGCATTCCTTGAAGATGAGGAACAGATGCCGCCGGCCTTGCAGGCTCAAGCGCAAATGGAGGATGTTTTGCGGGGCCCGTAACTCGAAGCCGATCGCCTGGGACTCCAGCAGATCGATGGCATATTCACGCATGCGCCGGATCAGGGGTTCCATGCCTTCGGGCTCCACGCGGATGGACCAGACGATGTCACTCATGGAATCCACCATGTCGCGAGCGAGCGAGGCGATCCGCTCTAAACGGTCTCCGGCGCCTGGCGGACTCGCCTGAGCATCGCTGCGCGCAACTTCGCTCAGAATGGCGATTTGAGAGAGACTGGCGCCTATGTCGTCATGCAGGTCTGTCGCGATGGTCGTGCGCATGCGCTCAATCTGCACCAACTGGGACACCCGGTATCGATGCGCTCCGAAGATCAGACCGGCCAACCCCGCAGCCGCCAGACCTTCAAACCACCAGCGCCGCCACACCGGAGGGAGAATCTCAAAATCGACTTCCGCCGGAGTGATGCTCTCTCCGCCTTCGGAATTCACCGCCTTCACCAGAAAACGGTAGCGTCCCGGCCCCAGGCCGGGGTAGTTCGCTTCGTGCTCGCGGCCTGGGCCCTGCCATCCAGAGTCGCCGCCCTGCAGGTTATACGTGTACCGCAAGCTCTGTTCCGGCTCGTTGTTGAATCCCACAAACTCGAACTGAAGCTCGTTCTGCGATGACGGTAAATCACCTCGCTGGACAAGCGTTTCGCCTGCCTGGGAGACGGGATAGCGATCGCTTCCGACGCGAAGGTCCGTAATCCGCACCAACGGGATGGAGGGCAGTCTATCTGGTCTCGGAGTGAGCCTCGACAAGCCTTGTTTGGTGGCAAACCACAGGTCACCCGACCCGTCGCGGAGGGCCGACGTCAGTTCTCCATGAGCCAACCCGTCCGCCGCCGAAAAATGCTTCACGTCACCCGTCGCCGGATTCAAACGGTCCACGCCTTTGGCGGTGCAGGCGTAGATGCGCCCCGCTTTATCCTCCACAATGCAATAGATCGTGTCGCTCGCCAGCCTCTTAGCGGGCGGCGGGTTCGACCCGGAATAGAGCTTCACCTGGAATTTCGGGTCGGCAGGGTTTTCAACTAATCCGAGACCGCCGATGGCCCCGATCCACAACTTCCCGGAATCGTCGACAAGCAGAGCGAAGATGGTTCCCGGCGGCAATCCCTGTTCCCGATCGAAGCGAACGAATTGGCGGCCGTCGTAGCGCGCCACACCGCCGCCCCAGTAGCCCAACCAGATGTTGCCGGCGCGGTCCTCGGCAAAGGCGCTCACCAACCCCTCTGCCGCCTCGTCGCATGACGAAACCGAATTCGTGGCGGGGTCCCACCGCATGAGGCGGTCACCTCCGGGATGCTGAGCCGAGGCCCAGATACGGTGATGAGAGTCTTCGAACACGCGAAATATCTCCGAATCTCGCGCATAGCACACGCTCGGCGCGGTTCGAGCAAGCTTCGCCGCCGTGACGGCCGGAAAGCGGCACAGCCCCACCTTGGTGGCCGCCCACCATTCGCCCGCGTGGCTTTGCAGCAGAATCTGATCCTGTCCCCACGTAGAGTGGGCGCCAAACACTTTCGGGACAGAGGAGCTGAAACTCAACCCGTTAAACACGTCCAGGGAGCGGACCGCGTTGGCAGACAAGATCGTTACGGCTAAAACCCCGCCCTTCCGGTCTGCCAGGACCGAGAACACCCGATCCGACGCGAGGCCGTCCCGTTCTCCGAAAGTCGTAAAACCCCCGGATTGGATTTTCATCACTCCCGCGCCCTCCGTTCCTGCCCACATATTGCCAGCTTGATCGGATGCGAGCGCGGTGATTGAGCGGTCGATCAGGCCCTGCGCCCGGGTAAGGATGCGGAAAGACAAAGGAGAGCCGCCGGGACCAGAGCGCATAATTCCATCCTGGGAGCCAATCCAGATTTCCCCATCCGGCCCCTGAGCAAGCGCGTGCACGTCCAGCTTCACTTTCCCGATGCTCTTGTAGGTTTGTTGAACTGAGAACATACCCGATTCATTCACGTCACGCATCAGCGCTAAACCGCCGCGTGTGCCGGCCCACAAGCGGCGCTGTTTATCGAGCAACAGGTGGTCTACCCAATTGTTCGGGAGCCCGTCCTTCCGTGTCAGGTACTGAACGTCGCCGCTATCCCGGACAATGAAAATCCCGTCCGTTGAGGCCACCCACAAGTTATGGCGCGCATCCTCGACAAGATCGAGAATCGGGACGCCGTCCGGATAAAGTGGATGCGCGGGGAGTGGTTGTCGCCGGAACTGATTGCCGTTGAGCAACTCGAACAGGCCCGCGCCGGTGCCGACCCAGATTTTCCCGCTGGAATCCTCCAGAAGAACAGTGACGGCGTTGGCCCGCCGGTTGCTTCCGGGAAGCAGAGCGCCGGCGCAAACACCACCTTGAAACCGGCAGAGTCCGCGCGAGGTTCCTACTATGTATTCCCCCGAACGCGTTTCGAGCAGTGTATGCACCGACTGGTGCGGCAGCCCTTCATTCCTGCCGTAGGTCTTCATCCGGAAGCCGTCAAATCGCGACAATCCCTCAGGCGTGCAAAACCAGATGAATCCATGCGAGTCCGCCACGATTTGGTTGATTCGATCGCCCGCAAGACCGTCGGCCGTTGAGTAAGAGCGGATCGGCAGCAGTTCGGCAGCCAGGCAAAGCGGAAGCGCAGCCATCGCCAACCGCGTTGCCAGCCATCTCATCGCTTCCTCCGGCTCACCAGTTTAGCGCTCGGCCCTCCGTCATTGCCGGAGGGCCATCGCTGTACGCTTCTAATTCACCGTCACCGTAACGGCATTCGAGGCAATGCCATTGGTGACAACCTCGAGAGTTGCCGCACCCGGTTCCACGAAGAAAGGCAAGCTGAACTCGAAAGACACCACTTTGCTGCCGGTGGCCACTCCCATGGTGCTGTAGTTCTTCGTGGGAAGGTAATAGGTGAGGCCGCCGCTCATGATCCGCAGCAGCGGGAAATTGGTCGCCATCTGGGCGTCGTCTCCATAGGCCGCGCCTTGGGAAAGACCATTGAGCTGAGTTCCCTCGATCGTGTAGTAGACTCCCTCGCTGATCGTCGCCGGGAACGAAGTGATGTGCGGCGCCCAACTGCTTTCCGCGGAGCCCTTGGGAACATACGCGTACAGGTTTTTCGTGCCGTCGGCTAACAGAATATGTCCGTTCGGTAGTTCCAGCATCCTTCCGCTATAGGAAGCCTCGTTTGCGGCGTTGGGTGGGCTGGGGGCAGCCGTCAGGGATGTTCCGTTGAACTCGAAGAAGTAGGCCGGACTTTGGAAGCAGGGAGCGATGTTCGACGCCATCACGAGGACGTTGCCATCCGGCAAAAGGGCCGCCGGACCGTCGGCCACGCCGATTGGGCCGGAGGGTTCAGAGGGGAAGGTTGGTCCTTTTGTCCAGACCCCGGTGGAGGAGTTGTAGATCGCGGTATTCGAGTTCGCTCCCACCGCGAAAACGGTGCCATCGGGCCGCAGCACCGCGGGACCCATTTCCGGAACAATTGCCATTCCGCAGTTATTCGTAAGAGGGACGGGCAGGTTTCCGGCCAGCGACCAGGTGCCTGTGCTGGGGTTGAACAGTTCGGATTCCGTTCCGTTTTGAGTGTCCACGGTTAACACCTTTCCGTTGGGGAGCAAGGTCCAGCCTTCTTCGGAGTTTGAATCGGCCTTGCCTGACCCCGTCGTGGTCCACGTCAGCGCCGAGAGATCCAGAAGGGCTTCCTGCTTGCTGCAGCAACTGCCCATCATGAAAGTCCCGTTCGGCAACACCACCGTAGGCGCATCACCGATCTTCGTCCAACCGCTCGGTGGCGGGATGGACGACCATGTTAGGACGATCGGGCGGAAGTCAAATCCCATGGTGGTGTCGTCGTTCGAGCCGAAGTTGTACTCTCCGCCTTCGAAGACCATCTGCCCGTTCGTCAGCACGGCGGAGCCGAAGAACTGGGGACCGTATCCAAAACCTGAGGTGGAAGGGAGCATACTCCAGACCCCGGCTTGGTAATCGCCGGTATTGCTCGGCGCCAGTTGATACCAATTGCCGGTTCCGGTGCCGCCGGGGCCTGTTATTTCCTGAACCATGACGTTGCCGTCAGGCTCCAGCAGGGCTGTGCCTGCGCCACTACCAGGAAACGTGGGGAGTGGTGTCCAATGCTGCGCGCTTGCCGCGCTGCTGAATGCGAGCAATGCCGCCACTGGTATGCCCAGTCTCCGGAATTGCTGCGAGTTTTGCCGAGGCCTGGTTGGCTTCTGCGTTTCGTTCATATAACTTCTCCTTTTGTGAGGTCGAGAGAAACTGCTTCGATCTGGATGATTATGTGCAGCGAGGCAGCTACTCGACAACCCGCACGTTCATGTAGGGGGAGGCTCACTGTGTTACGCTAACGCTTCCGCATGGCCGAAACCCGTTTCAAATCCCAACTGATGAGCGCCAGTGAAATCGACCGCACCATGGTCCGCCTGGCGCACGAAATTCTGGAGAAAACCAAGGACGTGGACGAGCTCGCTTTCATCGGCATTCGCCGCCGCGGCGTACCGATGGCGCAGCGGCTCGCGAAGAAGATCGAGTCGCTCGAAAAGCGCACCATTCCCGTCGGCATTCTGGATATCAATCTCTACCGCGACGACCTTTCGACCGTAGGCCACAAGCCGGTGGTGAACGCCACGGAAATCGGCTTCCCTGTAAAAGGCAAAGACATCATATTAATGGATGACGTGCTCTACACCGGCCGCACCATCCGGGCGGCTTTGGACGCTCTCTTCGATCATGGCCGTCCGGCGCGCGTGCGGCTGCTGGTCCTCATCGATCGCGGGCATCGCGAATTGCCCATTGAAGCCAGTTTCATCGGCCGCGTCCTGCAAACCGCGGACAACGAAATCGTGGAGGTGAAGTTCAACGAAATCGATGACGTGGAGAAGGTTCTACTGGTCGAGAAGGTTTAGCGCACGTGAGACGACCGGACGGCCTCCCGACAGTTATTACGACCCGCGACCGTTAGGGGGCGGTTTCTGGATGACCATATTCGAGGCGTCCGCCCGAACGCGCACCAGTTTTGAAATCGCCTCCTCGAAGGCTATTGAACCACGAAATCCTGCGTCGTTGTAACGGATCCATTCGGTGTCGTAAGAGTGATGGGCCCTGTGGTCGCGCCCACCGGGACAGTGGCATAGACGTTCTGGCCCGTGGTCCCCTGAACACTCGCAGCCGGCACACCGTTAAATGAGACAGAAGTAACTCCCAGCAGGTATTGACCCCAAAGAAGTATCTTTTGCCCAACCGGCGCGGCGGCCGGAATCATCTGAGAAATCCGTGGTTTTGGCGCCGGCAGGCCGATGTCGAGGCTGAACACGGTACCAATACCGATTTTCCCGCCCGCTTCGGCGGCTCCGTAGATCTTCCCATTGATACCCTGGATCATCTGACATCCGCAGTGGCCCTGGCTCCCCGAGGGGTTCATCACGTAAATGCTGCTAAGTTGCTGGGTAGCCATGTTGTACCGGAAGATGTAGTTGCTATTGCTGGATCCGTAGATGTTCCCGTCCGAGGCCTCCATCAGAGTCATTGGCTGGATCATTCCGGTCGAAGGAAAGTTGGCGACCACCTGAAATTTTCCGTCGAGGGCGACCTGATAGATCATTCCAGTGTTGTTAGTCCCAGCGTACTCGAAGGACCCATAGAGGTTTCCGTCGCTCGCCGCAAGCAGGGGTAAGGTTCCCTTGAAGGACACGGACGGAAGGGCCACAACCTGCGAATAGGCGCCGGTCGGCGTAATGCGGTAAATGAAGCCAGGGCTGACGCCTCCGTGCTGCTGGTTGCCTACGCCGTAAATATTCCCGTCTGGCCCATAGACGATGTTGCTCCCCGTGGGAGCCCCGTCGGTTCCTGAGAACTGATGCACAATCGTGACGCTGCCATTTACATCGATGCGACCGAGCGCCCACAGCTCCGGAGCAGTTCCCGACTGGGGGTGTCCCAGGATGTCGTAGAAGACGCCGGGCGGCGCGGAAATGATCTGCATGCCCGACTGCCACTCGGAGGGGGGATCGTACTTCTGCAGACCCCCGCCGTTTAGGTTGAACGAAATGTAGTAGCCGCCGTTCCCTTTGACTGTGTCGCCCAAAAATGCAGGTTCGTAGATACTCGAGTCGGCGGACTGTGCGAACGCTGCCGAAATAGTGACGGCGGGCAACGAGTAGATCGGAGAAAACACGCCCCCGCTAGCGAGACTGAAGACGGACGAGCCATGCACGTTATTCATCAATTGGCCCAGAACATAGAGCAGGCCAGGTTTCGCCTCGAACAGCTCAGTCGGATCACCGCCA
>PLFE01000111.1:11232-20923 GCA_003136675.1 Bryobacterales bacterium
GACAACCGCCACAATCGGGAGGAAGCTTTGGATCTTCATCTCGGTGGCCTCTACGGACAGGTTGTGAAAACAATGATTCCGCTGGCTACACCGCCCGCGCTCGCCGCTGCGGAACAAGTTGCGTAATGGCCGCCATTCGTCACGGAGCAATAAGTGGGCACGTAGACCGCGCCATTCGCCAGCGTGGGCTCGGTAAACGACGGCACAAGCCATCCGGTTGCCGGAGGGCTCGAACAGTTATGGCCCGTCACATTGTCCCAGATGTGAGTCAGGCTTCCGTTGGAGTTCACGGTGTACGCGTAAAGGGTACCCGCCGTCGTCGCCCCCGCTGAGTTATGCTGCGGAACAATCGCCCAAAGCGTGGCATCGTTCGAGCTATCGGCAGCCAGGGCCATGCCCGGCCCCTCGGAGTTCTGGTTCGACGGAGGGAAGGGCGGCGTTGTCCCCGTGCAGTTCCCGGATGTTAGACATGGGTCATAGACCGGCGTCGTGCCAAACGAGTAGGTATTGTTACTGTTCGTTAGGGAACCTTGGAACACTTCCACCGACTCATTCACCGGCCAGACAAACATCAAGTCGTTGAACCATGCGAGTTCATGGATTTCGTCGCAGGGCGTACTGGAGAACTTCCCCGTCGATGAATTATTGATTGGGCAAACTGTCTGGTTGGCGGTTGTTGGAAGCCGCGAGGCCTGGAACGGCGTTTGCGTATTTACTGTCCCCCCAGTCAGTCCGGCGTCACCCGTATGAAAGAGGCCCATGCTATTCGAGCCGGCAGGCATTGTGTAAAGATAGCCGGACTTATCCGACGTAACTGAAAAGATGTTTACCCCGCTGCCGTGCGGGATCAGAACGATCCCGGAGGTCGCGAAATCGAGATCCATTCTGCTCAACTCTTCCGTCTGATAGCTGGCGGGGCTTGAATCTCCGGTGGTCATGTTCGTTGTATAGCGCTGCACATAAGGCGCGAAGAAGTCGCCCGGAACTCCCATCGACGGACTCGCGCCGGACGTGGCAGCCGGGAGCTTCGCCGCGGATTGCCCCCAATAGGAAACGTTTGAGGGATTCGTGCATTGGAGCGAGGTTCCGGACCCTGTGCAGGCGAACGGTCCGTTCCCGGCGCCAATATACACGTTCGCCGAGTAGTCGGAGGACGGCCCTTTCGAAGACATCCAGATCCCGCCCTGATTTACCGCCCAGTTGTCTCCGTGGTCGCATGGGGCAGTGTCGCAGGAAGGCCCAAGGGGCGCGCCCAAGGCGTCGTAGTTAGTATAAACGGACGGAAAGACCGAGGTCGGCCCAACGTTCCTGGTCCCGCCGCCCACCTGGGGAACATCGGTCGCATAGAGGGGCTGCGCGACAACCGGCTCGTATGAGAAGCCTGACGGCGGCGTGGACGTCAGTTGGTAGAAATTGGCAACCCCAAAATTCGACGCATCGCTGAAGTTCGCCAACGTCGTCTCGTTTACATTCGTGCTCGTGCGATACCGCTCATTTTGGCCCGTTAGAACACATGGATCGCCTGTCGGACAGGCGGTCCCGGACGGCGGAAGGGCACCGGCGGGAACCGGTTCGACGGGTCCAGCGGAGCCCGTAACAACGGGAACGCCTCCATAAGGGGAACCGTCATCCGGGTTAGCGTGAGTGGATTGCGCCACAGCCGTCACGACTGAAACCGGCACAATTGTGAAGGCGAGTAAGAGAGAGAGAGAGACGGTCGCATTTCGGTCCTCCTGTCAGGCGATTTGATACTACACCCAGCCGCCGGAAAATGCAATAAGAGAATCGAACGAATGCGCTAACTAACCCGTATCGCGCAAGTAACTCGGTTACAAACCTGCTTCAACGAATTTACCCAACTTATTTAGTCACGGTAGGTTTCCCATCCACAAGCCCGACGAAGTTCGCAAGGTGGATTCCACGGCTCCGAAACAATCAGGCGACGCCCCTGTGTTACGCTAACGCTTCCGCATGATCGAGGCCCGCTTCAAATCCCAACTGACGAGCACCCGAAAGATGAGGTCGAGAAGGCCTAAATGACCGCTGGATTGCTCGGCATCGAAGGCCTCGGCCGCCCGGAAATCGAGGCGATTCTGGAACGCTCCCGGTATTTTCAATCCCCCGGCCGCTACGATACTTTGCGTCACCGCCTCATCGTCAATCTCTTCTTCGAAGCATCCACGCGAACCCGCACGAGTTTTGAAATAGCCGCCAAGCGCCTGGGTGCGGACACCGTCTCGATCACCGCTTCCTCGTCCAGTGTTTCCAAAGGCGAATCTCTGGTTGATACGCTCAACACGCTGGTGGCGATGAAGCCGCAAGCCATCGTGATGCGGCACTCGGCATCCGGCGCGCCCCACTTTCTGGCGCGGCATCTGTCGACGCCCATCGTCAACGCAGGGGATGGCACGCATGAACACCCCACGCAGGCGCTGCTCGATGCCCTCACCATATTCGATCGGCGCGGGTCGCTCGAAAACCTGCGCGTCGCCATCATCGGAGACATCGCGCATTCCCGCGTAGCACGTTCAAACGTACACCTGCTGTCGCGGTTCGGTGCTTCCATCGTGCTCTGTGGACCGCCAGCCCTGCTGCCGCGCGAACTGGAACAACTCGCGCCCGGCGTGGAACTCACCAACGATATGAATGAGGCCATTCGCGACGCCGATGTGGTCATGATGCTCCGTGTGCAGCTCGAACGGCAGCATGAAGTCCCTATGGCGGCGGGTGAATACTTCCGCTTTTACGGCCTGCGGCTGGAGCATATGGCGCTGGCCAAACCGGACGCTATCGTGATGCACCCCGGTCCCATCAACCGAGGCCGCGAGCTTTCTTCGGAAGTGGCAGACAGCCAGCGCTCCGTGATTCTGAACCAGGTGGAGAATGGAATCGCCGTGCGCATGGCGGTGCTGGAAAAGGTGGTCGCGTGAACCTGCTGATTCGAGGAGGCCGCGTCATCGACCCGGCTCAGGGACGCGATGAAATTGCCGATATCGCCATCGTGCATGGCCACATCGCCGCGAGGGCCGCGCCGAATTCGCCGGAGTTCGACGCCACAGGTCTGGTGGTTGCCCCCGGGTTCATCGACATGCACGTGCACCTGCGCGAGCCGGGGTTCGAACATGCCGAGACCATCGAGACCGGCGCGCGCGCGGCCGCGGCCGGCGGATTCACCACCATCTGCTGCATGCCCAACACCAAGCCGGTGAACGATAGCGCCACGGTGACCAGCTACATCGTGGAACGCGCGCGCAAGCACGCTGTGGTGAACGTTTTTCCCATTGGAGCCATCACCAAAGGCAGCGAGGGCGTCGAACTTTCCACCATCGCATCCATGAAAGAAGCCGGCATCGTGGCCATCTCCGACGATGGGCGGCCCGTGATGAACGCGCGTGTGATGCGCCGCGCGATGGAAACGGCGCGGGCCCTCGATCTGACGGTGATCAATCACTGCGAAGATCTGCATCTTTCGGCGGGCGGTGATATGCATGAGGGGATCGAATCGGTGCGGCTCGGACTCCGCGGCATTCCGTCAGCTTCGGAAGATGTGATGGTGGCGCGCGATATTCTGCTGGCCGAGTTGACCGGCGCGCGTTATCACGTCGCCCACATTTCCGCGCGGCATTCCGTGGCCATGGTGGCTTTTGCGAAGAGCAAGGGGCTGCGCGTCACCGCGGAGACCACGCCGCATCACTTCGCCCTCACGGACAAAGAACTCGGCCGCTACGACAGCAACTACAAGATGAAGCCGCCGCTGCGATGCGGCATCGACGTGGAGGCGGTCATCGAAGGGATCAAGAGCGGCGCGATTGATGCCATCGCCACCGATCATGCGCCGCACGCCGGCAGCGAGAAGATGCAGGAATTCGAATCCTGCCCGTTCGGGATACTGGGGCTCGAAACCGCCCTCGGCTTGTCCTTCGACTGCCTGGTTCACGCAGGCCACATCTCAATCAATCGGCTGATTGAACTGTTCACGTCCGGGCCGGCAGGCGTATTGAGGCTCAATCGGGGAACGCTGCGGGAAGGCGCGCCGGGCGACGTCACCATTCTCGATCCGGAACTGAGTTGGACTTACGACGTGAATCAGTCCGCTTCGAAGAGCCGCAATTCCCCGTTTCACGGGCGGGCCTTCCGCGGCGCATCCGTGGCCACAATTGTTGGAGGAAAAGTAGTACCGATCAGACCCGAAGCAGCAAAGTACTAAGAACGCACTACAGTTAATTCCGACACCCGCCGAAAGATCTATTGACCACAAAATCATTCTGCGGATACGGAAAGAACTGAAGTGAACAAGAAGCTACTCGTCATATCGATTTCGTTAGGGGCGGCGCTGGCGCATGCTCAGAAACTCGCTCCCGAACTGGAACAGCGCCAGGATCAGTCGGATGTCGCCATCATCGTGCAGTATAAAGCGACGCCAACGGCGATGCACCACGCGAAGATCGTGCAGTGGGGTGGAAAGCTGCAACATGAATTCGGCTTTATCCACGCAGCTCACTACACGGTGCCCGCGAAGGCGCTGGCCTTGATCGCCAACAGCGAGGATGTCGCCTATGTTACTCCCGATCGGGCCGTTTCGGGCACGCTCGCCATCTCCGGCGCGGTGACCAACGCGGGTTACGCAACCAAGATCGGATTGAACGCCAGCGGCGTTGGCGTGGCTGTTATCGACAGCGGCATCGCGCCCATACCGGACCTGCTGCTGGTCACGGGCGATCATCAGGACTTTACCGGCGAGTACAACGCGTGGGCGGACCCGTTCGGACACGGTACGCATGTGGCGGGCATCATCGCCGGAACCGCGTTGGATCAGAGTTATAACGACCCGACGCCGAACCTGAAGGGTCTTGCCCAGGGCGCGAACCTGCTGAATCTGAGAGTACTCGACGGAAATGGAGCGGGGACGGATAGCGCCGTCATTGCGGCCATCCAATATGCGATCGCGAATAAGTCGATTTACAACATTCGAGTGATCAACCTCTCCCTGGGGCGGCCGGTCTTTGAGAGCTACACGCTGGACCCGCTCTGCCAAGCCGTGGAACAGGCCTGGAAGGCCGGGATTGTGGTTGTGGTCGCGGCCGGCAACCTGGGCCGCAATACTGCGAACAATGGATATATGACGATCACGGCGCCGGGAAACGACCCATACGTGATCACCGTCGGCGCGATCAATACTCTCGGGTCGACGAACCGTGCAAACGCTCGCATGGCGAGCTATAGCTCCCGGGGACCAACGCTCGATTCGGGAATCATCAAGCCTGACATTATCGCTCCCGGCAATCGGGTGATCTCGACCAGCCCAGGCGGCGGGTCTACCCTCACCGCGGACTATCCTCAAATTCAGATTCCCATCAATACCATCGAAGCCAATCCCAGTACCGCGTCCTCGCCATACTACATCCAGCTCAGCGGCACCAGCATGGCGACGCCGATGGTAAGCGCCGCGGCCGCCCTTCTGGTCAGCCAGAATTCAAAGATGACTCCGGATCAAGTAAAGGCGCGATTGATGATGACCGCCTACAAGATATTTCCGGCCAGCAGTACCGTTAAAGATCCGACAACGGGGATCACTTACACGGACCAGTACGACATCTTTACCGTGGGTGCGGGGCTGCTGGATATTCAAGCCGCTCTGATCAACACGCAACTGGCCACTGGCAGCGCCATGTCACCCGCCGTTGGTTACAACGCCACCACCAAGACATGGACCATGCTTACGGCGAAACCCGCCACCAACTCCGGTCTTACGTATAGCGCCAACGTGGTCTGGGGATCGAACGTGGTGTGGGGCTCTAACGTCGTTTGGGGTTCAAACGTGGTCTGGGGATCGAACGTCGTTTGGGGTTCAAACGTGGTTTGGGGATCGACCTCGGTCACCGGAGCGAACGTGGTTTGGGGATCGAATAACCTGACGGGCATGAGCATGGTGATCGGCCAGAACGTGGTCTGGGGATCGACCTCGAATGTCGCGAGTCCAGAGGCGATTCAACAGTTGATTATGGGCGACCCCCAGTAGTTAGCGCGGGTTAGCCCCCTCCTGGATAAGCCAGGATCTGCCTGCCGCTAAATTGCGGTGCTCGTCCGCCCTGCCGCTGGGCCAATAGACGATCACGCGGTCGGCTTTCGAAAGATGCCCCATGCCGAACGTGAGGGGCAATTCGGATTGCGATAAGTAACTGGAGCCGCTCTTCACCATACGTGTCAGGATGCTCGAACCGGCGTGCACTTCAACGCGGGCTCCGATGCCATCGCGATTCGATTGCGTTCCAATCAGCTTCAGCCGCAAAGACCGATTGCCGTTCATTAGATCGTTGCGGTAAAGATATGCGGGGCCGTTGTTGGTAGTGATCAGGACATCCAGATCGCCATCATTATCGAAGTCCCCGTAGGCCGCGCCGCGCCCCACTTTCGCATCGGCAAAGCCGCCACCGATTTCGGGCGCGACATCGTGAAAGCCGCTGCGGGATTGCAGGAAAAGCTGCGGCTTCTGCGCGTATTGGGACTTGCCCAGATTCCGCACCGTGTCGTCGATGTGGCCGTTGACCACCAGCAGATCCAGCAGCCCATCCAGACTGGCGTCGAAGAAGAAACAACCGAAGCCCAGCGAACGCCGGGTGGCGCGGCCGAGGTCGGAGCGCGGCGCCAGATCGGTGAAGTTCCCGCCGGGCGCGGCGGAATAGAAGCCCAGCATTTCGTTATCGTAGTTGGTAATTACCACGCTCTTGTGCCCGGTATTGTCGCAATCGGCCACATCGATTCCCATGCCCGCGCGGGCCTTGCCGTCCTCGCTGAACGCGACTCCCGCGGGCATGCCGATCTCGTCGAACTTGCCGTTCCGCATATTCCGGTATAGCTTGTTGGCCTGGGTATCGTTGGCCACCAGAAGGTCGGGCCAGCCGTCGTTGTCGTAATCGAACATGGCGACGCCGAGGGACTTTGAGCTGGTATCCAGAATGCCCGCCTTGGCGGTGACATCTTCAAAGGTTCCATCGCCGCGGTTGCGGAACAGCCAGCAGGTGTTGCCGCGGTAGGCGTCCGGAGTGCAGTAGGCTTTATCTTTTCCATCGATGCTGCAGGAGATATCCGTCTCGGGGGACCATCGGACGTAGTTGCAGACAAACAGATCCAGATGGCCATCGCGGTCGTAATCGAACCACAGGGCGGAAGTGGAAAGAGCGGTCCGGCCGGAGAGACCGGCTTGTCTCGTGACGTCCACGAACCCACCTTTGCCTGTGTTTTTCAAAAGGCGGTTCTGGCCGAAGCCGGTCAGATAGAGGTCGGGAAAACCATCGTTGTTGAAATCTCCGACGGCCACGCCGAGCCCGTAGAATTCAAAGTCGAGCCCGGCGGCGCGGGTGACATCGGTGAACGTCCCGTTGCGATTATTTCGATACAAAGCGAGGGTGGTATGGCGCTTCCGGTGCCCCGGCCAATCCATGCCGTTACAGATCAGAATGTCCTGCCAGCCGTCGTTGTCGTAATCCAGGAAGGCGCAGCCGGGCCCCAGCGTTTCGGGCAGATACTTCGGACCGAAAGCCCCGTTATTGTGCTGGAAATGGATTCCGGCAGCAGCGGTGACGTCGGAGAATCGAAATTCCGGGGAAGCCGCGAAAGCTGTAAACGGAAGAGCCGCTCCGAGAACGAAGTCGCGTCTGAGCATGGGGAAACCCGGTTTACGGAGGCGGGATCAGACCCTTGCTCATGGCGTAGCGCACCAGGTCCGCCGCCTNNTCCATCAGGTTGGCGCGGTGCACCGCCACGGTATTCACGCTGAGGTTCAGAACTCCGGCAATCTCTTTATTCGATTGCCCTTCCGCGATCATCGTCAGCACCTGCTTCTCCCGCGGCGTCAGGCGATCGAAACTCGCATCGGCGGGCGGATGTTGCAGAATCGGGCTGAGGAAAGGCTGCCCGGAGGCGAGCGTCCGGATGGCGTTGGGCAGTTCGATATCGATGGCGTTCTTGAGCAGATATCCGTTCGCGCCGGCGTCCATCGCCCCGCGGACGTAATTCTCATTCGAATACATGCTGAGGATCAGGATGCGGGTGGTGTGGTTCACCTTGCGGATCTCGCGCGTGGCGGCTGCGCCGTCGAGCTCCGGCATGGAGTAATCCATCACCAGCACATCCGGCTTCAGTTCAGCGGCCAGCGCGGCAGCTTCGCGGCCATTCCCGGCCTCGCCGACCACTTCCATATCCGGCTCATCTTCCAACATGCGGCGGAAGCCCTTGCGGACCAGTCCGTGATCGTCCGCCAGCAGCACGGTGATTCTTTTACTTTCGGTTGCGGTTTCAGGATTCATCGTTTACCGGTGTGGGCACTTCGAGCGAAACCAGGGTTCCCCCCAGTGGAGTGCCTTCTAGCCTTAGTTTCCCATGAACCAGTTCGGCTCTCTCGCGCATGGCGATCAGCCCCAGCCCGCGGCGCCCCTTCCCCGCTCCGTCCGAGATGCCCTTGCCGCGATCTTCCACTTCGAGGCGAAGCTTCTCGGGCGCATAATGCACGCGCACGGTGGCGCGTTTCGATCCCGAATGACGCGCCACGTTGTTCAACGCTTCCTGAAGAATCCGGTAGACGTGAATCGCCGTTTGGTCTTTGATGGCGGGGCCGGTGCCGACCTTCTCATAATCGACCGGAATGCCGGTTTGTTTCTCAAACATGGGCACGTACCACTCGACGGCCTTCTCGAGGCCATAGTCGTCAATCACGGCGGGATGCAGCATTTGAGAGAGCGAACGGACCCGGTCGAGCGCGGTTTGGGTGACTTCGCGAACCTCTTCGAGGTCCGACCGCAAAGGCGAATCCACCGGAATGCCTTTCCGCTCCAGACGCGAAAGCATGGCGCCGATGGCCGTGAAGATCTGGCCAAACTCGTCGTGCAGTTCGCGGGAGACCGAGCGGAGCATTTCCTCCTGCAGCGAAATCAGCTTCCGCGCCAGAACGCTCTTCTGTTCCGAGAGCGACGCCAGTTGCTCGAAAAAGCGCCGGTTGGAGTGAACCAGCGTAACGGCGGTGACCGCGATGGCCAGGACGGCGGCCAGCAGGAAGCCGTAAAGGTCCCGTTCGACGCCGGTGTAGATGCGCTGGATCTCGGCAGCGGTCTGATCGTCGACTTCGTTATTCTGCACCAGCATTTGCGAGATCTGATGCGAGAGGGTATTGCGCAGCGGGCGGAGCGATCCGATAATCAGCTCCCTGGCGCGCTTATCGTTTCCGGAGCGGGCCTGGGTGAACACTTCGTCGCTGGCCGAACTTAAGCTGCGCAGCAGATCTTGAAGCTGCTGCTGCTGTAGATTGTTCTGGACGGCGGGAGCAAGCGCCGCTTCGCGCCGGATGGCGTCGGCGAGCTGGTCGCGCTGCCGGCGGAACTGCTGCTCGAAGCCGCTGATGCCGTAGGGCTCCTCCAAAACGTCATGCAGTGAAAGGCCGATTTCGTACAGCGAGCTTTGGATGCGGACCAACTGGAGGGAGTCAAGGCGATTGCGCTCCACTGTGTCGGCCTGGAGCTTGCGCAGCACGACGACCTGATGGAGCGTGAAGAGAGAATAGAGAACGAGAGCGGCCAGGGCAACGGCGAACCCGATCATCAGGCGCGGAGTGGGGGAATCCTTCAAATTGAGATTCTCCGGTTGTGCGGAACGAAGCCAGTTCGGGCTGCGGCGCCGGAATTGACGGAACGAACCCAGT
>PLFE01000111.1:21060-23979 GCA_003136675.1 Bryobacterales bacterium
TGGGGAAGCCGGCCTCGAACGGGGTTGTAGGAATGTGCGGAACGAAGCCAGTTCCTGCCGAAACGCGGGTGGTGATGGAACGAACCCAGTTCGCGAACCCGACCGGCCCCGGCCCTTTCCAGTATCGACTCATTGTCTCCACAATCTCTCCGGCTTTAGGTTAGCAGTCATTTTTCGAGCTGGGCGCTCGTTTTGGCGTTTCCCAATTTGTTTTCATAGAGATGAGCGAGTGGATGCACGGTGACTCACACACGACCGCGCTTCGCTTCAGCCATGCTTCAGCCATAACGAGGAGCACGGTGGGCGCACGAGGGTCAAGCCGCGCATTAAATACTATTCCTCAAGAATTTCCTGTCGCGGTCGCGCCATTTGGGTGTATTCTATGTTGACAGATGCCAGCAAATTGTGACCGCTGCGGAATTGGATCGCGCTGTCGCGCTGTCGCGCTACCGCTAGCCATGGCGTCCGCGCTTTGTGCTCCGACGGCCTTCGCGCAGGCTGTTGATTTCACTGGCAACTTGGTGGGAACCGCGAGGACGAGCGTTCTCAACATGTACGCTGGCTCCGAACTGGTCGCCGGCGGGACATTCGCCTCGATGCCCTCGAGCGGCTCCCTTGGGCAGATCTACGACGCCACGGACCAAGTAGGCCCGCTCCAGTGGTACGTATGCAACCCCAGCACCACGACGTTTGTGTCCTCCATCTGGCCGGCGACCGTGGACAACAACGGGAACTGGCACTGGGTCGCCGGAACGGGCGTAACGGCGAACGGAAATTTTGACGGCAACCTCACGGTCGGAGGGACGCTCACCGTAAACGGAGGGAGCGGCCTGGCCCCGCTGAATCTCCCGCCGATCGCTTCCCCCGCGTCGCCGTCGACGGGCGACATCTGGGTGAATTCAACGGACAACCTGCCCTCGACGTTCGACGGCACGAATAAGCAGCGCATCCTGACGGCAAGTAATAAGGGGCTCGATTGCTTCGACGCATCCGGTTCCGGGACCACCTATACTTGCAACGTCCCCGACTATCCCAGCGCGCCGTCCGGAAGCCCGTGGGTTCTTTATTTCAGGCCGCAAACCACGTCCATCGCTGCGGCCACGCTCGCCGTGAACAGCGGAACTGGGTTGCCGATCTACAAGTACACCAGCGTTCCGGCGGGGCTGAACGGCGACCTCCAGGCCAGCACAATCTACCCTCTCCAATTGAATAACGGTGGCACCGGTTGGGTGATCGCGGGCGCGCCGATCGTCAACATTCCCGCAAGCAAGTTGGTGGTCGTCGATCCCTCCGATCAGAGCAAGGTGAACACCTTCACGAACGAGTGTCCAACGGCCACAAGCTGCGGCTTGTCTCTGCCCGGACATTCCGGCATTCTGCTGAGCGGCGGATCGGACACCCGGTCGATCTCATCCGGGACGTTAAGCTTCGGTTCCGTCGCCGTCGCCGCCATCCACCAGGCAACGCTGAACGCGAACATCACGACGCTCACCGTACCCAACGGACTAGCCGACGGCGAATCGATGTGCTTTGTGTTCACCCACGATGCCACCTCCACCACCTACACGATCGCGGCGCCGTCGAATATCCAGAACCTTTTCGCGCCTGGCGGCGTAGCCAGCCAGGTCTACCAGCAGTGCGGCAGATGGAACGGCACGGCCGCCGCATGGCTCATGTTTCCCACCAACGTGGTGCCGGCCTCGAATATTAGCGGCGTCGTGGCGCGCGCCAACGGTTGGCTCGGCGGCGGGACCCCAGGCACTGGGATCCTGAGGGACGGGTCACCGACTACGACCAGCGAATTGTTCGGGGACGCGACGACAAGCGGCTCCAACTCCGTGACGGTCGTGAAGGTCAACGGAGGGTCAGTTCCGGCCTCGGCCACCGTGCTCAGCAGCAACGGAGGCTCCCAACTCACTGCGGCGACGACTACCGGGTCGGGCAGCGTCGTGCTTGCCACGAGCCCCACTCTGACGACACCGAACATAGGGGCGGCGACCGGAACCAGCGTTACGCTGAGCGGCGACTCTAAGTCTTATCACCTGATAGGCGGCAGCGTCATCAGCTCTTCGCCGACTTGTACGAGCAACCTTGTCGGCGCGACCTGCACGTACACGGGAAACGATTCCTTCGGATTGGTGAGCATTCAGACGGGCACGTCGATCACCGCCTGGTCCACCGTAACCCAGGTCTACTCGATCGGCTTCAACACCGCTTGGGCGGGCGTCCCGTATTGTCACTTAACACCCGCGAACAACGCCTCGGGCTTACTCACCGGTGGCTCGCAGCCTTATTACGCCTACGGAAGCAGTAATTCGTCGACGATGGCCCTGTCGAACTCGTCGAGTACCGGTTGGGTTACGAGCTCAACGTATGCCTGGACGGTCTCGTGCGGCAGGTAGTGGTCGAGATTCTCTTCGCGCTGCTCTCCGTGCTGACGTGCGGCGCCCAGACTGTCCCGCTGAGCCAGGTCACGGTTCTCGACCCCTACGGCGGGCAGGGCGGCGAGTGGAACGACGGAACAAATCAGTGGATCGTCGAGCAAACCCAGGTGGGCTGCATCGTCACGGGCGCCACGAACGCGAGCCCGATCGTGATCTCCTGCGGTAGCCCTCACACCATGAGCAACGGACGGTACGTGATGGTTTTCGCCGTGCAGGGCAACACCGCCGCGAACGTGACGTATGCCTACGCGAAGGTGACCGGCTACTCGACGACAACCTTCGCGCTGTATTCGGACTCCGGGCTGACGTCGCCAATATCGGGCGTCGGAAGTGGGACATACGTCTCCGGGACGGGAGTTGTCTACGCTTTCAAGAACCCATCGACGTGCGGAACCACTTCCGCGCCTTGCCCGCTTTACTCGGACTTTCTATTCGAGGTTGGCGGCGCGACGGCATACCGGAGCCGCTTCGACAT
>PLFE01000019.1 GCA_003136675.1 Bryobacterales bacterium
CACCGGCGGGTGATGGAAAAGCGGGCCACGGATGAATCGGATGGACACGGATAGGGGTTAGAAGGACACGAAGGGTGCGGAAAATCTTTCGCAGCACTGATCTGCGGCCAAAGAAAAGCTGGTGCTACAATCCATTACGACTCGGAAGAACGGGCGCCCTGGAGGATCGTCTTTATGCGACGTTTGATTGTTCGCCTCGCGCTTGTCCAATTTGGAGCGGCGGCATGATGGAGGGCCAGCAACCCCAAAAAAGACGAAACGGCCATCAGACGCACTCGGAGGCGATAGCCGCGGTTAAGTTTGAATTGGACAGACGCGGCTATGAAGTCTCTCAGTGTGCGAGGAATTCAATCCCACGAGCCGACTTGAAGGTCATCAGCCCGATAAATCGAAAGGATTTCCTGGTCGCGGTGACGGGCCTTTATAAAAGGAACCCCTGGAAGCTTAAGCTCAAGCCGCCAGGCGCGGATCCTGGTCTCTTCCGTGTCCTCGCGTTTGTCCCTGAGGATGGCCCCAAACAATTCTTCGTGATGACCGAAACCCAAGCGCAACACCTCATTCGAGCCGACCATACAAGGTTGAACAGGACGGACAGGTACCCGGCCCCGGGGATCACGTGGCGCAAAGAGGAGCAAGGCGAGCCCGGCCTTCGTCTCCATCTCAGTGCCTGGGACATTCCGCCGAAATGAGGTCAAAGAAAAAGCCGCGCCTCTCTCTTGGAGAAGCGCGGCTCTTTGAGCAACCTAAGTTGGAGCAGTGACTTAGTAGTCCATGCCTTCGGGGCCGTGTGCGCCGGGGCCGGCCGGAGCAGCCTTCTTCTCCGGAATTTCGCAGACCATGGCTTCGGTGGTGAGCATGAGACCGGCGATGGAGGCCGCATTCTGCAGGGCAGAGCGCGTTACCTTGGCCGGATCGATGACACCGGACGCGACCAGATCTTCATACTTCTCGGTAGCGGCGTTGTAGCCGAAGTTATGGTTCTTGTTCTCGCGGATCTTTTCGATCACGATGGAACCTTCACGACCGGCGTTGTTGACAATCTGGCGAACCGGCTCTTCGCAGGCGCGCTTGATGATGTCNNACCGCGACGCCGCCGGCGAGCTTCGCCAACCGCTCCTGCAGCTTCTCGCGATCATAGTCCGACGTGGTTTCGTCGATCTGCGTGCGGAGTTGCTTGATGCGGCCTTCGATGCTCTTCTGGCTGCCCGCGCCATCCACCAGCGTGGTGTTATCTTTATCCACGGTCACGCGCTTGGCGCGGCCGAGGTCTTCCAGACGTACACCTTCCAGCTTGATGCCGGTCTCTTCGAAGATGGCCTTGCCGCCGGTGAGGACAGCAATGTCTTCGAGCATAGCCTTGCGGCGATCGCCGAAGCCCGGCGCCTTGACGGCGCAGGCGTTCAACGTGCCACGCAGCTTGTTGACGACCAAGGTCGCGAGCGCTTCGCCTTCGACCTCTTCAGCAATGATGAGGAGCGGCTTGCCTGCGCGAGCGATCTGCTCGAGGACAGGCAGCAGGTCTTTCATGTTGCTGATCTTCTTCTCGTGGATCAGGATGTAGGGGTCTTCGAGAGCCACTTCCATACGATCCGGATCGGTGACGAAGTAGGGCGAGAGATAGCCGCGATCGAATTGCATCCCGTCAACGGTCTGCAGTTCGGTGGACATGGTCTTGGACTCTTCGACGGTGATGACGCCGTCCTTACCAACCTTCTTCATGGCTTCGGCAATGATTTCGCCGATGTGGTGATCGCTGTTGGCGGAAATGGTTCCCACCTGGGCAATCATGTCGCCGCCAATGTCTTTCTTGTTGGCCTTGATCTCATCCACGCAAACCTGCACGGCCTTATCGATGCCGCGCTTCAAGGCCATGGGGTTCGCACCGGCGGCAACGGCCTTCACGCCTTCGCGGAAGATGGCCTGCGCCAGAATGGTGGCCGTGGTGGTGCCGTCACCGGCGACATCAGAGGTTTTGGAAGCGACTTCGCGAACCATCTGCGCGCCCATGTTTTCGAGCGGGTCCTTCAGCTCGATTTCCTTCGCTACGGTGACGCCGTCCTTGGTGATGTTCGGACCGCCGAACTTTTTCTCGAGGACCACATTGCGACCCTTGGGGCCGAGCGTTACCTTAACGGCATCCGCCAATTGATTCACACCGCGCAGGATCGCCTGCCGGGAATTTTCCGCATAAACAATTTGTTTTGCCATTGAACAGTCTCCTTACTTTGTTTCTTTGAACTAGCTGGCCTTCTTGGCCGCTACGGGTTTGGAATCGAGGATGCCGAGCACTTCATCCTCACGCATGATCAACACTTCTTCGCCATCGAGCTTGATGTCCGAGCCCGAATACTTGCCGAACAGGATGCGATCGCCAACGGCGACATCGAGCGCGATCACTTTGCCGTCTTCGAGGCGCTTGCCTTTGCCGACGGCGACCACTTCGCCTTCCTGCGGCTTTTCCTTGGCGGAATCCGGGATGTAAAGACCACCCTGCATCTTCTCGGTCTCTTCAATACGCTTGACCACAATGCGGTCGTAAAGCGGACGAATCTTCATGGAAACGTTACCTCCAATATCTTAATTTTTGGGTGGAACCTGGGTTTTGAAATGACATTTGGTTCCCGTGACTATTATTAGCACACTCGTGGGGAGAGTGATAAAGAGTTCTCGTAAGCTGATGAAATAGAGGCGGTTATAGTTTTAGATGGGACTTGACAGGGTTGTTGGCAGATTTTCTTCGGCCAGGGGGGTTGAGCAGGGGGTTCTCCTTCTTGAGCGGAGTAAACTGAAGGCATGGCGCCCCAGCTCTCCGACCTTGCGGGTGGGCGCGCAGTGGAGTGGTCCGACTCGTGGACCGATGAAGACCTCGCCGAGGCGACCACGGCTGCGCTGCGCCGATTCGAGGATCAGGAGCGGGAAGGCTGTTGAAGCCGGGTGACATTGTCGTCGGTGCGTTTCCGGGGTGCACAATTGCCAAAGACTCGTCCTGCGGTAGTGCTGTCCACGCAGGTTTACCATCAGTTCCGACAGGACGTTGTGGTGGGAATCATCACGACCCAGACTCCCGAACCGATGGCTCCGACAGACTGCGAGTTGGTGTATTGGAAACAGGCGGGACTCCACGCTCCGTCGTACTTCAGGCTGTTTCCCGTAACTTTTCCGCAACGTGAGGTCCGGTTGATCGGCAGGCTTTCGGATTCAGATTGGGCGTCCGTGCGGGCCGCCTGAAGGTCGGGTTGGGCTGTGAGTAGAGCGGTCACGCCGCCACGGAGGTTCGCGCATCTTATTTGGGCGCCTATCGCTTTTGGGCGCCTATCGCTTTTGAAGCGCTTCGGCTGGTTCGTCGGCGGTCAGTTGACGATTGTTAGGCCGGTGGTCGTTGCCATTAGTAGATTATGCGGCTAAGCGCGACGAAGCTGCGGATCTCGCTGCGGATAGCTGCTTTTGACGCGGACGCTAAAGCGG
>PLFE01000058.1 GCA_003136675.1 Bryobacterales bacterium
GGCGTCGAGATGTTCAAGAAGCTTTTGGATGAAGGCCGTGCGGGCGATAACGTCGGGCTGCTGCTGCGCGGGGTGGAAAAGGACGAAGTGGAGCGCGGTCAGGTGATCGCGAAGCCGGGTTCCATCAAGGGGCACAAGAAGTTCAAGGGCGAAGTATACATTCTGAGCAAGGAAGAAGGGGGGCGTCATACGCCGTTCTTCAAGGGATACCGGCCGCAGTTCTATTTCCGGACGACGGATGTGACGGGGGTAGCGGAGATGCCGGAAGGGACCGAGATGGTGATGCCGGGGGACAACATTCAGTTGGTGGTGGAGCTGATTACGCCGGTAGCCATGGATAAGGGACTACGTTTTGCGATCCGCGAAGGCGGCCGGACCGTCGGCGCCGGGACCGTGTCGGAAATTCTGGATTAAGTAAGCGAGCAAAGGTCGACTAAATGGCATTAAAAGATCGCATCCGCATCCGGTTGAAGGCATACGATCATCGTGTGCTCGATCAATCGACGACCGAGATTGTGGACACGGCCAAGCGCACGGGGGCCACGGTAGCGGGGCCCATCCCGCTTCCCACGGTGATCAGCAAGACCACCGTTCTCCGTTCGCCGCACGTGGATAAAAAGTCGCGGGAGCAGTTCGAGATCCGGACGCATAAGCGTCTGCTCGATATTCTGGAGCCGACGCAGCAGACCGTGGACGCGCTGATGAAATTGGATTTGCCGGCAGGCGTCGATG
Source organism: Bryobacterales bacterium (assembly GCA_003136675.1). Taxonomy (GTDB): domain Bacteria; phylum Acidobacteriota; class Terriglobia; order Bryobacterales; family Bryobacteraceae; genus Bog-113. The sequence goes on from PLFE01000058.1 coordinate 733, forward strand.
TCGAGATCAAGGCGTTTGGCAAAGGGCAAGCCAGCAAGTAGAGCCGAGCAGGTAAGTAAGGAAATTTAGGTTTGCAGGTGCAAGAATGATTCCAGGAATACTGGGCAAAAAGATCGGGATGACGCAGTTGTTTCGGGCGGATGGCGTGGCCGTTCCGGTGACCCTGCTCAAGGCAGGTCCGTGCATGGTGACGCAGCGCAAGACGCCTGTGACGGACGGTTACGACGCGGTGCAGTTAGGTCTGGTGGAGTTCATCAAGCCTTCCCGCATCAACAAGCCCGAGACCGGACACACCAAGAAGGCCGGCGTCGAAGGCGCCCGTTTCCTTACCGAGTTCCGGATGCGTCCCGGCGATAACGACCTGAAGCCCGGCGATAAGGTTCTGGTCTCCGACTTCAAGCCCAACGACAAGGTGGACGTGATCGGGATTTCCAAGGGCCGCGGGTTTGCCGGCGTCGTGCGCCGGCATCATTTCCGCGGCGGCGATGCGACCCACGGATCGATGCATCACCGTGCGCCGGGTTCGATCGGCGCATCGAGTTTCCCGTCGCGCGTGGTGCCGGGTATGCGCATGGGTGGCCAGATGGGAACCGATCAGGTAACCGTGCGCAACCTTGAAGTGATTGAGATTGACGCCGAGGACAACGTTCTGGTGGTGAAGGGCGCGGTGCCCGGACCGAACGGCGCGTATGTTGTGGTGCGGAGGGCCAAGCGCTAACCAGCGCGGCTAAAGAACAATGCCCAAAGTTGACGTAGTGGATTTCAAGAATGCGAAGGTCGGTGAGATTGATCTCGCCGATTCGGTTTTCGCGGCGGAAGTGAACGAAGCGCTGCTCTATGAAGCGGTGCGGCAGTACCGGGCGAGCGAGCGCTCGGGTACCGCTTCGACCAAGGTTCGCGGCAGCGTGTCCGGGTCCGGCAAGAAGCTTTGGAAGCAGAAGGGAACAGGCCGAGCACGTGTCGGTTCGGTCCGCAGCCCCATCTGGCGGCACGGCGGCACTGTACATGGTCCGCAGCCTCGTGACTATTCCTATAAGCTGCCGAAGAAGATGGCGGCCGGCGCGCTACGCTCGGCTCTTTCCGCGAAGCTGCGGGACGGTGAGTTAGTAGTGGTGAATAACTTTGAGTTGTCGGATCACAAGACCAGGAATCTGAAGACCGCGCTCGATCGTTTCGAAGCCAAGAAGGTGCTGTTTGTGGAAGCGGGCGAGAACAAGAATCTCGAGTTGAGTACCCGCAACCTGCAAGGCGTCACCGTGCTGGCGAGCCGTATGATCACGGTTTACCATTTGCTGGATGCGCAGCGCGTGCTGGTATCGGAACAGGCGGCGCAGAAGCTCTCGACGGGACTCGATCCGCACCGCGCGAAGGCGGAGCGAAATCTCGATAAACAGCCGGAGCAAGCCTAATCATGACGATCTATCAGGTAATCAAGCGGCCCGTCGTCACCGAAAAGGGTGTCGACAAGAAAGACACCGAGCGCACCCTCTGTTTTGAAGTGGATCGGGACGCCAATAAAACCGAAGTTCGCCAGGCCGTCGAAAAGCTTTTCGGCGTGAAGGTGGCCGAGGTCCGGACATCGAATTTTTACGGTAAGCTCCGTCGGCGCGGCAAGTTTTCGGGCTACCGGTCCGACTGGAAAAAGGCTTACGTGAAATTGAAAGAGGGCGAGAAGGTGCCCGAGTTCGCCGAGATCTAGTAGGCGGGCGGAGAAAATATTATGCCGATTAAATCATTCCGGCCATTTACCCCCAGCCGCCGTTACATGACGGTGGTGACGCGCGAGGAAATTACCAGGCAGACCCCGGAGAAATCCTTGGTCGAGCCGAAGAAGCGCACTGGCGGACGAACGTCCAACGGCCGCATCAGCAGCCGCTTCATCGGCGGCGGCCACAAGCAGGCTTACCGCGTGATCGATTTCAAGCGGGAAAAGACCGGCGTTTCCGCGACGGTCGCGTCCATTGAATACGACCCGAACCGCTCTGCGCGGATCGCGTTGCTGAATTACGCCGACGGCGAGAAGCGTTACATCCTGCAGCCCGATGGGCTGAAGGTCGGGATGAAGATCAGTTCCGGTCCGGAAGCCGACATTCTGGTGGGCAACTCGCTGCCGCTGAAAAATATACCCGCGGGTACGGTGGTTCACGCCATCGAACTGCGGCCTGGCAAAGGCGCGCAGATGGCGCGCTCGGCCGGCACGCAGGCGCAATTGGTTTCCCGCGAAGGTGGCGTGGCTCTGCTCAAGCTGCCTTCGGGCGAAGTCCGCCGGGTTTCTACCGACTGCATGGCGACCATCGGCCAGGTGGGGAATACAGATCATGAAAATCAGTCGTCCGGTAAGGCCGGGCGCTCCCGCTGGTTGGGGAAAATGCCGCACAATCGCGGCGTTTCCATGAATCCGGTGGATCACCCGCACGGCGGCGGTGAAGGCAAAACGTCCGGCGGCCGCCATCCGGTGACGCCCTGGGGCCAGCCCACACGCGGTTATAAAACGCGCAATAACAAGCGCACAGACCGGTTCATCGTGAGCCGTAAGGCGAAGAAAAGATAAATAGGTCGAGATAACGAATGGGACGCTCACTAAAAAAAGGGCCATTTACCGACGGCCACCTCGAAAAGCGGATCGACGCGATGAACGCGGCCAATGAGAAGAAGGTGATTCGCACCTGGAGCCGCCGCTCGACCATTCTGCCCGAATTCGTCGGCCAGACCATCGCGGTTCACAACGGCAGGAAGTTCATTCCGGTCTACATCACGGAAAACATGGTGGGACACAAGCTGGGCGAATTCTCGCCGACCCGCACGTTTAAGGGTCACTCAGCCAAGAAGACCGAGAAAGGCGCCAAGTAATCATGCTCGCTAAAGCCGAAGCTAGGTACGTCAATATATCCCCGCAAAAGGCGCGCCTGGTTATTGATCTGGTACGGGGCCAGCGCGCAAACGACGCGATTCAGGTTCTCAAGAATACGAACAAGCGCATCGCGCCGTCGGTGGAAAAAGTGTTGCAGTCCGCCATTGCGAATGCGCAGCACCTCGACGAAAACGTCGATGTGGACTTGCTGGTGGTTGCCGAGGCATATGTCAATGAGGGGCCGCGCATGAAGCGCATCCGGCCCGCTCCCATGGGACGCGCGTATCGCTATCAGCGGCGCATGTCGCATATTGTTGTGAAGGTTTCCGATGAGGTCCGTCCGTTCCGCAGCTAGGGCGGCGCGTGTTTAGAGGAGCGAGGGGAAGAAAGTTTTAGATGGGACAGAAAGTACATCCATACGGGTTCCGGCTCGGGTTCAATAAGCCCTGGCGTTCGCGCTGGTTCGCGGGAGCGGACTACGCCAAGCTTCTCAGGGAAGACCTGGAGCTGAAAGAAAACCTGCGATCGCGTTTGAAATCGGCGGGCGTGAGTTCGATCGAGGTCGACCGGCCCGGCAATAAGCTGCGCGTAACGATCCGCACTTCGCGGCCAGGCATCATCATTGGCCGTAAAGGCGCGGAGATCGAGAAGCTGAAGCTCGATCTGGCGAAGCGGACCAAGCGCGAAGTGTTCATCGACATCAATGAGGTTCACAAACCCGAACTCGATGCGCAACTGGTTTCCGAGTCAATTGCGATGCAGCTTGAAAAGCGCGTGGCGTTTCGCCGCGCGATGCGCAAAGCGGTGGATTCGGCCCTGCGATTCGGATGCAAAGGGATCAAGGTTCGCGTTTCGGGCCGCCTGAATGGGGCGGAAATCGCGCGGTCGGAATGGTATCTGCAAGGCCAGCTTCCGCTGCATACGCTGCGCGCCGATATCGATTACGGACAAAGCGAAGCGCACACCACGTACGGGGTCATCGGAATCAAGTGCTGGTTATACAAGGGTGAAATTCTCGAGGGCCGGCGCCGGGCATACAACGCCGAACCGGAGCCGAGACGCCGGGAACGTCCCGATCGCGATCGTGGTCCTTCCGATCGTGGTGGCGATAGGGGTGGAGACAGGGGTGGCGATCGTGGCGGAGACAGGGGTCCGCGCCGTGAGCGTCCCGCGCAGGATGCGCAGCCTCACGCGCAGCAGCCCGTTGCGCCTCGTGTCGTGGAAGGTCCCGCCGTTCAGGCCATTCCGGGCGAGTTGCCCCGCCGGACTGGGGGGCCGCTCATGCCGCCCATCGCAGCGCCGCAGGGTGTTGCCTGGAAGCAGGAAGCGCGCGAACAGCGCCAATCGGATGTGGAGCATGCCGAAGCGCCCGTAGAGACAATCGGAGCGCAAGCGCCTGTGGAAGCTGTGGAGACTCCCGCGCCGGTTGAAGCCACGCCCGAAGCGAAGCCGGAAGAGGGCAAGTAGTTACCTGTTAGTGACGAGTTAGAGGATTACAAGCTATGTTGATGCCCAAGAAGGTGAAGTACCGCAAGCAGCAGCGCGGCCGCATGACAGGCAAAGCCTGGCGCGGCAGCGCCATCTCCTTCGGCGAGTACGGACTGAAAGCGATGGAGTGCGGCTGGGTAACGGCCCGCCAGATTGAAGCGGCTCGTATCGCGATGACGCGCTGCATCAAGCGCGGCGGCAAGGTATGGGTGCGCGTATTCCCGGACAAGCCGATCACCAAGAAGCCCGCTGAAACTCGTATGGGTAAGGGAAAAGGCGCGCCGGAAGAATGGGTTTGTGTCGTGCGTCCCGGCAAGATTTTGTTTGAGATGGAGGGCGTGGCGGCGGAGATCGCGACTCAGGCCATGCGGCTCGCGGCGCATAAACTGGCGATCCGGACGCGCTTTGTCGAGCGCGAGCGGACCGGCGTGGACGCGTAAGGGGAAACGAATGGCGAAGCAAAAATCAAAGGCGAAAACGCCGCGGGATCTGAACGATCTCGAAATCACGCAGCAACTCCGCGAGGCGGAGGAGAAATCTTTCCGGATCAAATTTCAGATGTCCATGGGGCAGACGGACGGATTGAAACGCCTGCGCGAGATGAAAAAGGACAGGGCACGGCTGCTCACCGTACGCCGCGAACGCGAACTCGCATCGGCAGGGGCTAAGTAAACATGGCGCAAGTGATTCACGAAGGCGGTCATAAGAACGAAAAGGTCGGAGAAGTGGTTTCGACCAAGATGGCGAAGACGATCATCGTCGAGGTCGCGCGGCGCGTACCGCATCCCCTCTATAAGCGCATCATGAATAAGCGGAAACGCTTTTACGCGCACGACGAAGAGGGCAAGGCCAATCTGGGCGATGTGGTCCAGATCATCGAATGCCGTCCCCTCAGCAAGCTAAAGCATTGGCGCCTGGGCGAGGTGATCCGCCGCGCCGCGCAAGTCTCGGTGCAGCCGAAAGACATCGAGAAGAAGGACATAGGATAGCAATTTTATGATTGGAATGAGAACCATCCTCGAGGTGGCCGACAACAGTGGAGCGCGGCGTTTAGCCTGCATTCTGCCGCGTGGCGGAGACCTCGGGCTGCGCGCCGGCCTGGGCGATGTCGTTACGGCGTCGGTCAAAGAGGCTGCGCCGGACTCGGCCATTAAGAAGGGTAAGGTGGTCCGCTGCGTGATCGTCCGGATGCGCAAGGAAACCAGGCGGCGCGACGGCACTTATATTCGGTTTGACTCGAATGCCGCCGTGTTGATCAACGAAATTGGGGAACCGGTGGGCACTCGCGTGTTTGGCCCGGTGGCCCGCGAGTTGCGCGACAAGCGTTTTATGAAAATCGTATCTCTTGCGCCGGAGGTCATCTAAACTCCATGTCGAAAATGACTTTCGGTCAATTGAAGGGCGTGCCGAAGCGCATCCGGATCAAACGGGATGACGTGGTCCGGGTGATCGCCGGCAAAGATAAAGGCAAGAGCGGGCGTGTTCTGGACGTGATTACCGCGACGGGCCGCGTTCTGGTCGAGCATTGCGGCATGGTGAAGCGCCACACGCGCCCCAACCCGCAGCGCCAGATCAAGGGCGGCATCGCCGAGCGCGAGAGCCCGATCCATATTTCGAATGTGATGCTGCTTACTTCGGGCGGTATTCCGACGCGCATCGGCAGCAAAGTGGAAACGCAGGGCGCCAAGACCCGCCGTGTGCGCGTGGCGCGCAAGGGCGGCGAGGTTTTGGATAAGAAGTAGGGTGAATTTATGGCAGCGAGACTAAGAGAACATTACGCAAAGACGGCGGTTCCGGCGCTCCAGAAAGAGTTCGGCTATAAGAACCCGATGTCGGTTCCGAAGCTGGAGAAGATCGCCATCAATATCGGACTCGGGGAAGCCACTTCGAACGCCAAGCTGATGGACGGCGCGGTAAACGAACTGACCGCCATCGCGGGACAGAAGCCCATCGTCACCAAAGCCAAGAAATCGATTGCCGCGTTCAAGCTCCGCGAGAATATGCCGATCGGCTGCATGGTTACCTTGCGCGGCGATCGCATGTATGAGTTTTTCGACCGGCTGGTGAACGTGGCCCTTCCGCGCGTGCGCGATTTTCGCGGCCTGAACCCGAAGAGCTTCGATGGCCGCGGCAATTACACGATGGGTCTGCGCGATCAGTTGATCTTCCCGGAGATCGATTATTCCAAGATCGATAAGACCAAGGGCATGAATATCTCGATTACCACCACCGCCCGTTCGGACGCCGAGGGGCTGGTTCTGCTGCGCAGCATGGGCATGCCGTTCAAAGCCTAAAAGGGAATAAATAATGGCAACAACCGCCAAGATCGCAAAAGACAATAAGACGCCCAAGTTCAAGTGCCGTCACCGCAACCGCTGCTGGCGCTGCGGCCGGCCTCGGGGATTCCTGAGTAAGTACGGTATCTGCCGCTTGTGTTTCCGGCTGCTCGCCCTGAATGGCGAGATCCCGGGCGTGACCAAAAGTAGTTGGTAGCAGTNNGCCGGTTGGTAGCAGTTAGTAACAAGAGAAAGGTTTGTTTGAAGTAAATGACCAGTGATCCCATCGCCGATATGCTAACTCGGGTACGCAACGCCATGATGGCGCGGCACCCGAAAGTGGATGTTCCGGCTTCGCGCCTGAAGGCCGAGATTGCCCGAATTCTCAAGGAAGAGGGTTACATTCTCAACTACAAAGTGGCCGAAGAGGGCGTCAAAAAGGTCATCAAGATTTATCTGAAGTATCAGCCCGACAAGACGCCGGTGATCACGGCGATTGAGCGCGTGTCGCGCCCGGGTTGCCGCTCCTATGTAGGCAAGAGCGATATTCCGCGCGTCCAGGGTGGGCTCGGAATCAATATCCTCACCACGCCGCGCGGCGTGATGACGGGCAAGACGGCGCATCGCGAAGGCCTCGGCGGCGAACTGCTGTGCCGGGTTTGGTAAGTAGTCGAGCAGTCAAAGGGTGATAAGGAAAAGCGAATGTCGAGAGTAGGAAAAAAGCCGATTCCGGTGCCCGCGGGGGTCAAGCTGCAGATCGGCGATCAACTCAAGGTAGAAGGGCCGAAGGGTAAGCTCACGGTCCCCATTCCGCAGGGCATCCGTCTCGAGCAGCAAAACGGTACGCTCGAAATCAAGCGCGAATCCGACGCTTATGCGGCGTTGCACGGGCTCACCCGGGCGCTGGCGGCGAATGCGGTGCAGGGCGTATCCACCGGTTTCACGCGGGAGCTCGATATCGTCGGCATTGGTTACCGCGCCGATGTGAAGGGCCGGGTGGCTTTGTTCACGCTCGGGTACTCGCATCCCATTGAATATCTGCTGCCGGAAGGCGTCGATATGAAGGTGGATAAGCAGACCCATATCGTCCTGACCAGTTTCGATAAGCAACTTATCGGACAGGTGGCGGCCAACATGCGGGCGCTCCGCAAGCCGGATCCTTATAAGAATAAGGGCGTGCGTTACACCGGGGAAGTGCTGCGTAAGAAGGTCGGCAAGACCGGTGCTGGTGGCAAGAAGTAGGTAAGAGGAACCAATGGTCAGCAAAAATCAAATTCGCGAGCGCATCCATACGCGCATCCGCCGTAAACTGCGCGGAACTTCCGAGCGTCCCCGTCTGGCCGTTTTCCGGTCGCTCGCTCATACCTATGCCCAGGTGATTGACGACACCGCGGGCGTCACCGTGGCGGCGGCGTCCACATCCGGCACCACAACCGGCGGCAACGTCGCGGCGGCCACCAAGATCGGCAAGGAAATCGCCCAGAAGGCTATCGAAAAGGGCATCAAGAAGGTCGTCTTCGATCGTGGCGGCTACCTGTATCACGGCCGCGTCAAAGCCCTGGCCGAAGCGGCGCGCGAAGCAGGATTGGAGTTTTAAACGGTAATGGCGACAATCACTCACAAACGCGTCGATCCGCAATCGCTCAATCTCAAAGAGCAGGTGGTTTCGATCAACCGCGTGACCAAGGTGGTCAAGGGCGGTAAGAATATGAGCTTCTCAGCGCTCATCGTGGTCGGCGACAGCAACGCCAAGGTAGTCGGGTTCGGCGTCGGCAAAGCGAAAGAAGTGCCGTCGGCGATCCGCAAGGGGATCGAAGCGGCCAAAAAGAACCTCCGGAAGATCGTGTTGCTGGATAACACCATCCCGCATCAGGTGCTCGGCCGTTTCGGCGCGGGCATGGTTCTGCTAAAGCCCGCCCAGGCTGGTACGGGCGTCATCGCGGGCGGTCCGGTTCGCGCCGTGATTCAGGCCGCGGGCATCCCCAACGTACTCACGAAATCGATTGGTTCGCATAACCCGCACAATGTTGTGAAGGCCACCATCGATGCCCTGGTGCAGTTGCGCGATAAGAATGCCGTTGCCGAAATGCGCGGCCTCACCGTGGAGAAAATGTAAATGGGCGACATGATCAAGATCAAACTGGTCCGCAGCGTCATTTGCACGCCCCAAAAACATAAGGTGATTGTGCGATCCCTGGGCCTCAGGAAACTCAATCAGATTGTCGAGAAGCCCGACACGGCCGGCTTCCGGGGTATGGTCAAGAAAGTACCGCACCTTCTGGAACTGGTGGAAGGAAGTTAACCAATGAATCTCAGTAATCTCAAACCTCCCAAGGGACAGAAGCACGCGCCCAAGCGCGTTGGCCGCGGCATGGGTTCCGGAACCGGAAAAACGTCGACGCGAGGCTCCAAAGGCGCCCGGTCCGTTTCCGGCTACAGCATCATGCGCGGTTTTGAAGGCGGCCANNGCCAGATGCCGCTGCACCGCCGTTTGCCGAAGCGCGGCTTTACCAATATTTTCAAGAAGCAATACGCCGTCGTCAACCTCGGGCAGATTGACAAGCTGGAAGGCAGCGAGTTCACCGTCGAACGCCTTATGTCTCTCGGGATCGTGAAGAAGCTGGGCGACGGGCTCAAGATTCTTGCCGGCGGTGAACTGACGCGGGCCGTCAACATCGAGGCTCATCTGTTCTCCAAAACCGCCAGTGATAAGATCACTAAGCTCGGCGGAACCGCCAAGACTTTAGGTGCTTAAGGTTAAAACGTCCGTTCACCGGGCAACACACTCCCGCATATGAATAAGATCTTCGAAGCTTTTGCGAACGTCTTCCGGATTCCCGATCTGCGCAAGCGCGTGCTGTTTACGCTCGGGCTGCTGGCGGTTTATCGTCTGGGAAGTTCGGTCCCCACGCCGGGCATCAACATCGTCAAGTGGACCGATTTCTTTTCGAAGAATCTATCCGGGGTGTTTGGCTTTTTCGATATGTTCGCAGGCGGCAATGTCCGCCGCTTCACCATTTTCGCGTTGGGCATCATGCCCTATATCACCGCGTCCATCATCCTGCAGTTGCTTACCGTCGTCGTGCCGACGCTCGAGAAGCTCTCGAAAGAGGGAGAGCTCGGGCGCCGCAAAATCACCCAGTGGACACGTTATCTCACCGTCGGTCTGGCCATTGCGCAGTCGATTGCCATTGCCACGGGCCTGCAGCAGATGGAAGGCATCGTTCTCAACCCTGGCTTCGGCTTCACTTTCCTCACCGTGCTCTCGCTCACCACTGGAACCGCTTTCATTATGTGGCTCGGCGAGCAGATTACCGAGCGCGGCGTCGGCAATGGGATGAGTCTGATCATCTTCGCCGGAATCGTGATCGGACTGCCAAACGCCATCGAGAACATCTATACGCACGTGTTCATCACCAGGGACTGGAACATCCTTACGCTCATCATCATCCTGGTCATGATGGTGGCTGTGGTCGCCTTCATCGTGTTCGTCGAGCGCGGCGAGCGCCGCATCCCGGTGCAGTACGCCAAGCGAGTGGTCGGGCGAAAAGTCATGGGTGGCCAGTCCACCCACATGCCTCTCAAGGTGAATGCCGGCGGCGTGATTCCGGTCATCTTCGCCTCGTCGATTCTGGCGTTTCCGCAAACCCTGGCGACGCTCCCCTTCGTGAAGACCACGCCGTGGCTTGCGAACACGCTCGGCTCCATCCGGCATAGCGAGCCGCTCTATCTGCTGCTGTTTGTAGCCAGCATCATTTTCTTCTGCTTCTTCTATGTTTCGATCATTTTTAATCCGAACGAAGCGGCGGACAACATGCGCAAGTACGGCGGATTTATTCCAGGTATTCGTCCCGGCCGCAATACCGCGGACTACATGAATAACATCCTGACCAAGATCACCGTGGTCGGCGGTCTCTATTTGAGTGTGCTGTGCCTCATCCCGGATATCATGATTTCGGGAATCCATTTGCAGCATTTGCCGCTGGTGGGGAATTTCATCGACCTGCACTTCCCCCGGTTCATCCTCGAAGGACTGGGCGTGAATTTCTACTTCGGTGGAACCAGCCTGCTGATCGTCGTCGGCGTGGCCATGGATACGGTGAACCAGATCGAAGCGCAGCTCATCATGCGCCACTACGAGGGATTCACCCCGCGCGCCGGCCGAATTCGCGGCCGGAGGAGTTAATTACCCGAATTGCCGCCGGAAGTCGTAGTCCCGAGCGCCGTGGCGCCTGATAGCGATCAAGCGCCCGTCAAATGCGCCATTGTTCTTTTTGGGCCTCCCGGTTCGGGGAAGGGTACCCAATCGCAGTTCCTCATCAAACGTCTGGGCATTCCCCAGATCTCGACCGGAGACATGCTGCGGGAACATATCCGCTGCGGCGACGATATCGGGCAGGCCATCGAGCAGCGCATGCGGGCCGGGTTGCTGGTTCCCGACGAACTGGTGAACGTTCTGGTGGCGGAAAGGCTCAGCCAACCCGATACCGGCCGGGGCTTCATCCTCGACGGTTACCCCCGCACCAGCGCTCAGGGACGTGTGCTCATTGATTTACTGGACCGGAATAATGCGGAAGCAGTGGTAATTCACTTGCTAGTGGATTACAATATTATTATCGCGCGGATTACGGGAAGACGGCAGTGCCCAAAATGCGGCACTCTGTACAACCTGCTTTCGCGCCCGCCTAAAGCCGCTGGTGTCTGCGACCTTGATGGCGAAGAGCTGATTATTCGAGAGGATGATCGCGAGCAGGTGATTCGGGAACGGCTCGATTCTTATGAGCGCCAGACGAGTCCCCTGATTGCATTTTTTCGGGAGACAGGCCGGAAAATGTACGAAGTGGATGCCAGCCGGGTGACGCCGGTTGCGTTGTCCGAGCGAATTTGTGAGTTGCTGGATTGTGCCGCGTGGTCTGGTAAGCAGAAAAAGCCGGGTCATTCGCAAGATGGAAGCCGGTCCTAAGCGTTGATGATCGTACGCAAAACGCAGGCTGAGATTGAGAAGATGCGGCGCGCCGGTCTGCTCGTGCATGAGATTTTGACTCGTGTTGGCGAGATGGCTGTGGAAGCCGTTTCGACCTGGGACCTGGAAGTTGCTGCGGCGAAAATGATGGATGACGCCGGCGCCAAACCGGCTTTCAAGGGCTATTATGTCCCGGCGGCTGGTGAGAGATACAAGTACGTGCTGTGTACTTCGGTCAACAGCGAAATTGTGCACGGGATGCCCTCGCCGAAGCGGGTTTTGAAGTCGGGGGATCTGGTTTCCATCGACACCGGCGTTTCGCTGGACGGATGGTATGGGGATTCGGCGCTCACCGTGGGCGTCGGTGAAATTAACGAGGAGGCCAAAAGGCTGATTCGGATTACTCAGGAGTCGCTGGAACTCGCCATCGAACAGGTGCGCGAAGGAAAGCGGCTGTTTGATATTTGTGGGACCGTGGAGAAGTACGTCGTTGAAAATGGTTTCTCGATCGTCCGGGAATATGTCGGGCACGGAATCGGCACCCAGTTGCATGAGGAGCCGCAAATTCCGAATTACGTGGATCGGCGTAATGAGAATCCGCGACTCCGCGAAGGCATGGTGTTCGCGATCGAACCCATGGTGAACTCCGGCCGGCCGGAGACGAAGGTTTTGAAAGATCGCTGGACCGCGGTGACGAAAGATGGCTCGTATTCGGCCCACTTCGAACACTGCGTTGCGGTAACGGCCAACGGGCCGTATGTATTAACGCGGCCATGAGACGCGTTAGTGATCATGCCCAGGCCATGACGGTGAAGGTGGATGCGGAAGTCCTGGAAGAGTTGCCCAGCCAGTTGTACCGTCTGCGGACAGCCAGCCAGCAGTTGATCGTCGGCCACCCCGTGGGGGCTGCGGAACGGAATTATGTCCGGTTGCTGAAAGGTGACCAGGTGGAAGTGGAGTTAAGCCCGCTGGATCCGGCAAGAGGCCGGATTGTCCGGAAGCGATAGCTCGTTGGGTTCGCTAAAGACAAAAGCGGGAAAGGAAATCGAGTTATGAAGGTCAGGGCGTCCGTAAAGAAGATGTGCGACAAATGCAAGCTGGTCCACCGCGAAGGCGTGGTGCGGGTGATTTGCCCCAATCCCAAGCATAAGCAGCGGCAGGGTTAGGCTCGTGGTTAACAAGGCGGAGAAAGAATAGAAATATGGCACGTATCGCTGGCGTTGATTTACCGCCAAAAAAGAGATCCGAAATCGGCCTTACCTATATTTATGGGATCGGCCGCACGCGCGCGAAGTCGCTGCTGTACCGCTGCGGGATCAGTTTCGACAAAAAGATCGGCGACCTCACCGAAGAGGAAGTCAACGCGGTTCGTAATCTGCTCGAAGAAGAGGGGCAGGTGGAAGGCGATCTCCGCAAGGAAATCTCGCTCAACATCAAGCGCCACATCGAGATGGGTTCCTACCGCGGCCTGCGCCACCGCCGCGGCTTGCCGCTGCGCGGTCAGCGCACGCACACCAATGCGCGCACGCGCAAAGGTCCGCGCCGCGGCACGGTAACCAATAAGAAGAAAGCGACGGGCAAGACTTAATGGCCAAAGCACCCGCCAAAACGACCAAGAAGAAGAGCTTCAAAAAGCGCGAGAAGAAGGTCGTTCACAACGGCTACGTCCACGTTCAGGCATCGTTCAACAATACGATCGTGACCATTTCAGATCTGGATGGCAACGTGATTTCGTGGTCCAGTTCCGGCTCGCTGGGTTTCCGCGGATCCCGCAAGGGAACGCCTTTCGCCGCACAGCAGGCAGCTCTCACGGCCGCCGGAAAAGCCAAGGAAAGCGGACTCCGCTCGGTGGAAGTGCGGGTCTCCGGCCCTGGTTCGGGACGCGAATCCGCGGTCCGCGCGCTGGCCACTGCCGGTATCGAAGTACGCACCATCCGCGACGCGACGCCCATGCCCCACAACGGCTGCCGTCCGCCCAAGAAGCGAAGAGTTTGAGTTTTTAGGGTAATTTTTTGGATTCAACAAAAGCGGGACGAAGCGAAATGCCTTTCTCAACGGAAGCTTTCGCGTAAACCGCACGTGACAACAAGGAAGTAAGGAGAAAGAATTTGGCACGTTATCGAGGGCCCGTTTGCCGGCTGTGCCGGCGTGAGGGCATGAAACTGTTTTTGAAGGGTGAGCGCTGTCATAGCGAGAAGTGCGCCATTGAAAAGCGCAACTTCGTCCCCGGCCAGCACGGCAAAGACCGCAAGGCTAAAATTGTCGGCTACGGTCTGCAACTTCGCGAGAAGCAAAAGACCAAGCGCGTCTACGGGCTGCTGGAAACCCAGTTCCGCAACAACTTTGAGAAGGCCGCGCACATGAAGGGCATCACCGGCGACAACCTTCTGAGCCTGCTGGAGCGCCGCCTGGATAGCGTGATCTACCGCATGGGCCTCGCGACCAGCCGCGCACAGTCGCGCCAGGTGGTCCGCCACGGCCATATTCAGGTGAATGGCCGCAAGGTGGATATTCCCTCGTTTGTCGTCCGGCCGGGTGAGGAAATCTCGGTCCGAGAATCCAGCAAGAACAACCCCACCATCCTCGCCGCTCGCGACGCCACGGCCCATGCGCCCAGCCCGAGCTGGATGGACGTCGATCGCGACAATCTGAAGGGCAAGATCTCCAGCCTTCCGCGCCGCGATGAACTGGTTCAGATCCCGATTAACGAGCAGTTGATCGTCGAGCTTTATTCCAAGTAATTAGACAGGTTTGCGGGCTCCGATGGACGCGGGTTTTGACTCGCGAATCGGGGGCTCGCGGTTAGGAATCAAATAAAAGATATGTTTAAGGGCTTCCAGAAACCCAAACGCCTTGTAGCGAACACCGATACCCTCACCGAGCGGTACGGTATGTTTACCGCGCAGCCGTTCCAGCGCGGATTCGGTACCACTATCGGCAACAGTCTCCGCCGCGTGCTCCTCAGCTCCATTGAAGGCGCCGCCATCACCGCCGTCCGCATCGCGGGCGCCGACCACGAATTTAGCCCCATCCCGGGCGTGGTCGAAGACGCCACCGATATCATCCTCAACCTGAAGCAGATTCCGTTCAAGATCATGGGTGAGGGCATGAAGACCGTCCGCATCGTGGTCGATGAAGCCGGGGAAGTGTTCTCCGGTCAGATCCAGACCGATCAGGACGTCGAAGTCCTGGATCGGAACCTGCACGTCGCCACCGTCAGCGAAGGCGGCCGGCTCGAAATCGAAATGCGCCTGAAACTGGGCCGCGGCTACGTCAGCGCCGACAAGAACTTCGACGAGGATTTGGCCATCGGATACATCCCGATCGATTCCGTCCACTCCCCCGTCCGCAAAGTGAACTACACCGTCGAAGCCGCCCGTCTCGGGCAGGTGACCGACTACGATAAACTCACCCTCGAAGTTTGGTCGAACGGCGCTGTCAGCCCGCAGGACGCCATCGGATTCGCGGCGAAATTGATTAAAGATCACATGACGATCTTCATCAACTTCGAAGAGCTTCCGGAAGCCGAGACCGAGCAGCCGGAGCGCGGCATCGAACGAACGGGCGATCAACTGAACCGCTCCGTGGAAGAGCTCGAGCTTTCCGTCCGCTCCTACAACTGCCTCAAGAACGCCAATATCCAGACCATCGGAGAATTGGTGCAGAAGACCGAAGCCGAAATGCTGCGCACCAAGAATTTCGGGCGGAAGTCACTGAACGAAATCAAGGAGATCCTGGCCGCCATGGGTCTGAGCCTCGGCATGAAACCCGATGCTCACGGACGCCTGCAGCCGCCCGCCGCCGGTTCGCCGGAAGCCACCTTTAGCATCGGCGACGACGATCTTCCGGCCGAGATGTAATCAGGGCGACCTTACGACATGAGAGACAAAGCATGAGACATAAAGTAGGAACCGCCAAATTAAAGCGCGACGTCGGCGCGCGCAACTCCCTGCTGAAGAACATGGTGACCAGCGTCATTCTCACCGACTACATTGTCACCACGGTCCCCAAGGCCAAAGCGGTGAAGCCGCTGGTGGAGAAGATGATCACGCTCGCCAAGCGCGATACGCTCCATACCCGCCGCCAGGCTGCGTCATTTCTCGAAACCCCGGCTTCGGTGAAGAAGCTGTTTGATTCCATCGGCCCCAAATTCAGCCAGCGCAACGGGGGATACACCCGCATCGTCCGCCTCGGCTTCCGCAAGGGCGACGGCGCGGAACTCTGCAAGCTGGAACTGGTGGGTACCGAACTCGTCAAGCGCGCGGCGGAACGCGCCAAGCGGCGCGAAGAGCGTCTGAAAGCCCGGAGTGAAGGCAAGAACGAGGAAGAAGACAGCACCGAGTCGTAAAAAGCAGTATGATGTGTGAAGGGATTGAGGTGCTGGCTGGCATCTCAATCCCAAGATTATCTTCTACCGGTTCAGGCGGAAGACGGTCTCGACTGTGTAGCTGCGCCACACAATCTTCAAACGAAGAGGCATAGACCCTCCTTTTTGCTTCACAGAAGGAGCGAAAGCCCTCGCTCATACGGGGGCTTTTTCGCTTTGAAGCTCAAGTGCTTCGCCGCGAAAGCTTGCCCTTTCACCCCAGTGGCAGAAACAAGAGAGTGGGCGTGGAAATGAACCTTCTCTACAGGCTTTCGGGTTTCGGCTCTACCGGGGAATCTGGGTTACGAACGCGGAGCGTGCCGGGCCTTGGTTCGACTGCGTTCGCCCGGCAGCTTGGGTTCGTTTCGCACTTCTCGACCTGCTGGGCCGGCGAAGCGGGTTCCCCGTACGAGCTTCACCCCAAACGAGTCCCAGACCAAACTCGCAACCCTCCGGGAATCAGCATCTTCCAGAGAAGCTTTGTTTTGATACTTTCAATTCTCCAGTCTACGGTTGATCTGTCAGAAATGGATAATCTCAAGCGGGCTGCGATCCCGATGTGAGCTCAATGTGATTCAGCCGTTCCCGGCTGGCGGCTTTTCCTGTGCTTGTGCGACCATGTCTGAAACAACAAAACAAAATGAAGCGGCCCTTCGTAATTCTTCCTCTCTTCGCCGTCCTTGTCTTCGCGGCTTTCGCCTACGATTCCAGCGTGAAGCAATTCGCGCGCGTCTCCGCCGTCCCCGTCGGTGACGGAGGAATGGTGGCTTGTACGCACACTGCCGCTCCCTATTGCGCCTGGAATAGCAACCAAACCGGAACGTATGAAATCTACGGCTGTGCAGGCAGTTTCGACACCGGTACGTTTCAGTGCACCGGCGCGCCCGCGTGCCTCACCTGTGGCAAAGACGCAACCCAGTTCGGCTACGCAAGAGCCGCTGGAAAGGGCCAGCCGTGGTTCGAGCCCACCAACAACAAGCAAATCAATCTATGGGTCAGCAATCCGAACTACACCACGGGTCGGTGCGCTGCGCCGCGTCCGGGCAGCGGGACCTGTGGCGATCTCTGGGTCATGAACATCAATATCACCGCGTCAGGCGCAACCTTGACGAACCCCAATCCGGCCTGCAGCCCGTCGTCCCCTTCCGCGTGCCTGCCGAATGCCAACATCACGCAGATCGCCGACCCGGCCAGTAACGGTGGCCACGAAGGCGGGGCGCTGTTTGGAAGATATGGCGGAGGGCTCCTCTGGTTGTCCTACCGGTTCGGTGACCGCAGGCCCGGAGCTTGCGTGATCGGCGCATGGGAAGTTCGCGCATTCCACTACACCGATACGGACGGGGTCTTTCGACTCGGTCCGGAAGTCACCGCCGTCGCGGCGGCCAGCAGGCGAATGTTCCCTTGTAATTACATCGAGATGTCGGGGTTCTATGACACCGCTTCCGGAGAGTTTACGTTCGAAGCTGCGCCTTCGGGTGCTCGTCTATGGACCAACAACATCTTCGGGATCTCCGCCTCGGGCACCATCGACACACTCGTTCCCTGGGGCGCGGGACCCGGCGCCGTCTCCGACTGCCCCTGGAACGAGCACGCCAATCCGGACTCCTCCGGCGCATGGATGATTTGGTCCAGCAGCCACGGCGCGACGGCGGGCTCTTACAACGGCTGCGTCGCCTTCAGCCCGGAACTGCCTCTCGATAAATGGATGGCGCCGCTCACTCATCCCGCTCCGGGGCACCTTGGAGTCGATCTGTCGCGCGCGGTCAGGCTGACCGGGTTCAACGTAACGGGAAGTCCCGATCGAACCTTTCTGTGCTCTGTCGAAGGCCCATGCGGAACCGGCCCAACAGCGCGTGCTTTCTCAGGAGGCTACGCGGACATTCTGCCGAATGGACAAGGCGTCGAACTCGTCAAGCATGGCATTGGCAACGGTACCATTTTCGGATTCGCGCTCAAGGTACATTAGTCTATTGAAGTCACCATTCGCCTCTCTGCTCCTCCTCATTCCATCCATTGCCTGTGCGCAGCCTCAACTGCCGCCTACGCCAAAGAAGCCGGTTACCGATACCTATCATGGCATCAAAGTCACGGACGATTACCGCTGGCTCGAAGACTTCAGCGATCCCGCTGTGAAGCAATGGGCGAGCGCCGAGAACCAGTATGCCAGGCAGTTTCTCGACGCGATTCCCGAACGGCAGCATCTGCTCGATGAACTGATGGCCTGGGACAGCCGGCGCGGACCCACCTACGGCGGTTTCGTCTCGCGCGGCAAGGTCTTCGCCATGAAAACGGATCCAAAGAAGCAGCACCCCGTCCTGGTGGTCTTCAACTCGCTTGACGATGCTGCTTCCGAGCGAGTTCTGGTGGATCCCGATGAAATCGACCCCACCCACGGGCACGCCATCGATTTCTTCCGGCCCTCAACCGACGGCCGCTACGTGGCCGTCTCGCTCTCAGGAGGCGGCAGCGAATCCGGCGATGTTCACGTCTACGACAGTGTCACCGGCAAGCCATTGTCCGACGTCATTCCGCGCGTCAACGGCGGCACGGCGGGCGGAGGTGTGGCCTGGAACCCCGGCTCTACCGGCTTCTTCTACACCCGCTACCCGCGCGGTAACGAACGCCCCGCTGCCGACATGGACTTCTACCAGCAGGTCTGGTTTCACCGCCTGGGCACGGCCAACGAGCAGGACACCTACGCCCTTGGCCGCGAGTTCCCGAGAATCGCCGAGATCGCCCTCCAATCGTCGCGCGATGGCCGCATCATCGTGGCGACAGTTGCGAATGGAGATGGCGGCGATTTCGAGCACTGGCTCTACACGCCAGGCCAACCATGGAAGCAGATCGCGCGCCTTTCCGACAATGTCAAAAGCATCACCATCGGATTAAAAGGGGATCTCTATCTGCTCTCGAAAGCAGATGCGCCTCGCGGGAAAGTGCTGCACATGCAAGCGTCGGAATCGCTCGCGGACGCCAAAGTGATTGTGCCGCAATCGGACGCGGTGATCGACGGCGTTGCGCCGCTCGATACCGGCATCGTTGTGCTCGAAATGGCGGGCGGACCCACACGCCTCCGCTATATCCCATCCGCTGGTCCGTCGCGCGAACTGCCGCTGCCGCCCGTCTCCACTGTGAGTGGCCTCACTCGTATGGATGACGGCGCTTTGCTGGTCGAATCCACCAGCTATCTCTCTCCGCGCTCCTGGTTCCGATATGGAGTGAAAACGAACCAGCTCGCGCCCACGCGCTTCCGCCAGACTTCGCCCGTCTCCACCGTCGACTACGAAGTCATCCGGGACTTCGCCACGTCGAATGATGGCACCAAGGTTCCGCTCAACATCATCCGCCGCAAAGGAATCCAGCTCGATGGCTCTCATCCCGCGCTCCTCACCGGCTACGGCGGCTATGGCATCAGCATCAGTCCCGGCTTCCGCCTCGCCGACTTCCTGCTGCTGGAGCGAGGCTTCGTCATCGCCGAAGCGAATCTCCGCGGCGGCGGCGAATTCGGAGAGGAATGGCACGATCAAGGGCGGCTCACGCACAAACAAAACGTGTTTGACGATTTTGCCGCCTGCGCGCATTTCCTGATTGACCGGAAATATACGCAACGCGACAAGCTTGGCATCCTCGGCGGCTCGAACGGCGGCCTGCTGATGGGCGCGGAATTCACCCAGCATCCCGAGCTGTTTCGCGCGGTCGTCTCCAGGGTGGGAATCTACGATATGCTGCGCGTGGAACTTTCGCCCAATGGCGCGTTCAATGTCACTGAGTTCGGCACGGTCAAGGAAGACGATCAGTTTCGCGCTTTATACGCTTATTCGCCCTATCATCACGTGACCGATGGCACCCAGTACCCGGCCATCCTGTTCACAACCGGCGATAACGATCCGCGCGTGGACCCGATGAACTCCCGCAAGATGACCGCGCGCCTGCAGGCCACCGGGACAAAACTACCCGTCCTATTGCGGACCACCAGCCAGGCCGGCCATGGCATCGGCACGGCCAAGGGAGAGGCGTTCTCGCAGACCGCCGACGTCTTCGCCTTCTTGATTCGGGAGTTGAACGCCAGGTAAGCGGCGCCCTTAAGAATCCCGCAGGTTCTTACGAAGAAACACAGTCGCCTGCGGATTATCGTTGTACCGCTCGCATGTTTCATAGCCGCGTCTCCTGTAAATGCGCAGCGCCTCCCGGAGATCGTCGATGCTGTCCAGGTAAACCCACTCAGCGGATACCGCAGCATATTGTTCCATGCAATCCAGCAGGGCGTTGGCAAGGCCGCGCCCTCTGAACTGCGGACGAACGTAAAGGCGTTTGCATTCCACCGCGTTTATTTCTGAAGGAAGCGGTCGAAGGACTACGCAGCCCGCGGGTATTTCTTCCACATACGCGATCCAAAGACCAGATGCCTCATCGGAGAGAAACGCGGCGATTTGCTCCGGCGAATCCCTCTTGACGACGCCGACGGCGTCGTAGTATTCGCTCAGCAGGAGTTGAGCGTCCGATAGTCTGGGGAGAGAAGCGCGGATGATATGGATCGCGCGGGACTACTTTCTCTCTCGATCGAGCTTCAGGTTGATCAAGGCCTGTTTTCTTGAATCGAAGGAACTCAGCGTTCGAGTGGCGCTTTCCTTGCCTCTCTGCTCGGCGGAGATCTCAAAATCGATGTCGGGGCTGAGGCCGTGGAAGTAGTAGTCGCCCTGTTCCTTCGTGATGAAAGAGATGATTTGCAGGGTCTTGGTGTTCTTTAGCTGCACGATAGCGCCCGCCACCGGCTTTCCCGAGTCGTCAGTCACCACGCCTTGCACATCGCGAAGGGCAGGGGTCCCCTTTTTGGTCTGAGCGTTTACGCCCTGCGGCAGCCCCACACCCAGCGCCCCACCCAGCAAAGCCAGAGCGCCAATCAGGAAAACACAGCGGACAGATCGCATGCTAACTACGATGCGTCGCTCGGGACAAGGGTTGCGCGCTTTCACGACCACTCGTCGTCCTTCTCTTCCTCGTCTTCTTCGAATTCGTCTTCGTCATCTTCTCCGTCTTCGTCGAAGTCCTCTTCATCCTCATCTTCGTCGTCGTCTTCCGTGGCGACCTCCAGTTCCACTGGGTTGGTGCTGGCTACGCTCAACTCGGCGCCGCACTCGTCGCAGGTCACCGGATCGCCTTCATCCAGTTCGTCTTCGTCCAAATCAATATCCGCTTTGCAGTTCGGGCAGATCATCCAGTCTCCTCTTTTTGCGGGGCTGCACTTCCTATTCTCATACGAACCTTTATTTTGACGCAGCCGCCTGGGCGGCCAAACGTCTCCGCGTGGTAGCGGGGACAATTCCGGCGATCCGTCCCAGCACGGCGGCTTGCGCGCGATGCTCTCCTTCATGCTGGCGGATCAGTAGCATCATCTCCATCACGCTGACCCGCGCGCCGGAGAAGTGCGTCACTTCGCGGTCCCAAAAGCCCGGCCCGGCCGCGCGAATCTGCGCCATGCGGTCCTCCAGTTTCGCCTCCAGGGCGTGTGCCAGTTCTTCCGCACTCGCCTCGTCGGAAATCACCGGCAGATACTCCGCGAATTTCTGGCGCATCTCCGGACCGTTGAAGTGTTCCTGCCCGTCGAGCAGCATCCCCGCCAGCGCGTAGCCAGCGTTCAGGATGTGCAGGCTGATTTTCCGGAACGTCATGAATCCCGGCACCAGCTCTTTATCGAAGGCATCGGCCGGAAACTCACGGCAGGCAACCACCGATTCCGCTCGGGTGGCTCGGGCAAGATCAAAGAAAGTTTCAGGTTGCATGTACAAAAAAAGTTTACGACACTGCGCCAGTGCCGCGTTCGTGCGGCTGTGAAAAAAGTTGAGGAAATCGGCTAAGGAATGTTGGCGGTGACCGGCGAGGATTCCTGCCCATCCACCGTCAGCACGATCTGCGCTCCTTGCAATCCAACCAGCGAAACCGGAATTGCGGCGTTCACCTGGTCGAGATCCATCAGCGTTCCCTGCGCGCCGGCGTAGAGCACCACCAGACTTGTCCCATTGATGGTGACCTGGACATTGGCTAAATTGGGCTCCCCACGCACACCGTTGGCATAGAGCACCAGATACTCGTTGCCGCTTGCATCGCTCATAAACGTGGCCGCGAACACCCCCGGCGCCACGCTGGCTACATTCGCCGTGGAGGTGGCGAGGACATTCCCCGAAGCGTCGGCTGACGTCACCACTGCCTGCCCGAGCGCCGTCCCAGCCGGCACGCCGAAATTGATCTGGGTGGCGGAAACGTAAAATAGAGGGCCCACTCTCGCTTGGCCTGTACTATCCGTCACGGTGACCGTGGAGCCCAGACCAGGCGCATAGAACGATGCGATGGATTCCGGGGCGACAGTGGTCGTTGATGCTGCCGCGTTGATCACCGCGGCCGGAGATCCCAGCCCATAGAAGCGAGCCATCCAGTAGGGCAGAATGTAATCGATTCCTGCGCTCTCAATAGTTCCATCGCCGCCGCCTTCAAGTTGGTAGGGGTCGCGCTGCCAAAGGAAATCCGTCGTCGGCCTCTGTGGCACCGGGACGGGATTGCAGGCTTCCCTGTCGCTCCCGCACGTCGGGAATTCTCCCTCCAGATCCACGTACACATCCCGCAGCGGCCGGGTCAGCCACTGGTTCAGCATCGTCATCGTAGCTGCATCGCGCGTCGAATCGGGCGATTCGAGCGCGCGCGTGATCATGTTGAAAAATGCGTTCTGCTGGCTTCCCACGTAGTTCCAAAGCACGTCATAAGCGCCCGTGAAAATCGAGTGATACGAGCTGTTATCCAGGCGAATCAGGTCGTAGAGGTTGATCTCATCCAGGTTGAATTTGAAGTAAGAGCTGTTGCTCGCCGTGTCGTAAGCAATCGGCAGGGGCACGCCGAGCGCGAGCACGGCGCTGGTCAGTTCGGGCGCGCCCGCGTAATGCTGCGGGTTAACGTGCAACCCCACATTCATGAAGCTGAGCTGCTGATCCGGACGAGTCACGAAAGTATCGGAGACGCTGCCATCCGGCATGAAAATAGTCCACGCGTGATTGCGAAGGAAGTCGAGCAGTTCGGTCACCAGTGAGCTGATGGACGCCTGGACGCCGGAGTCGTTCACCATGTCGTACGCCACGGCCAGCCCGAAAAAGACACCGGAATATTGATCTTGCGAAGTATTGCCCACCCACTGATCTCCCTCCGCTGAATTCGTATAAATTCCGTTAGCCGATTCCTGGCTGGCGATCGATTGCGCGTAGGGGGAATTTACCGGGAACAGGCAGCGGGCCAACAGACCGGTTCCCGTCACAGTCTCCAAAGCCTGAATGCCTGCGATCGCTTGCTGCACATTTGTGAATGCCGTGGGGTCCCCGGTTACTTTATAGCGGAACGCCTCGGCTGCCAGGTAATGGCCGGTCCAGATCGCCGAATCCCCGCAACGCGTGTAATCGGTAATCTGATTGCTGCTGGCCGACGAGAAGGTCGGGTCGATAATCGTGCCGTAAGGGAGGTGCCTCGCTTGTATTCTCTGTGAGATGAAAACCGCATCGGCGTCGGATCCAAACGCGGGGAACAAGAAGGTAAAAAGAGCAAAGACAGGCGCGGCCGGACGAATCCGCGAGGGCTTCATAACCTCAGGCTAGCAGCGAATCTGTTGGGGAATTGTCAAGACTGGTAACTTAAAAAGCATACGCTCCGTTGATCTTGGCCGGCTTCTTCCGCAGGTGCATTTGCTTTGCTTCCTCCTCGGTAGGCAGCATCCGGAGAAGGTGCAAAGTCTTATAAGCGTTTCCGTTCGCGGTCACTGTCACGGTATCTTCCACGTGCGCATGGTTGAGCAGCGTCGCCACCACCGGGTAGTCGCCCGGGGCCAGGTCAAACGCGCACGGAGCCGCGCAAACCTTCCCGTTCAAGGTCACCTGTGCGCCGGGGGGACTGGAAGCGACGGTGATCCGTCCCGTGGGCGGCGCCGGCGCCCCACACCCCGCGGCCACAAGAAAGCCGGCGACGCCTAACAGATGGAACACGCTACTTCTGGGCATCCGTTGAGAAACGATAGATCGTCGTCGTGTGATACGTTTGGCCCGGCTTCAATTCGCTCGAAGGGAAGCTCGGTTTGTTCGGCGAATCCGGAAAGTGTTGCGTCTCCATGCAGATTGCCGCGTGCTTCGCGTAGATCTTACCGCCCTTGCCGTGAATGGTCCCGTCCAGAAAGTTGCTGGTGTAAAACTGCAAGCCCGGCTCGGTGGTGAGCACTTCCACAATGCGGCCCGTCTTCGGATCTCTGGCCTTGGCTGCAACTGTCGTGAGCCCAGGATGATTCAGTACAAAGTTCTGGTCATAGCCCTTGGCGAAGACAAGTTGCTGGTCGTTGGCATTGATTCGCTCGCCGATCACGTGAGGCTGCGTGAAGTCGAACGGCGTTCCTTTAACACTGCGGAGTTCGCCGGTGGGAATCAAACCTTTGTCAACCGGAGTATACCGGTCGGCGTTGATCGTAAGTTCATCTCCCAAAATGTCACCCTGGCCTTCGCCGGCTAAATTGAAATAGGAGTGATTGGTGAGGTTCACCACCGTGTCCTTATCGGTGGTGGCTGAGTAATCAATCCTGAGTTCATTGTTGGGCGTAACTGTGTAAACTACCTTGGCGGAAAGGTTTCCGGGAAATCCTTCTTCGCCATCTTTACTCAGGTAGGTCAACTGTAGCGACGTAGGGCTCAACGAAGTAGCCTTCCAGATCACTTTGTCGAAACCGCGGAGCCCGCCATGCAAGGTGTTGTCGCCATCGTTCTTCGCCAGGTGATGAACTATTCCATCCAGCGTGAACTGGGCATGGCCGATGCGGTTGCCGTAGCGACCGATGAGCGCCCCGAAGTAGGGCGGCGGCAGCAGATACCCTTTGAAGTCATCGAACCCGAGAACCACGTCGCCAAGCTTGCCGGCCCGATCCGGCACTTTCAGGGAAACGATTACCCCGCCATACGTCGAAATATTGGCTTCCATACCTTTCGCGTTTCTCAAGGTATAGAGATCCACCGTTTCGCCCGCCGGCGTTTTACCCCACGGCTTCGATGAAGCCAGCGCGACGATTGTGAAACCGGTAATAAGAAACCAGGAACTGAGTTTGCGAGCGAACAATTCGCCCTCCTTTACACGGTTATCGTATATCAAACGGAATATGATACGGAGATGCAGTTCGCGACGCTGGTCCGTATTGGGTTCGCAATCCCGGTTGTTTGCCTGCTCAGCGGGCAGACCGCCCCACCGTCAAACGCCACGCAAGCCGCCGACGGACTCACGCTTCACATTGACGTAAACCTGGTGCAGGTGGACGCCGTCGTCACCGATCGGCAAGGCCGCGCCGTCACCAATCTCAAGCCGGAAGATTTCGAAATCCTGGAAGATGGCAAGCCGCAGCCCATAACCAATTTCTCCTTTATCGATCTCGCCGCGACGAACAACGCAGCCGCTTCGCCCCGCAAGACGACGCCTGGCCTTCCGGCGCCGCCCGAAGCGCTGAAGGCCGAAAACGTGAACCGTACTGTGGTGTTAGTTGCGGACGATCTGAACCTGTCCTTTGAGAGTGTCGCGCTGCTGCGCCGCACGCTGAAGAAGTTCGTCGATACGCAGATGGGCCCTCGGGATTTGGTTTCGATCGCCCGCACCAGCACGGGCTTGGGCGCGCTCGGAGACTTCACGAACGACAAACGGGAACTCGCCGCCGCGGTGGATGCGGTCCGCTGGTATCCCATGGGCCTAGCCGGAATCAGCGCCGTACCCCCAGTTGAGCCGGCTGCGCCCGGCTTACCCGGATTCAAGAAATCGCTGACCGGGTTCGCTCCGCCGGTCTCGCACGAGGACGTCAGCCAGCTTCTCTACGTCCGCGGAACGATGAATTCGTTGATGTCCATCATCCAGAACATGCGGGGACTGCCGGGCCGAAAAGCCATCATCCTGTTTTCCGACGGCGTGCCGATTGCACCACGCGGCGATGAGATCGATCTGATGATTGAGATTCTGCATCGCGTTGCCGATTTGGCAAACCGATCTTCCGTCGTTTTGAATTGCGTTGACGCGCGAGGCCTTCAGACTCTCTCTCCGCAAGCCGCCGACGCTGCTGCGGGGGGCTCGATGATGTCGAAGTTCGAAGGCTTCGACGCGCAGCAGGACGGCCTGATCTACCTGGCGAAGCAGACAGGAGGTCGGGTCGGGATTAACGGCAACGACCTGTCCTGGGACGTTGCCCGGGTGCTCGATGACCTGAATGGCTACTATCTAATCGGATACAAACCGCATGGCGGAACCTTCCACAAAGAAGGCCAGCGCTCTGCCTTTCACCGGATTCAGGTTCGGGTGAAGCAACGCGGGCTGGCGATTCGCTCAAGGACCGGCTTTTATGGGGAGACTGATGCGGAAACGAGTCCGAAGCCGCAGTCGGATGGACAGCAGCTCGTATCCGCTTTGAAGTCTCCCTTCGGCATGAAAGACATACCGCTGAGGCTGACTCTTCAGTTCCTGAGCAACGGCCCCAAACAAAGCCGCATCTCGACTAGGTTACACATTGACGCCCATTCCATCGCCTTCGAGAAGCGCGCCGACGGAAATTATCACGCGACACTGGAGTTACTTCTCACCGGTCATGACGAAGACGGCCGGCCGGTCGAAACGGCCGACAACACCATTGAAGTGAACATGCCTGAAAAGCAGTATCAGGTCGCCTTGCAGAGCGGTTTCGTGTTGGCGAAGCAGGTCCCTGTAACCCGCAGCGGCGCGGCCCAGGTTCGAGCAGCGGTTCGGGATGTAACGTCAGGCCGTTTGGGATCGACCAGCGGCTTTCTGCTGTTGCCCGATCTGAAGAAAAAGCACCTGGTATTAGGAACAATCGTGCTCGGAACCACAGACGATGTGACTTCGCCCGCCAATTCCGCGGTCCGTGTGTTTACGGCGGACCAACCCGTTCCCTATCAGTTCACGATGTTCAACCCCAAGACGGCGAACGGCAACCTTGCGGAGGTGGAAACACAGGTGAAGGTGTTCCACGAGGGCAGGGAAGTCTGGGCCAGTGAACCCATGGTGACAAAGGCCGAGCCAGGCGCAACCACCCGCGAGCTGGTTGCCCGCAGTAACCTTCACTTGACCGACCTGTTCGAGCCGGGTGAATATTACCTGCAGGTAGTTGCCAAAGATATGCTTGCCGGTAAGAAGGCTGCGCCTTCCATGCAGTGGATTAACTTCGATGTTTCCCGTTAAACCGGCGCTTTGATGTAACGGCTGGCGAAAGTAATGAAGGTCGGCCAGTTCGGTCCTGGCGTATGTCCGCCGGAGTGTTGTCGAAATGCGACGTCGCCGTCAATCAGCGGGGTTTCCATTGACGGAAATTGCGTGGTTCCCATGTCCTTCTTGCCCAGCAACTTATACACCGGGCCCGCGGCTGCCGCGGCCAGAAACATTCCCTCTGCATCCACCCACCCGTCTCCGGCCTTCGCTGCTCCTCCGCTGATAAACACAGGGCGCGGCGCGCACAACGCGATCAACTCATGAGAATCCACCGGCATATCCTTTGCCGTGAGCGGCCCCGCATACTTCAGGAAGTTACCCGCCATCCAGTGATATTCACCTGAACCCGCGACGTTCTCCACCATCTCGCCCCAGTTACGGCGGTATAACTTGGCGCCGCCTTCGCCGGAGGAACTGACGTACGCGATGGCAAAACGTGGATCGTAAGCCATGGTCACGAGGGTCGCTTTTCCATAACGGGAATGACCCTCAATTCCCACCTGATGAGCGTCTACGGATCGATCAGTCTCAAAGTAATCCAGCAACCGGCTGGCGCCCCAGGCCCAGGCGCGCAGCGCGCCCCAGTCATCTAACTTTCGCGGCTGGCCATGGTTACACAAACCAATGATTCCCTCAGTAAGTCCACCGCCGTTGTCCGCCTGAATGGTATTGGGATAGATGGTGGCATAACCCCAGCCTTTCGCGAGCACCTGCTGCTGCCACGTGGGGCCGGCCGGAGCCGCCATCGCTTTCGGCATGGGTCGTCCCGCCGGAAACCGGAAGCCGAACTCCGTGATCACCGGCACCGGGCCCGCGGCATGTGCGGGCGTACTCAGCGTCGCCTCAATATCGACGGTGATCCGCGGGTAGGAAGAGTGGTCCACGTGTCCGATCAGCGTCTTTGTGATTACCGGCACATCCCCATTGGTCTCCTGCGTTGTCTTGGTCACTTCCCAGGTCACTTTGGGAGTGTTCGCGGGAACCCGGCCGTAAATCTCGCGATCGAAATCCTCCACGATCTCAGGCCGTCGCTTCTGCCACCACATCTTGGCGGTCGTCACCTTTTTCCCGTTCGTCAATACCAGTGCGTCTGGCAGGTTGGGATAAGGATTTGCCTTGGCCTCATCGTAATTCGCATAGTTCGGCGCGTCCGGATGCATACCGTCCGCTCCAGGCCGCATCGTCGTCATGTGTAATAGTTCCATCAGCCTTTGATGGTCCTGGTCGGCGGTCAATTGCACCGGCGCGGGCTGTGACGGTGTCGTGGCGTCTCCCCCACGCCCCATCGGGCCGCCCACGAAACCGAGCAGAATCAGGGTGAATCCAGTTATTCGCGAAGTGTTCATGTTCTTATTTCCAGTTGGGAACGAGTATATATCGCGGCGCGGCGGCAGCAAACCTTTTCCCCTTGACATTCTACCTGTAGGCGGTTTACGATTCACCTAGAATGTCTACTAAAGACCCTCGGAGTGCGCAAGAGAAGGTCGAATTGTTGCAGGGCACGCTCGACCTGCTTATCCTCCGGACCCTGGTGTTGGGCCGGGCGCATGGCCACGCCATCGCGCAAGCCATCGAACGGAATTCCGACGATGTTTTGCAGGTGGAGCAAGGCTCGCTTTATCCCGCGCTGCACCGTCTGATAAAACGCGGGTGGATCTCGGCCGAAGAAGGCACGTCCGAAAACAATCGCCGCGCCAAGTTCTACCGGCTGACGGCCAAAGGCCGCAAGCAACTGGCGCTCGAAACAACAAAATGGGACAAGTTCGCGCGCGCCATTGCGGGCGTGTTGCGTCCGGCGGATCAGGAGAGCGAATCATGAATCGAAAGCGTCTGGAAGAAGAGATGGAGCGGGATTTCCGCGAGCACATCGAGCGCGAGACTGAGGAGAATATCGAGCGCGGGATGACGCCCGGAGAAGCACGCCACGCGGCGCACCGCAAATTCGGCAACGTGGCGCGCCTGAAAGAAGAGACGCGCAGTGTGTGGACCTGGCGCTGGCTGGACGAGTTATCGCAGGATCTGCGGTACGCCTTCAGGACGCTGCGCAAGAACCGGTCGTTCGCGGCGGTCGCGGTGCTTTCGCTCGCGCTTGGCATCGGGGCGAATACCGCCATCTTCAGCTTGATCGATAGCCTTCTGTTGCGGCCCCTTCCCGTACCTCACCCCGAACAACTCGTAACGCTCGATCTGTGGAACGGCGGTCGGGGACAGGCTTCCATCACCTACCCGATCTTCGATGAAACGCGTTCTCGAAACAAGGTCTTCGCGCAGACGTTTGCGTGGGGCGGGCATGACTTTCAAACCTTGATCGATGGCGAAACGGTACACGTTCAAGGAGCCCTGGCGAGTGGAGACTACTTTACCGGCCTGGGCGTTCCGGCAATCATCGGCAGGACCTTCACGCCCAATGACGACAAACTCGGCGGCGGTCCGAACGGCCCCGTCGCAGTGATCAGCGATGCGTTTTGGGCGCGCCAGTTTCAACGCAATCCGGCCGCGGTGGGCAGGGCAATCACACTGGATCAGGTGCAGTTCACCATCATCGGCGTGATGCCCGGGAACTTCTTTGGCGCGGAACCCGGCACCGCCCCCGAGATATGGGCGCCCTTGCTGCTGGCTGAGCGGCTTGGCGAAGGGGGTTGCATTCGGAGCCGCAGTTGTTGGTTTCTCATTTCGATGGGGCGGATGAAGCCCGGCATCTCCGCGCAAGCCGCAGCCGCTCAACTGCGAGTCGTTTCACCGGAGTTGATGAAGGCGGCGGAGCCGGTCGATCTGAACATGCAGTTCCGAAAGCGATTCCTGGGCATGCAGATGCGCTCGCAACCTGGCCCGGCCGGGTTCTCCTCGCTCCGTCAGCGCTTCAGCAATCCGCTTCTGATTTTGATGATTCTTGTTGGAGTCGTCCTGCTGATCGCTTGCGCGAATATGGCCAATCTTTTGATTGCCCGCAGCGCGGCGCGTCACCGGGAAACCGCGGTTCGCCTCGCGATCGGCGCTGGCCGGTGGCGTCTGATCCGCCAGTTATTAACGGAGAGCGTCCTCATCTCTGCAATCGGCGCAGCGCTCGGCCTCGCCTTCGCGGAATGGTCCGTACGGCTCCTGGTCGGTTTCATGCAGTTGCGTCGCAGTCCCATCTCTCTCGATGTGAATCCGGATTGGCGCGTGTTGGCATTTACCGCTTCAGCCGCCATTCTGACGGGCCTGCTGTTCGGGCTTTTCCCGGCTTTGCAGGCCACGCGGCTCGGCATCAATATCGGATTGAAGCAGAGGGCACAGAACGTAGTGGGCGCGCCCGATCGCTTCGGGGTCGGGCGTGTTCTTCTCGGTGGCCAGGTAGCTCTATCGGTCCTGCTGGTGGCGGGCTCGGGCTTGTTTGCGGGAAGTCTGCTGAACCTGTGGACATTGAATCCGGGTTTCAATCCGCGCAACCTGCTGCTGATCGGCATCGATACCGACAAGCGGCCGGAAAAAGGTGCGGCGTTCGGCGCAATCTATAGCCGGCTTCTGAACCGGGTAAATTCATTCCCGGGAGTCAAGTCCGCCAGCCTGCTCCTGATTACTCCCACGACGAACTTTGAATGGGACGACGATGTGTCCCTTCCGGGCGGCCCGGAAATCCCTCCGCCATTGCGCGACACCATGGTGAACCTGGTGGGTCCGCGCTACTTCGAAACGATGCAGACGCCCTTGCTGACGGGCCGCGAATTTAATGAACACGATTCGGCAACAGCCGAGAAAGTGGGCATCATCTCCGAGAAGGCCGCGCGTTCCTGGTTCGGCGGGAAGAGCCCCATTGGCGAGCACATCCAGTTCGAGAAATCGGTGATTCGCATCATTGCCGTGTCGGGAGACGCGAAATATCTCAGCTTGCGCGAGCCCGATCCGCTGGCGCTCTATCTCTGCTACCTCCAGAATGATACCCCCGGTGGTTCATTGAGCTTCGTAATTCGATCGGATGCCGGTATTGCGTCGATCTACCCGGCGTTTCGAACCGCAGTCAAGCAGATTGTGCCGGGCACTCCAATCGGTGAGGTGACGACGATGGAGGATCAAGTGAAGGAGTCGCTGGGACAGGAGCGTCTCATGGCCTCGCTCTCCATCTTCTTCGGCGTACTCGCGCTGCTGCTTACCTGCATCGGGCTCTATGGAATTCTGTCGTATTCCGTCGCGCGCAGGCAGGCCGAAATCGGTTTGCGTGTGGCCATTGGCGCATCGCGAAGCAATGTGATCTGGCTCGTGCTGCGCGACACCCTGTGGCATGTTGTGGTGGGCGCGGGCGTCGGGGTGGGGGCCGTCGTGGCCACATCGCGCTTCGTCGCGAGTTTCCTCTATGGAGTGAAGCCGAATGATCCGTGGACCCTTGCGCTGGCGGTTGCGGCGCTCGCCGCAGTGGCGTTCGGGGCGGCCTGGATTCCGGCGCGACGCGCCGCAAGGTTAGATCCGATGGTAGCGTTACGGGACGAATAAGATCCTAACGCCGCTGGCGCTGGAGCGGGATTGATCCCTGTCACGATCTGTATCATCGTGCTCGATGGATGGTATTGGTCGGTAACCACCTGCGGGCAGCGCTTGCAGATTGCCGCGCCCTCCTGCCGGAACCAGCGGCACTGCGGCCGGATCGAGCACGGCGGCAGGCTCTCGGAAACCGCGTCTAACAGTTCCACGCTGCGCACGGCGAGCTGGCACGCCTCATTTCGAAAGTGCGGACACCGCCCGGTCTGGCACGGCGATGCAAAGCGGAACACTTCACTGGGGCCCGCGGGCTCGGCCAGCGCGAGAATTTCCGGAGTGACCGGTAGGGCCCGCTCCGTGGAAACGACGCGCGGGCCATCGGCGTGGCTGGTTACCACGCCGATCAGCAACGAATCCTCAAGAGTGCCTCGTGAACTGGGGCACAGCATTTCGCGGCTGCCTGCCATAACCACCTATTGGGCGACGATCCCGCCCAGCGTATAGGTTCCGCTGGTATCCGGCTTGATGTCCACTTCAAAAATGGCCGGCGGAATTCCGCAAACCAGAGGAGGCCGGAAGACGAATTCGTCCTTAGCCGCGCCAGGTTTCTGTTTACGAGCGTTCAATGCGATAGCGACGCCTTGCGCCGCTGCGATTGCGATATCTTTGGGAGTTAGTGCTCCAGACATGTGTGATCTCCTTTGTGGTTTCGGGAATTCTATTGTTGGACTCCCTACGTCCACATAGTGAAGACATCCGCCAAAGCGTTACAGCCTAGGCATTTCGCCAGCGGTCAATTTGCGCCGTGAATTCAGAACTGCTGGCCGGGCCCGCGGAAGGCCCGGCTCGGGTATGAAGAAGGCGTTGCCGGTTGTTCCCACTATGAAGACAAAATCGTGCGCGGCGTTGACTCTAGCCTCACATCGCTCCACGGGACCTGTCCAGTCGGGGAACCAATCAATCTGGGTAAAAATGCCTTCTCGCGTTATTCTGAGGGGTCCGCTGTCTTGGCGTGAACGAAGACCCAGAACGGGGCTAGCGGGTAGCGATTCCGCAGGCAGGCGATTCGAGAACAGGACGGCGCCGAGTCCGGTTCCCTTCCGATTTACTTCCCGAACTCGCGCCGGACTTTGCGGCGTGACGGAGCGCTTGCCTGGGACGCGGAGCCAGTAATGGGAATCCCTGGACCCGCGCCGACACCCAACCCGGATCAAAATCATCAACGGGAATCCGGACAAGCGGCCGTTGAACGGTCACGAGCCGCAACCTGAGGACTACAGCCAGCTCAACACCGAGAAAGAGTAGGCCAGTCTGGACCCGAGACTTAATCGGCAACCTTGCGGCCCGTTCGGTCGTGGCGCTCACCTTCTCAGCTTCGCGGAAGCAGTCCTTAATCCGAATACCGACGCGCAATAACCTCAAATTCATCAGCTACGTCAGCAAAAGCGCCGACGACATCCGGGTCGAAGTGCCTACCGGCACCTTCGATGATGATCGCAACGGCTGCGTTATGCGATATCGCGCTCTTATAAACACGGCGCGTGGTCAAAGCGTCGTACACGTCGGCAACCGCCATGAGTCGCGCGGAAATCGGAATTTCCGAACCCGCCAGCTTTCGCGGGTACCCGCTGCCATCCCATTTTTCCTGATGGTTGAGAGCAATTTCCTTTGCGCAGGCGAGGAACTCCACCTTAACACCCAGACGCCGCTCGGCGTTTTCAATGGCGGCGAATCCAAGTGCCGCATGTGTCTTCATGATCTCGAACTCTTCTGGATCAAGTTTGCCGGGCTTCAGCAGGATGCTATCAGGGATGCCAACCTTGCCGATATCGTGAAGCGGAGCGGATTTGAAAAGAATATCAGTCTGATGTTCCGTCAGGTAGTCGGTGAAAAGGGGATGCGATTGCAGTTGCTTTGCCAAGGCTCTGAGATAGTGTTGGGTGCGTCGAACGTGGTTGCCAGTTTCGTTATCGCGCGTCTCCACCACTGACGCCAGAAGTATGATTGCCGCATCCTGCGTGTGCTGTATTTTGCGGGTGCGTTTTTCAACCTCGCTCTCGAGAAGATCATTCTGGCACTTCAAGAAGTTCCGGGCCTCCGTCAGGGAAACCTGCATCGAGAAGTCCTTGCGCAAAACGTATTCCCGCCACCATCCGACCACGCCCGCCAGAATGAACAGGGTTACTGTGTGATAAGACAAGTAGCCAAACATCAGCCGGCTGGCGCCGAACTCGAGCAGCATCGCCGCCTCAAACATGAGAAGGATTAACAATCCCGATGCGAGCGCGTATCTGAATTGGACGCCGAGAATGACAAAACAATAGAACTCAAGAAAAACGAAGTTGAGCATGCCAACCCAGCTCTTCAGCCCCATGCCGGCTTGGGTGTCGATGACCGTCAGCACCCAGAGCAGGCTGCAGGCCACCAGGACGATAAATGCGGACATCACGGTCTGCCAGTGTTGCCTGGCAAAGCGGGAAAAGGAATAAGCGATACCTGCTCCCAAGATCGGCAAACAGACTTGCAGTCGATATATATTTGCGCGTTCGCTGCTGAACGCTATGCGATCCGCCAGGAAATCGGCGGCGATCAGTAATATCCCGAGGGTGAGGCTAATCTGGGCATAGCGATAGTAGGAGGCGTGGTAGTGCAGGCCGAAGCTCTGTTCGAGCGAAGCGGTGGCAAAGGCGAGATTCGGCCGCAACGGCAACACTTCGGACCGCTCGACATTATCCACAGTGGGCCCAGAGTCAACCCGGACAGCTGTTCCACCGCGCCTCACGGGTGGGGACGCCGCAGCCCTTTTGCGGTCCGAGGCGGTTCGTGGCGAGGCGGGTTGCGCGGGACTCGCGCCCTCAGTATGTACTTCCGCGTTTTTGACCATTCTTGTCCCTGAAATCGTTGAGAATCGGGCGAGGGCCAAGGCTAAGGCTAAGGAGACACCCAAATGTTATCGGCAGAACCGGGATAAAACTCCAGCTACCCAGCGGGACATTTTTGTTCCTTGACTCCAGGCGCAACTACGGAATGGCTATCGGTCTAGACGTCCATGGATGGCGGAAGATTCTCGCGCGTCATCCGGCGGCTGCCGTTCGCCGTGCTCAGACACAATGAGAGTCGTTTCTTTCGCCTTGCGCCGCATGAAGAAAACTACCGGCATCAGGAGAACGGCGCCTAACGCCACGCGAGCGCCCCCCCGGCGTCGCGCGAGGTGAGAGGCCGGGGGAATGCACCTGTCGTCGCTTACCGCAGCAGAGCCAGGCCCACCAGATAAAGCAAGATGATCGCCCAGAGTTTTGGCACAGTTCAGGCAATGCTCCGNNCGGCCCGGCAAATCACCCGTGCCGCGCCGCGTAAAGCAACAACCCAAAAATCACTACCGGAATCATCGCCATCGCCGCATAAAACAGCACCGTTCGCGGCCACGATTGTTTCCGTTTTTTCCAATCCAGCATCTCCGGCCGGTCCGCCACTCCCACCAGCTCGGGATGCTCCAGGTCCTGCGCGAACTCTCTCGCGCGCGCGTAGCGGTTCTTCGGATCGCGTTCAATCGCCCGGTAGATGATCTCCTGCAGTTCCGGCGTAATCGCCGGATCGATCTCGCGCGGCGGCACCGGGTTATTCAACAGACGGTCGTTCATGATCGCGAATGGATTCGCTCCCGTGAACGGCGTCTTTCCGGCCACCATCTCATACAGCATCACCCCCAGCGCGAAGATATCGGCGCGGCCGTCTCCGCGCCTGCCCTTCACCTGCTCCGGAGAAATGTAGTCCGGCGTGCCCATCACCTGCGAGAGCTTGGCGAACGTCAACCGCTTCGATCCCTGCTGGCCCGCGATGCCGAAGTCGATCAGCTTGATCCGGTCTTCCTTGTCCACCATGATGTTCTCTGGTTTCAAGTCGCGATGGACCACCCCATGCTGATGCGCGTAATCCAGCGCGTCGCAAATCCGCGCCGTGATGCGCATCGCCCGGTCCTGCGGCAGCTTCTTCTGCTCGAACATGATCTCGCGGAGCAGCGTGCCTTCCACCCACTCCATCACCATGTAGACGCTGCCGCGCTCGCCCTTCGCCAGCACCTTCATAATGCCGGGGTGATCCAGTTTCAAGCCGATGTCGATCTCGCGCGTGAACCGGTCGAACAGCACCGGGTCGCATTCCATCTCGGGATGTGGAACCTTGATGGCGACAGTCCGGCCGTCGCGCGTGTCGGTGGCTTTGAAGATGGACGCCATGCCGCTGCGCGCCACCAGGCTTTCGATGCGATAGTTGTCCAGTTGGTCGCCGGCGCGAAGAGAAAGCATGTTAAGGAAGACGGTAAGGCTGGCCTCGGTACATGCCCACGCGCTCCACACTTCGTATCCGGATGAGCTGCACGCTGATATTATCTCCGCCATCCCTTTCTTTCGCAAGACCGACCAGTTCTTTGGCAGCCGTTTCGAGGTCGGCCCCCGGTCCCAGCGAACGCACCATGTCGGCCTCCTTCACTGAGCCGTGCAGCCCGTCCGAGCATAGCAGCAGAACGTCGCCCTTGTGGACCGTGTGTTCGTTGGTCTCCACATTCAGGAACATCTCGTTGCCGAGCGACCGGCTGAGCAGGCTTCGCGAGCCGGATTCCGAAGCTTCCCGCGCCGTGATCAGGCCCATCAGCACTTGCTCGTTGGTCACCGTGTGATCGCGCGTGATCTGCCGCGCTTGACCGTGGCGGATCAGGTAACAGCGCGAATCTCCCGCGTGGCTCACTGTGGCGCGATCGAACCGCAGCGCGCACGCCACGATGGTTGTGGCCATGGAACTGCCCCCTGGCACCACTGCGGCGGCAGTTTCAAAGACGTGCGTGTTGGCGGCTTGAACCAATCGCGGTAACACGGAGTTCAACGAATCGCCGGCGGTCAGCCTTCGAAACCCGGAAAGCAGGTGCTCCACTGCCGCGCGCGACGCCACTTCGCCGCGATCCTGCCCGCCCACGCCATCCGCCAGAACGAAGAGCCAGCTCTTGTGGCGAGCGTCGTGATCCGCCGCCGGGGCGGCGAATCCCAGATAGTCTTCGTTGTGATCCCGAACCTTGCCCGTGTCCGTGAACTGCACGAATTCAACGTCCAACATAGACGTGACTACAGCCGCGCTAATAGCTCTTCGCCGTTTGCGATTGGGCTTCGATCAGCGTCGCGCGCC
>PLFE01000121.1:0-18985 GCA_003136675.1 Bryobacterales bacterium
AGCATGATGTTCATCACACCGATTCCGCCCACCAGGAGTCCCAGTCCCGAAATCGCGATCGCGACGATGCCGATCAAACCCGTAATACTGTCGAACTGCGCGATAATCTGGTCCGGCGTCGAGAGCGTGAAGTCGTCCGGATCGTTCTTGGGATCGTGCCGGAGACGCCGCAGCAAGGCTTCCACCTCGTCATAGGCTTCCTTGCGCTCTCCGGGGCGGGCCTTGGCGATCACCATATAACGGTCGATCTGCGGATAGCGCGATTTCGCGGTGTCGAAGGGAATAGTGATCTGCGAATCTTCCCCGTTTTGGCCGAAGAACCCGCCTTTGGCCTTGGCATGGACACCCACCACGGTGTACTCCGCGCCATCCAGCATGAATGTTTTCCCAACGGCCTTCCCGTCGGGATACAAACTTTTCGCCGTATCGAATCCGATCACCGCGACGTGCTCCGCGCGGTTGTTCTCTTCGTTCGTGAAAAACCGTCCGTCTTCGTAATCCTTAGGTGACAGATCCTCGATATTGGGCGACTGGCCGATCAATGAGACCTGCTCCGTCTCCGCGCCTGGAACCCGCGCGATCAGTTGCTTCCCGTCCATGATGGTGGGGATGAAGATCTGCACCGCGGTGTCCTGAACCGACGCACCCAGAACGCGTTTGATGGTCTCCGCGTATTCCGGCTTGATCGGCCGGCGGCGGCGCTCTTTGGGGTTGGGCCCGTCGTTCTGCGGGTTGCCGCTGGTCTTGAAGATGAACACATTGTCGGGTCCCATCTGGTCGAAGAAGACCACAATGCCTTGTCTGAGCCCGGTGAGGAGCGAAGCCACCGTCACAACCGTGGTGATCCCGATCACAATTCCCAGGATGGTGAGCAAAGAGCGAAAGCGATGCGCCCAAACCGCGTCGAGCGCCATCGCGACGTTCTGGCCAATAGAGATATTGATGGGGTTCATTCAGACCTCAACGCCGTAATTGGATCGAGTTTGGCGGCGCGCGCGGCCGGGTACCAGCCCGACGCCACGCCGACAATACTCGAAACTGCGACCGAAAGCAAAACGTAAGGCACGGTGATGTGCAGCTTCAGCTTAAACGCGAGGCCGGCGATCCCGGTGACCAACGCGCCCACGCCCACCCCGAGCGCGCCGCCGATGGACGCCATCAGCAGAGCCTCGATGAGCACCTGTAGCATGATGTCGAATTTGCGTGCGCCGAGCGCCTTCCGGATGCCGATTTCGCGCGTCCGCTCCGTCACGCTGACCAGCATGATGTTCATGATGACGATGCCGCCTACGACCAGCGAAATGCTGGTGACCGGAATCACAATGGCCGAAACCAGCGACAAGATGGTGTCGATGAAGCCCCGAATCGCTTCCGGCGTGAGCGTGTCGAACCGATCCGCTTCTCCCGGTTTCTGATGGAACCGGGTGCGCAACGCGACACGTGTGTAATCCAGGCTCTGGTCCATCGTCAAGCCGCTATCCGGACGGGCCCGTATAAACAGAGGCATATCCCCCGTGGGCGGACCGAACAGGCGGTTGTAGGCCGTGATCGGGATGTAGATGACGTTGTCCTGGCTCTGTCCAAACGCCGAGCCCAGCTTCTCCTGCACTCCCACGACGGTGAAATCCACGCCGCTGATCTTGATGGTCTTGCCCACTGGGGAACTGCCGTCCGGGAATAAGTGCGCCCGCGTCTCGTCGCCGATCACGGCGACCGCCATGCGGTTTTTCTCTTCCTGGTCGTCGAAGAAGCGCCCGTCCACCACCACCATGTCACGAATATCGGCGATGGTGTTGGAGACCCCGTTGATATCCGTCAGTTCGCTGACGTAGCTGTCGCGCTTGACGTCCACTTCCTTGTCGCGGTCCGGACTGATCAAGGATTTGTCGGAATCCACCGCAAGCAGGTAGTTGTAATCGTCCATCTTGATTACCTTGTTGTGCTTGATCTTCGCGAGATATTCCTTCAGCGAGTGCGCACTCAAAGCCTGCGCCACCAGATAAGACTCGCTTCCAAAGGCTTTGGCGGTGCTTTGATCGGCGTAAACGCTTAAACCCTCGATCGCGGACCCCACGAAAATGACGCTGGCCACTCCGATAATCACCCCCAGCAGGGTGAGGAAACTGCGCAGTTTGTGAGCGCGGATCGAATCGACGGCCAGAGTGAGAGCGCTCCACACGTCATAGACGAAACGGCGCGTGCCCTGCGTTTCGGTGTCTTGGGTGCCTGGGTTCTCCATGTTTAGTAGCTTACAGGAATGCCTGGTGGCTTAAGACGATTACGCAACCGTCTGCGGAAATGTTCCTGGAAAGTCAGCGGAAGTCTTGGAATGACGTCCATGATAATGCAGTCAGGTTCCATTCCGTGATTTGCAATGCTAAGGATCTCTCGCCCGCCCAAAAGGCGGCGATAGAAACGCCTTTGGGCCGCGTTGAAGACGGTGAAAGCGGTCAGCGTCCGCACCTTTGAGCCTGCCTCTCTTTCCCCTCAGCGAAAGCTGGAAATCGCAGCAGACCTGGGGAAGTATTTAGCCGAAGTCGATCGATCCCGTAAAACCGTCTCGGACGAGGAAGCCATGAGAAGCGCTCGCCCCAGCTATCGTCCTCATCAGTGAGAATCGTCCTCGACACCTCAATTCTTGTTCGCGGACACGAAAGCGCGAAGGGACTTACAAAACGGGAGATAGCGTAAGATTGGAGATTCTCCGTTTACCCCCCACCTGATGGAACGCCCACTGCGCATCGCCTACGCCATTGAATTTCTGCTTGCGTTGATTGCCTGTTTTGAATGCTGGAGCCAAATCGGCGGGCAGGCCCCGCTCGATCTGATGCCGTGGTGGCTGAAACTGCTCTTCGCCGCGGGCTTCGCCGCCGTTGTGGTCCGCCTCACGGTAGTCACCGTTCAAAACCACTCGATTCCCTCGGTGCCCGTGGTAAGGTGGGGCGTCGCGCTGATCCTGCTGCTGGCGATCATCGCTGTCACCACTTACTACTACTACCTCCGCGTGCCTCCCGACGAGGACAACATCGACGAAACCGTCCCGACCAGCTACGTTGTGAGGTAGCCAAGAAACGACAGTGCCCTTTTTTTTTGGGTTTTTTTCCGATTCGTTTGAGTCACTTACAAGAAAAGTAAGCCGACGGGACGAATGTCGAAGGGTATCTTGAAACCGGGCAGAGGGAATCCGGTCCAGCCAAACTCCTTGTAGTTCCTCTTGTTGACCTGACGTCCTACCTTGAAATCCCACCCGCTTCCTTGAGAAGCGTTCCTCGATGAAGCCGGGTTCCCTCGCAAGCCCAAATGAAAAGGCAGGCCGGTCGCAAACGCGATCGGCTTGCTGTCATTTACTTCCGTGAGCCGCGCCGGGGATTTTTCAGGTCTGTTTGGCGCATTTTGATCTTCTTGCGCTTGGGTTTGCTAATAATGAAAGTACCGCTGCCGAGGTTCTCGGCTTTATACGTCTTGTCACCAGTAGAGCTGTTTTCTGCCAACTTTGTCTCCTCAACGAATATTCCACTCCAGTTTAGCCTGCTTCGCCTCGCTATTTCTGTCTTTCGCCGCGGTAGCATTCCCCGCACCCGCTCGCGCCGCGCCCGGGCGATTGCCCCAGCGCGCCGAAATCGACGCCATCATGACCCGGCTTTCCACGATCACAGGGATGCCGGTACGCCACAAACTCCGCTTCCGCTCCATCAATCGCACGCAACTGGCTTCGTATCTGCAAGACCGCGCGGGCGAAAGCGTTTCCCCTCGGGAAATTCAGGATGAACAGATCGCGCTCGAACTGCTTGGCTTCGTTCCGCCGAATTTCGATTTGCGCCAAACCACGCTCGATCTGCTGACCGAGCAAGCCGCCGCCTTCTACGACTACCACCGCAAGGCTCTTTACATTTCAGACTGGACGCCGGATTCGATGCGCGATTCCACCGTAGTCCACGAACTGGCCCATGCCCTTGCGGATCAATCGTTTCATCTCGAAAAATACGCGGGCAAGGTGGAGAACGATAGCGAGAAATCCGCCGCCAGGGAAGCCGTCGTCGAAGGGCAGGCTTCGTATCTGATGGAAGCCTACGAAGCTTCGGTGAAGGGCGATCCGCCGCTGGAAGTGCAGCCCGATACCAGCCAGTTCGATGACGCGGCCGCGCCCACCGGCGACTTTCCAATCTTTGACAAAGCGCCGCTCTACATCCGCGAAACGATGATTTTCCCCTACACCTGGGGGTTGGCTTTTCAGGCTGCCGTGATTCAGCGTTTCGGCAAGAGCGGCTTCAGCAGAGTCTTCATTCAGCCGCCCGTTTCCACGCATCAGATTCTTCATCCGGAGGCCTACTTTTCGGGCGAAAAGCCCATCGATCAGCAGCTTCCCGATCCACCCCGCCACTCCAAGGGAATCTATGGCGGCGTCCTCGGCGAACTGGACCACCGAATCCTGATCCAGCAGTTCGTCTCCCGGGAGACTGCCGACCGGCTGAGCCGGTTCCTGCGCGGCTCGGCCTTCGCGATCTATCAGACCAGGCGGCCACGTGCCAACACGTTGCTGTATGCGTCGGAATGGGAAAATGAGGGCGCCGCTCGCGAGTTCCTGGAGGTGTACCGGAAGTGCCTTCGCGGCAAGTCGAAGAGTATGCGAATGGAGCAGGCCGGGGACGATTTCTTTGCCGGCGCAAGCGACGGCGGTTATTTCCGCGTGACTCGCACGGGACGCCGCGTCACGTCAATTGAAAACTCACCCGATCCGGTCTAAAGATCCGGATATTCTAGAAGTATGCTCCGTTTGGCTTCGTTCCTCATTTTGCCGGTGGCGCTTTTCGCCGGGCAAATCCCGCGCCGTGCCCCCAAGTTCTCGATGGCCCTGACGGACGGGTCGAAAGTCAGCCTGAGCCAATACCACGGGAAGGTGGTGCTGATGGCTTACATCCTGACCACTTGCCCTCACTGCCAGGCGGCCACCGCTGTCTTTAAGCAATTGCAAACCGACCTGGGGCCCAAGGGTCTTCAGATTCTCGAGTGCGCCGTGGAAGACGATTCTCAGAAGCATATCGCCGACTTCCAGACCCGCTTTACACCCAATTTTCCACTTGGCTGGAGCGAACGCCCGGATGTGGCGCCGGTTCTTCAGCCGGACGAGAAACTGCACATCATGCCGCAATCCGTACTGATTGACCGGAAGGGCGTGATCCGCGCGCAATTTTATGGCGACGACAAGATGTTTGAGGGCGACGCCGCCAGCAATCTGACGGCGTTCGTAAAACGGTATTTGTAGCGGCCTTACTGCTGGGGCTGCAGCGCGGGCGCTGCCAGAGCC
This sequence comes from Bryobacterales bacterium, assembly GCA_003136675.1. Classification (GTDB taxonomy): domain Bacteria; phylum Acidobacteriota; class Terriglobia; order Bryobacterales; family Bryobacteraceae; genus Bog-113. The sequence continues at coordinate 5,306 of PLFE01000121.1, forward strand.
GTCGGGCCCGGGTTCACGGGAGTGCCGATGATATCTCCAGACATCACCATCTCCACGCGCCGATTCTGCTGACGCCCATCCGCCGTGTCGTTGGAAGCAATCGGACGCGTTTTGCCGTACCCGATGGAAGTCAGGCTATCGGGACTGACATTCTGCGACACCAGGTAGTCCCGTACGGCTTCCGCGCGCTTCTCAGACAATGTTTGATTGAACTCGTCGCTGCCCACGTTGTCGGTATTGCCTTCCACCCGAACCTTCAGCGACGGATACGCCAGAAGAATTCCCGACACCTTGGCCAGTTTCTCCCGGGCCGCAGGGCGAAGCGTAGCCTTTCCGAAATCAAACAGCACATCGGACATGTTCATGATCAGGCCGCGCGCTGAATCCGTGGTTTGCATGATGCTATTGAGCTGGGCTAGCAATTGCGCGCGAAGCGCCTGTTTATCCATCTCGGCCTTGGCTGCCGACGCTCGCGCGGCGTCCGCTTCCGCCTGAGCCTGCTGCCTCTCCTGCACGGCCTGGTTGCGCGCGACTTCGGCTTCGTTGCGCATGCGGTCGGCATCCGCCTTCGCCGCTTCGGCCTGCGACTTGGCGGCTTCGGCCTGCGCCCGTGCCTGCTCGGCCGACTGGCGGTCCGCATTGGCCTGGGCCGCGCGCTCCGCTTCACTCCGCGCCTTGGCTTCGGCCGCGGCCTGCGCATCGGCCGCGTTCCGCCGCTCCGTCGCCAGCGCAAACTCACGCTCCTTCCGGATCGAGATGATGCGCGCGTCTTCCGCATTCTGCGTCGCCTGCCGTGCTTCCGTCTCCAGTTCCTTCTCACTGTGGCGGCTCACGTAGAAGCCCTCCGCATTCTGAATATCGGTCAGGCTTTTCTGAAAAGTGTCCGCGGCGTAGCGATCCGCGCCCTGCGCCCGCGCGATCGCAATGGCTTCACGCGCTTCCCGCAATTGCAGAGGAACGCGCGTGTCGGCCGTCAGCGCTTCCAACTGACTGGCGCCAATATTCTCGGTGTACTGGCCTCTCTGCAACAGCTCGTACTTGGCGTCGATCGTCTCGAACGTTCCGGTGGTGTCCTTGCGAATCATATTCTCCATCACCACCGCATCGCTCGGCTGCGAAACAGCCCAGTAGGGTTCCGCCGTCACGATCACGCCGAATGTCTGCAAATCGGTCGTCGCATCCAGACCCGAGCTCCCGTTCCCTTTCCGCACCAGTTCCCCGATATTCTTGGCATTGCCTTCCGGCGTAATCGCCCAGGCCACGTAGGTCAGGTATTCGGGCCCGAACGTCAAAGCCGGAGCCAATTTCTCCACATCGAGATGCATCTTCGTCGCGCCGGTATTGCTGTCCACCTTGATTTTGCCCTTCGCTTCCGGCATCAGCGCCGTTCCGCGAAGATCTACATATGTCGTTCCCTGGCGGTGGTGATAGTTGATCGCCGGAGTGGTCCGCGCCACCACGTTCACCCGAAAGATAGGAACGGTGCCGTTGGCCATCGGCGGCGGCCCAGCCTGTGGCGTCATCTGTGTGGGATTCGCCTCCTGCCCGTATGCCGTGGCAAGGACGGTCATCAGAAATGCTGTGAATGCAATGCGACGCATATTGTCTCGTTTCTCCTTCGTCGGAAGAAGCACGACCTGTGCCGAATAGCGCATCGGCACCAAGGCATGGGTACCGATTCGCACAATAGAATACCTTGGTAGAGCGCCCCAACCTTGTCCCGACAAATCACATTCGAAGTCACCGCCCAATGCCCGGTGACCCGCGCGCGCACCGGCATTGTGCGTACGGGGCACTCGGAAATTGAAACTCCGTGCTTTATGCCGGTCGGTACGCAGGCCACCGTGAAAGGAATTCCTCAGGAAGTCCTCTATGGCGATCTGGGCGCGCGTATCATTCTGGCCAATACCTATCACCTGTTCCTGCGCCCCGGCCATGAGTCGATTCAACGAATGGGCGGTCTCCACAAGTTCATGTCCTGGCCCGGCAGCATCCTCACCGATTCCGGGGGGTTTCAGGTGTTCAGCCTGAGCGGGCTGCGGAAGATCACCGATGAAGGCGTCATCTTCCAATCCCATCTGGATGGCGACACACACACCTTCACGCCGAATTCCACGGTGGACGTGCAACTCGCCCTCGGGAGCGACATCCTCATGATGCTGGATGAATGCCCGCCTTACCCGGCCACGCGGGAATATGCCGAAGCCTCAACCCGCAGAACCGTCGCCTGGGCGCGCGAGGGGATGGCGCATTTCCGCGAACGCATGCGGACCATTCCAACCCGCCACGCTCTTTTTCCCATCGTTCAAGGTTCCATGTACGCGGAACTTCGCCGTCAATGCGCCGCCGAGCTTGTGGAACTCGACGCGGATGGGTATGCGATCGGGGGCCTGTCCGTCGGCGAGCCGCGCCCGTTGAGCCTGGAAATGGTGGAAGCCACCGAGGCTCTGCTTCCACGGGACCGGCCGCGCTACGCCATGGGCGTGGGCATGCCCGAAGAACTGGCCGAATACGTGGCGCGCGGTATCGACATGATGGATTGCGTGTTGCCGACGCGCAACGCCCGCAACGGGTGCCTGTTCACCAGCGAGGGCCGCGTGATCATCAAGCACGCCCGGTACAAGGAAGACCTGAACCCGCTGGACCCCAACTGCGGCTGCACAACCTGCCGGAACTACTCTCGCGCCTATCTGCGGCATCTTTTCCAGGCCGGCGAGATTCTCTACTCCACATTGGCTAGTATTCACAATGTGCGGCGGTACCTTGACATCATGGCTCAGATCAGGCACTCTATCCGGTTGGGCCGCTTTCCCGAATATCTTCGCTCCGTTCAGATCGATGATCACATCGATTCGGGGCAGCCTGTAGAATAGAATTCATTCATAGTGACAGCTCTTTCGCCCGCTTTCCTCCTCCAATTTGGTTTGAGCAATAGTTCTTTTGGAATGGCTCTTCCCCTGGTCCTGATGTTTGGGATCATGTATTTTCTTTTGTTTCTGCCCATGCAGCGGCAGAAAAAGCAGCAGCAGAAAATGCTGTCCGAATTGAAAAGCGGCGACGTGGTGGTTACCACAGGCGGCATCGTCGGTACTGTCACGGGCCTCGACAAGGACACCCTGGTGATTCGCGTGAAACCCGACAACCTCAAACTGCAGGTGACCCGCGCATGCGTTGCCAGTGTCGTTCCACCACCCGGCGAAACGACCGCCGTTCAGAAGTGATTCAGAAGTGAAAATGCAAACCCGATTTACACTTCGATAAACTAACTCAGTCAAACAGGCGAATTTCATGCAACGAAACCTCATGGTGAAGACGATCGTGATTGTGTCCACGATCCTTCTCTGCATTTACGGCATCATCGGCATCCCCAAGAACAAAGCCGAGCTGGAATACAACATCCAGCGCAATATTAAGCTGGGGCTCGATCTGAGAGGCGGCAGCCACCTCGTGCTGCAGGTGCAGGTGCAGGATGCGGTGCGCACCATCGCCGATCGGACAATGGACCAACTGAAGAATCAGGCGGGCAAGGCGGGCATCGAGATTGGCGGCACCGACCGCAACAATCCCGACAGCATCGAGCAGGCCGACAGCATCCAGATCAATGTGCATGGCGTACCCACCGCGAAGTCCAATCAATTCCGCACCCTGGTGGGCGAGAACTTTTCCCAGTGGATATTGAACCCGGTGAGCGCGACCGATTACAAAATGACGCTGAAGCCCACCGAGTTGATCGATATCAAGAGGCGCACCATCGAGCAATCCATCCAGACCATCAGCAACCGCGTAAACGGTCTGGGCCTCACCGAGCCCGTGGTGCAGCAGCGCGGCCGCGCCGATGCCGATTACGAAATTCTGGTGCAGTTGCCCGGCATCGACGACCCGGCCCGCGTGCAGCAAATCATCGGCGAAGCCGCTCAGTTGGAGATTGTCGAGGTTAAGGAGGGTCCATTTGCCACGCAGGAAGCCGCTCTCCAGCAAAAAGGCGGAATTCTCCCGCTAAACACCCGCCTGGTTCCCTGGATTCAGACGCAGGGCACGGAATGGTTTCTGGTCTCCCGGTCGGCCGTGGTTACGGGCGAAGATGTGCGCAGCGCCAAGGCCAGCCAGGATGAGTTCCGTAAGTGGGAAACCGATTTCACCCTCTCGCAGGAAGCCGCCGGCCGCTTCGAGAACTTCACCGGAAGCCACATCAACGAGCGACTGGCAGTGATTCTGGACAACCAGGTGCGCAGCGTGGCCACCATTCAATCCAAGATTTCGGACAGTGGCCGCATCTCCAATCTGAGCAGCCAGCAGGAAGCGTCGGATCTCGCTTTGGTGATGAACTCGGGTTCTCTGCCGGCGTCGATCGTATACGAAGAGAGGCGCACCGTGGGCCCGTCGTTAGGCGCCGATTCGATTAAGCAGGGCATCATCGCCGGCGCGGCCGGGTTGCTCGCCGTGGTTCTGGTGATGCTCATCTATTACAAAAAGAGCGGCTTGAACGCCATTCTCGCGCTGGTTCTCAATACTGTGATTTTGATGGCGGCGCTGTCGTATTTCGGCGCGACTCTCACACTTCCCGGAATCGCCGGCGTGATCCTCACCATCGGTATGGCGGTTGATAGCAACGTGCTGATCTTCGAAAGAATTCGTGAGGAACTGCGCGCCGGGAAGGCCGTGATGGCGGCCGTGGACGCGGGTTTCTCCAAAGCCTGGTGGACCATCGTGGACACCCACGTCACCACCATCGTCTCCTGTCTTTTCCTTTTCCTTTTCGGCTCCGGGCCAGTGAAGGGTTTCGCCGTCACTTTGGTGATCGGCCTGTTCGCCAACGTGTTCACAGCGGTTTGGGTATCGAAGACGATCTTCGATTTCGAGCTCTCCGGCAGCAAGCCGGTGACCGCTTTAAGTATTTAATTTCGCAAGGTTCCGGCGCATGGTATATCATGCGTCCGGATAGTTCTGATAGTATTCAACTCTAGAGAAATGGGAACAAGTTCAAGGGTTTTGGTGTCGAACGAGTAGTGAGCACCGCCCGGGCTGTATTAGATGGAATTATTCGGAGCAACAAATTTCGACTTCCTGGGCAAGAAGTGGCCCTTTATCATCGCCTCGCTGGTGCTCACCGCCGCGGGTCTCGTGAGCCTTGGCCTCAGAGGAGGCCCCCGGTATGGCATCGATTTTAAGGGCGGCACGATGACCACCGTGAAGTTTGCCCAGACGCCCCCCGTGGATAAGATCCGCACGGTGATCGACCAGAAGCTGGGTTTCGGCGCCAGCGTGCAGAACTTTGTGGGAGGCGACAACGAACTCGCCATTGGAACCGAGGGTTCGGACAACAATACGCGGCAGCGCGTGCTGGATGCCCTGGAATCCGCATTCGGCCAGCCCACGAGCGGGAAGCTGGACGTGAACAACGCCAGCGGCAGCGATATCGCAAACCGTTTGCGCGGTCCTCTGACGGCCTCCGGAGCATTGCTCTCGGACGATCAGATCAATAAGCTGGCCAGCGATATCCGCCAGTTCCGGGACAATTCGAGCCATTCCGGGCTGCTCTCCAGCTTCGATCAGCTTTCGGCGGTCTCCGGTGTGACCCCGCAAGTGATCTCCGTTCTGAGACAGGAATGCTATCTTTCTCCGTTCACTTTACGGAGCTCCGACGCGGTGGGCCCCAAGATCGGCGGCCAGCTCCGCACGCAGGCCATTATCGCCACCCTTTGCGCTTTGGGCGGGATGTTGATATACATAGCCTTTCGCTTTGAGTGGATTTATGGCTTAGGCGCGGTGATCGCTGTATTTCATGACACCATCATCACGATTGGCATGTTCTCGCTGTTTAACAAGGAGATCGATTTAACGGTGGTAGCCGCGCTGCTGACGCTGGTTGGATATTCGATGAACGACACGATTGTTATCTTCGACCGGATTCGCGAGAACCTGCGCGTGGGACGCCGCGAAAGCCTGGAGGGCGTGATCAACCGGAGCGTGAACCAGACCTTGAGCCGCACCGTGATGACCAGCGGGTTGACGTTCCTGACGGTTGTGGCATTATTCTTATTCGGTGGTCCGGTACTGCACGGGTTTTCGTTTGCCCTGGTTGTCGGCATCATCGTGGGAACATATTCTTCGGTATTCGTAGCCAGCCCGATCGTGCTTTTCTGGCATAATTGGGCGGATAAAGGCCGCGTCACGGCGGCTCCAGTCGCGGTTGAATCGCGGCAGGCGGTACGCGGAACGATTGGTAAGGGTTCGCAAAAAAGGCTTTAGGAAGGCTTGGGGGGGTAGGGCACAATGTTTGAACAAAGTTTTGTGCAGTCGACGGATTCGGAGCGAAGATCATCCACGATCTTGATTTCGTTTTTGGTGCAGGTGGCGGTTATCGTCGTCCTGATTTTGATTCCGCTGATCTATTTCGATCAATTACAGAGTGGCCAGTTGAGCGCCGTCCTGGTGGCTCCGCCACCGCCTCCGCCGCCACCCCCTCCACCACCGCCTCAAGCAGTGAAGCCGGTGAAGGTGATCCCGCGGCAGATGGATTTGAACGTTCTGCACGCCCCTAAGACCATCCCGAAAGACGTGAAGATGATCCGCGAAGAAGAGCTTCCACCGCCGAGCGCCGGCGTGGTGGGTGGCGTCGCCGGGGGCGTGCCCGGCGGAACCGCGGGCGGCATTCTAGGCGGCATGATCGGCGGTATCGGCGCTGCGCCTCCTCCTCCACCGAAGAAGGAAGCTCCCAAGGGACCCCAACGGATCGGCGGCAACGTCATGCAGGCGAATCTGATTCGTCAGGTCAAGCCGGCATACCCGCCGCTTGCCAGACAGGCCCGCATTTCCGGCACGGTGGTGTTCTCGGCGATCATTTCCAAAGAAGGAACCATTGAAAATCTTGCCCTTGTCAGCGGCCATCCACTGCTGGTTCAGGCGGCCAGGGAAGCAGTTAGCCAGTGGGTCTACAAGCCCACGCTGCTGAACGGAGAGCCAGTGCAGGTTGCAACCACCATCAGCGTGAACTTCACGCTCAGTGGCCAGTAGTAAGATTCTTAGTCACGAAAAGTAAGCTCAACTCAACTCGCAGGAGAAATAACGACGATGCTTTTACAGTTGCAGGTTTGGGGACTCTGGCTGTTGCAGGCCACAGAACAACCCGGGTGGGATATCCGTTCGCTTTGGCACCAGATGGGGACTTTGGCAAAGCTGGTAGTCCTGATTCTGTTCGTTATGTCGGCCTGGTCGATTGGTGTGATGATCGATCGCTTGCTGGCATATAACGCCGCCAAGAAGCAGTCGCGGCAATTCGCTCCGGCAGTCGCCGGTGCGTTGCGTGAAGGGAAACTGGACGAAGCGGTCAAGATCGCCGATCGCTACAAGAAGAGCCACCTGGCCAAGGTTGTGGTGGCGGGCTTGCAGGAATTTCAGGCGCATCAAGCGAGTCCTGAAATTTCAGGGGAAGAGATCGATGCTTCGCAGCGTGCTCTGGTACGCGCCGAAGCCATCGTGCATGCGGAGCTGAAGCGCGGCGTTTCCTCGCTGGCCACCATTGGTTCCACCGCGCCGTTCGTNNGGTCTGTTCGGAACGGTCGTCGGCATCATCAACGCGTTCACGACGATGTCCACGGAGAAGTCGGCCGGCATCGCGGCCATTGCGGGCGGTATTTCGGAAGCCCTGGTGACCACGGCTTTCGGACTCGTTGTGGCCGTCCCCGCGGTGTGGATGTTCAACTACTTCACGGGGCGGATCGATTCGTTCGACGTCGAGATGGGCAACTCCAGCTCGGAACTGATCGACTATTTCCTGAAGCGTTCGCAAGCCAAGACTGCCGGTGCGCGTAAGTAGTTTCCTCTCTGGCCGAGTTGGGTGACTGGGTTCGGGCGTGCGCTTGGCAACGGTGCGCGCCCCGTACCTTGTAATACGTGACTCGGACGGGCATAGAATATTCGCGAAGGGAGATTCGTTATGGAGCTAAAGAAGGCGCCGCCGCCGGTATCGGAAATCAACGTGACGCCCATGGTCGACGTGATGCTCGTGGTGCTCATTATTTTCATGGTCATCACGCCACTGCTCAACAAGGGTGTGAATATCGATTTAGCCAAAGCCCGAAATCCAATCACCATGGCCGATGCGGATAAGGAAGACGCGGTCATCGTTTTCGTCACTCGCGATGGCCAAGTCTATCTCAGCCCAGGCCTCGTCAAGACAGTGCCGGATCAATTGGCGCCGAAGGTGAAGGACCTGCTCGAGAAGCAAGCCAACAAGATGGTGTTCCTTCGAGCCGATTCTCGCGCCAAGTATGAACGGGTCGAAGATGTCGTCGATAACCTGAGAGCCGCCGGAGTCGACCAGTTGGGTCTTTTGACCGAGCAGATCCTGGATACCAACAAGAAAAAGCCGGCGTCCACCGGTGGAATGTAGTTTTTTGAGTGCGATTCGTTTACTTAGTTAGTTAAAAAGGAGATCTCCTATGGCAATGTCAGTTGGCGGCGGGTCCGGGGTCCAAGCCAGCATCAATATGACTCCGATGATCGACATCCTTCTGGTCCTGTTGATCATCTTCATGGCGATTTCGCCGCAGAAGCCGAAAGGACTGGAGGCGCTGGCTCCTCAGCCGCCCCCTCCGAACCAACCTCCGAATCCGGCGGACGACCGAACCGTGGTCATCCAGATCGATAAGGATCACCACTGGAAGATCAATCAGGAAGATATCACCGAGGATAAGTTGGAGGACCGCCTGATCGATATCTTCAAGACACGCCAGGAACGCGTGGTATTCGTGAAGGGCGATCCCGATCTGGAGTTTCAGTGGGTAGCTCGCGCCATCGATCATGCGCACGGCGCCGGCATCGATAAAGTGGGGCTGATGACTCCCAAGGTGGAGGAAGGAAAGTAGATGCGCGCTCATTACGCCGCCCTGGCAGTCTCTCTCGCCGTTGTGGCCGGGCTGAATTCGGGCTGCCGCCAGTTGGAGGCTCGCGACAATCTGAATAAGGGCAGTGCCGCCTTCAAGGCCGCCAAGTTTCCGGAAGCTGTGGAGTTCTTTAAAACCGCCTGTGACCGCGACCCTGAGTTCATCACGGCGCGCCTCTACCTGGCCATGGCGTACTATATGCAGTACGTTCCAGGGGTGCCTTCTCCCGATAACATGCAGTTCGCTAACTCCGCACTGGACCAGTTCCAGAAAGTACTCGCTAAGGAGCCCAATAACGTACTCGCGACGTCCTCGATCGCTTCTCTTTACTACCACGAGGACAAGCTGGATGACGCCGAGGAATGGAACAAGAGAGTGATTAAGGTAGCTCCCAACAACAAGGAAGCCTATTACACTTTGGGAGTCATTGCGTGGACTAAGTTCCTGATCGACGATCGCAAAGCCCGCGCAGAATCAGGCATGAAGCCCGAGGATCCGGGACCGATCAAGAACGCGAAGATCCGCGAACCCTTAAAGGAAAAGTGGATGCCCATCCTCGATGAAGGGATCCAGGATGAGAAGAAAGCGCTTCAGATCGACGGGGAGTATGAGGACGCCATGGCTTACATGAACTTACTGATCCGCTACCGCGGCGACTTACTGGATACTACGGACGACTACAATAAAGCGGCCGACGAAGCCAATAACTGGATGCAGAAGTCTCTGGATACCAAGAAGATGAAGGCCGACCGGAAGGAAGCTGCCGCGAACGGTGTGAAGCAGTAAATCCATAAAATCGCTAACTTCTCTAAAGGCGGCTGTTGTCAGGCCGCCTTTTCTATTGCCAATTCATCACAGGCGTGTTATTGGCTAGTACTCTCGGGACAGTACTAGAACTGCCATTCGCCGAGTGATTTTATTGTAAAGAATCCTCAGGTCCTTGACTTGCCTCCATCAATCCGCTGTAATCGGTAACACTGAGCAAAGTTGAAGATGGTTCCTGGGCACGTGCTACAGGTGTGTCCGGTTCTCTTCGGGCTCAGAAACGGGATCGCATATCCCTCAAATCACCTTAATTTATAGGAGTCGAATGAACACAACGTTTTCGAAGAAGGTGGCGAGTCTGGTTATCGCCGGATTCTCACTCAGCGGGTTAGCCTACTCACAAAGCAGCGCTGCCCACCTTACCGGCGGCGCGCCCGGAACCCCGCGTTTCATCACGGTCCCCAAGGGATTCCTGGAGTTCGGAGCGGACACGCCGTCCACGGTCCTGCCGTCCTGGACAGGTACGGACAACGGGTCAACCTACACCATGCTCGGTGCGAGCCCGACCAGCGGTACTTCAACAACGCTCCCGGTAGTTTTCGTTCCTATCATTTTTAAGATCGGGACACTCACCTTCGATCCGACAGGCCCGGTAGATGGAAGCACCCTCAACGAGATCCAATTGCTCGAGCAATCTCCGATTTTCACCGCGGTGGATCTTGTTGCCGGCTCGACGGACTTAGGAAAGAACCAATACGAAGACAACTTCATGCGCGCCAACTTCTGGTCGCAGGACGCTTCCGGTACCAACGGCTATCATCTGAAACTCGGTAAGCCGACTGTCAAATCCGCCATCACTCTCACTGTTCCCTCCAAGAACGGGACAACAATCGACACGGCCGCGGGCCCGGTCGGCGACGTAAACCTGACCTACTTCCAGAACGAGCTAAATTCGTTCCTGGCCAACACCAAACTCGGCCTGACCGGTGACGAGCTGGTGATTTTCGTCTACTACAACACTTTCTTTTATGAGGGCACTTCGAGCGATTGCTGCGTGCTCGGCTTCCACGGCCAGTCAAGCAATAACATCATCTACACGGCTGCCGCCTTTAACGAACCCAACGAGTTTACGGGTGCGATTCTTGAGGATGTTACCGTGATCACGCACGAAATCGGCGAAGCCATGAACGATCCTTACATCTCCACGAACGTAAACATTGTTCCGGCCTACGGCAACGTCGGCCAGATTTCCGGCTGCCAGGACAACCTGGAAGTGGGCGATCCCGTCACCGGTTTGGCCACCACCATCACGATGCCGAACGGGTTCACTTACCACCCGGAAGACCTCGTTTTCCATGGCTGGTTCACGCATGAGACCACGTCCAGTTCCGTGAACGGCTGGTACACCCTCCTGAATAACTTCAAGGGCGATGCGAAGGCGTGCCCCCCGGGCGGCTCGAACTAAGCCCGACGGCAGCTAAAACTGAAGAGCGGCCGGGAAACCGGCCGCTTTTTTTTCGTCTTTCACTTTCTATAAAACCCGCCTTTCGCTTTCTATAAAATAAGATGTGACGTCAAATACTCCGGCCGCGCCGGAGCTCCTGGTCCCCAATCCCGTACCTGCGCCGCCCACCGTAGCGGACGCGTTTCAGGAACTGCGTAAGACCATCCAGGAATACCGTCCTAACGACGACATGGCGCCCATCGATCGCGCCTTTACGTTCGCCGAAGCGCTTCATAAAGACCAATTCCGCGCTTCCGGCGAGCCTTACATGTCACACCCGGTCGCCGTCGCCGACATCCTGGCCCACATGCGCATGGACGCGGTGTCTATTGAAACAGGCCTTCTCCACGACGTCGTTGAAGACACGTCCGCTTCCTCGGATGAGGTCCGCAAGCAATTCGGTGAGGAAGTCGCCCGCTGCGTTGATGGCGTCACCAAGCTGACCAAGCTGGATTTTTCCTCCGCGGAAGACCGGCAGGCCGAGAGCTATCGCAAAATGCTGCTGGCCATGGTGAACGACATCCGCGTGATGATCGTCAAACTGGCCGACCGCCTGCACAACATGCGCACCCTTGGCGCGCTCTCCAAGGAGCGCCGCGAACGCATCGCGCACGAGACGGTAGAGATCTACGCGCCCATCGCGCACCGCCTCGGTATGGGCAAAGTCCGTGGGGAACTGGAAGACCTGGCGTTTCAATTCCTCGACCCCGAGGCCTTCGTCGAAATCTCGCACAGCATTGAGGAGCATCGCGCCGAGAGCGAGAGCTTCCTGGCCGGTATCCGCCATACCATCGAAGAGGAACTGCGCCGCGAAGGCATTCCCGCACGCGTCGAAGGCCGCGTCAAGCGCGCCTATTCGGTGTATCAGAAGTTGAAACGCCAAAAGATTTCGATCGATCAAGTCTACGATCTGCTGGCCCTGCGCATCGTCACCGATTCGGTGAAGAACTGCTATGCGGCCCTGGGCGTGATTCACAATGAGTGGCGTCCGGTACCTGGCCGCATCAAAGACTTCATCGCCATTCCCCGCCCCAACCTTTATCAATCTCTGCACACTTCCGTGGTCGGTCCGGACGGCCGACATTTCGAGGTTCAGATACGCACCGAAGAGATGCACCGCATCGCCGAAGAAGGCATTGCCGCGCATTGGAAGTACAAGGAAGGCCGCCGGGGGCCAGCTGAAGACGACCAGCGGATCGCCTGGGTACGCCACTTAGTCGAGTGGCAGCGCGACATGGACGACCCCAGCGATTTCTTTAATACGCTGAAGGTGGATCTTTATCCCGATGAAGTCTATACGTTCACGCCGCGCGGCCGTGTGATCGCGCTGCCCAAAGATGCGACGCCGGTGGATTTCGCCTACGCCATCCACTCCGATATCGGCAACACCTGCTACAGCGCGAAGGTAAATGGCAAGCCGGTGCAGTTGCGCCACACGCTGCAGAACGGCGATACCGTCGAGATCATCACCCAGTCCAATCAGAAGCCGAGTAAGGACTGGCTTTCATTCGTCAAAACCGCCAAGGCGCGCAACAAAATCCGCCACCTGATCAACGCGGAGGAGCGCAATAAGGCCATTGAGATCGGCCAGAAGTATTTGGATCGCGAGGCGCGGCGCGTGGCCTTCAATATGAACAAGGCCCCGCGGGAGCTGCTGCAATCCGTCGCGGGCGAATACGGCTACAGCAAGATGGAGGATCTGTATGCCGCGCTGGGCTTCGGCCGCTTCAACGCCCGGCAGGTGATCCAGAAGCTGGCTCCCGAGGCGCCTCAAGAGAACCCGTCGCCGCCCGTCGAGCCGCCCGCGTCACCAACCCGGCCGGACGGCAAAAGCGACGGCGTGATCCAGGTGCGCGGGGTGGACGATCTGATGGTTTATCGCGCCAAGTGCTGCAATCCGATTCGCGGAGAGGCCATCGTGGGCTACGTGACCCGCGGCAAAGGCGTGGCCGTACACTCCAAGCTCTGCCCCAATGTGCAGAACCTGCTNNTATCAGCCTGAGCGCAAGATCGATGTGGCCTGGGAAGGCACGGCGTCGGCCTCGCTCCCTGTAAAACTGGTAGTTCATACAGACGATCGCCCCGGCCTGCTGAACCAGATCACGTCGATTCTTTCCAATGAGAGCGCGAATATTCGGAGTTTGGAAGCCAAGACTGAATTCGATGCGACAGGGGACGCGTTCATCGAGATGACTGTCGATGTGAAGGATAAGAAGCAACTCGAAAAGCTGGTTTCGTCCATGCGGCGCATCTCCGGCATCCGGGATGTGGAAAGACTGTTTCAATGACTGTAACTTCTACCGATCCAGAACATATAGCGATTTCTAAGTCAAAGGGGATTTCGATTGACTGGAAAGATGGCTTGCATAGCACCTACGATAACGAGTATCTGCGCGATCATTGTCCGTGCGCGAGTTGCAGCGGGTCGCATGGGACAACACCGCGGCCAAAGACTTCTGAGAACCCGCTGAAGCTATTCGCCCCAAAGCCGCGGATTGAGAGCGTGGAGGCGGTGGGGAATTATGC
>PLFE01000121.1:19040-19445 GCA_003136675.1 Bryobacterales bacterium
GGTCAATGCGACGCGATTTCGTGTACCGGACATCCTGGTGATGGCTGACCAATGCCCTTTTACTCCCCTCGTGAAAACACCGCCGTTCCCCAGCATCGAAATCCTCTCCCAGTGATCGAATGGCGGAGATGCCAGGACGCGTCGAGGAAGTAACAGACGGAATCCCGAAAACAATCGGACCGGATATCGCCGTTCCTCTGGCGGACGCCGANNAGTCTCGATCAACTCACCGCCCTTTCCACATCACTCGCCGACGCGGTCGCGAACGCCGCCCGCGTGATCGCCGCCGTGAACGGCAACCAGCGACTGGCGTCCAGCGGCGTCGTCTGGCGCACGGGAATCGTGGTCACAGCCGACCACACCGTCCGCCGCGATGACGATCTCACCGTCGTCCTCCCGGACAAC
>PLFE01000034.1 GCA_003136675.1 Bryobacterales bacterium
TTGGGCTTGCCTTGGGCTTGCCTCGGACACCTTCATCGTAGCTTATCTTTTGCGCTCCAGTATATTAAGGGATTCATGAGGTGGAATTCAGGAATGAGAAGAAATCATCGCTTTCTATCGGGTTCCGGCGGGGTTGGTTGCGCGGCCGCGCTCTTGCTGCTCGGGACCGCGGGTCGAGCTCAAACGTTGCAGGTGTTGCACGATCACATGCGCTCCGAAGTAGCCAGCGGGCAGGCGCCGCGGGTGGGCTTCCTCCCATCCACCCAGCGATTGAAGCTCGCTGTGGTGCTCCCCATCCCCAACGCTTCCGAACTGACCAGCTTCCTCGATCAACTTTACGACCCAAAGAGCCCAGGCTACCGCCAATATCTCACCGTCGAGCAGTTCATCCAAAGATTCGGCCCGGCAGCGGGGGATTACCAGGCGGTGGTCGACTTCAGCAACGCGCACGGGTTTACCGTGACCGAGACGCATAGGAACCGCCTGGTTCTGGATCTCGATGGCTCAGTGGAGCAAATCGAAAACGCATTCCATATCAGGATGGCCGTTTACCGGCACCCGACAGAGAACCGCACGTTTTATTCGCCGGACCGCGAACCTTCGCTGGCGTTGAGCGCGCCGGTGCTGCACATCGAGGGTCTGGATAACTTCCTGCTTCCCCGCAACCACCGGCGGGCACGCGCGGTGGGCGCAGGAACCGAGAGCCATCTGACTGGATCGGGACCGGGCGGCAACTACCTGGGGAGCGACATGCGCGCGGCTTACTACGGCCGGACGGCATTAACGGGCAAAGGGCAATCCGTCGGATTGTTTGAGTACTACGGATACGAGACCAGCGATATCAAAGCGTATTTCAAAGAGGCCGGCCAGACCAACACCGTTCCCATCAACCCGGTGACGGTCGATGGCGTAAGTCCGCTTTGTCCCCCGGGTTCCTGCGACGATAGCGAGCAGGTTTTGGACATTGTGCAATCGATCTCGATGGCCCCAGGTTTGAGCCAGGTTCGGGTCTACATTGGATCGCTGGACGCGGACATTCTGAACAAAATGGCGACCGACAACATTGCCAAACAACTGAGCTGCTCATGGGGCACGACGGTGCAGCCTTCGGTGGATGATCCTATCTTTGAGGAATTTGCGGCGCAGGGGCAGAATTTCTTCGATGGATCGGCAGATAGCGGAGCGTACACCGGGCATAACAATCGAGACGATGGAGTGTACCCGGCAGACGACGCTTTTATCACCGCCGTGGGAGGAACCGACCTGACTACGACGGGCCCTGGCGGAACCTGGGTATCGGAAACGGCTTGGAATTACAGCGGCGGCGGAGTCAGCGATAATGGCATCGCCCTTCCGGCCTGGCAGATCGGGCTGGCAAATTCGTCGAATGGCGGTTCGACGACCTTGCGCAATGTGCCGGACGTGGCCATGGAAGGCAATACGGACAACTTCGCCTGCGGGAACGGCAGATGTTATGGCGGGGATGGGGGCACCAGTTATTCGGCGCCCCGATGGGCGGGGTTTCTGGCGCTGGTGAATGAGCAGGCCGTGGCCAGCGGCAAACCAACACTGGGCTTTATCAACCCGGCCCTCTATGCCATCGGCGAGGGTTCCAGCTACGATTCGGACTTCCACGACATCGTCAGCGGGAATAACCTTTGCTGCGGCCAGAAGAAGGGCTTCGACGCCGTTCCCGGGTACGACCTGGTAACCGGCTGGGGAAGCCCGACCGGGCAGAAGCTGATCAATGCCCTGGCTGGAGTGGCTCAGTAAAGACTGAGATGAATGGGGATAAGGCTGAGGAGCTCAGGAAGCGGGTGGTGCGTGCCGCGGAGGCGGCGCTGGCTCACCACCACTATGTCAGCGCGATCGATGTGTTCATGGGAATCGGTTTATTGGCGCCATCGAATGTCGAATTCTGGCGCAAGGGCCGGCTCGACTTTCTTGAGCGGATGATCCAGGGGAACCTGAAGAAGATCTCGGGCGCGATGGCTATGTTTCGCGCATGGGCGCTCGACAAAGGGCTGAAGCCAAGTGAAACGCAGTACGTGCGCAGTGGACGGGGCGGGACCGTGAATCTGCGATTCAGCAAGAGCGGCGACCCCGGCATCGAGAGGAACTATCGCACTCACTATGTTTCGCCGGCGTTGTCTGAGCGCAAGCAGGAGCGACTGGCGCAGAAGCTCAACGAACCGGCAAAACCTGTCGTGTTCGAAATTCTGCGCGAGTCGGCTTGCTCGGAATGCGGCGCCGAACTGGAGCGGGGTAGCTTCCTTCTGATCGAAGCGGAGAGACCGCTCTGCTTGCCGTGCGCGCGACTTGGCGATTTGGAATATCTGCCGGCCGGCGACACCGTCCTGACGCGCCGATCCGCCCGGTACAGCGAGCGCACGGCCGTGGTTGTACGCTTCAGCCGGTCGCGCGGGCGATATGAACGGCAGGGCGTTCTGGTGGAGAAGGCGGCGCTCGAAAAAGCGGAACAAGAGTGCTCTGAAGATGCGGGGGAACGCGCGAGAGCGAGGGCTGCGGGAGCTGCGCGGCGGCAGAAAGAGGATCGCGAACTGATCGCCCGGATGATTTTGGAAATCGGGAAACTCTTTCCCGGCTGTCCGCCCCATGAGGCGTCGGCAATTGCGGCTCACACGGCCGCGCGGAACAGCGGAAGAGTGGGCCGGACGGAGGCGGGACGGAATCTGGATGAGGCCGCTCTTCTGGCTGCTGTAACGGCGGGAGTTCGCCACAAATATACCGAATATGACGCGCTGCTGGCGAGCGGGGTGGAAAGGATTCTGGCGCGGGAGCGGGTTGGTGATCGAGTGCGGGAGATTCTTGCGGCCTGGGGGAAGCGTTCCGGCTAACTAAGCCGGGGGAGGCGTTGTCAACGCTTATAGACTTCCGGTTGGGACTGCGCCCGCACGCTCGCAATTCACGATAATTTTCCACCGTCCAAACTCAATTCGCAGCAATCCTGGGTTGCATTGTAGAATTGGAGTTGATGGAAGCGCCTTTTCGAACTCCGCTGCCCTTGCCTGAAACGCCGAGGGAACGAAGCGCGAGCTTGGATTCCGCCGTGGGGTCCGTGCGGCTTGAGGGCCTTGAGCCGTCCGACTCAGCGAAGCGGGTTTTCCAGCGTTACGCGGACGGCCAGTTGACGGCTGCGGAGATGGCGGAAGAAGTTCGAGCCTTAAATGCCCGAGAGTTCGGACCCGTACCTGTATCCGGGGACTGACGTTCTCCGGAATCTCGCCGACCTTCGCGATCCCGTTTCTCTGGCTGCCTTCGAGACGAACGCGACGGTCGCGCGCGGAGCGGCGCCATTTCTCGAAGCCGCGTTGACGGGTGTTCTTGCGAAGCTGGCGACGGAACGTTATCTGTCCGGACTGCAGGCATCCGAGTTCGCTGACCGCGCTGGTTACTACTTTGGTGAGATTAACGCGGCACCCCCGTTCCGAGAAGGGAACGGCCGCACGCAGCGCGAGTTTGTGCGGCAGCTATGCTGGAAGGCTGGCTTTCCGGTGGACTGGAGCGTCGTCACTCGCGAAGAGACGATCGCAGCGTCGCGCGGAAGTTGTCGCAGCGGTGATAGTTCGGGTCTCGGGGTTATTGTCGCTAAGGCGATCCGGGTTTCTTCTCGGCGATCTTAAGCGAAATCCCAAGACCCGGGAAGCGTATTCCTTTGTAAAGTGGTGGGCGCGCAGGGACTCGAA
>PLFE01000143.1 GCA_003136675.1 Bryobacterales bacterium
GCACTTTGTGCCCGGAAAGGACCGCCGCCTAACGAAAACGCACCTCAAAAAAACAGGCCCGGTCCAGCCTCACACGAGAACTGCGCCGTGCCTATCCGCGTTCATCCTTTTCATCCGTGGCCCAAAGTTCGCACGGAAACCACCGCGAGTCACCATCGAAAAAAGAAAGATTTCCCTCTCTTACCAACAGCTTACGCTCACCCAAGGCCCGCGGAAGCTTTTCCGACCTTTACGCTTCAATTGAGGAGTACTGCATGACCTTTACGTCCCTGGGACGCGTTAATCAGCCTGCGCCTGGAACTCCGATTCCGCTGTCCGTGAATCCGACCCAGCGCATCGCTAAAATCCTGTTTCAGATGATTCCCGGTCTCACCGGCAAAGCGTATGTCGGCACCAAGGGAATGAATAAAACGACGCTCGCCGCTGTCGCGCGCGTTCTTGCCCCGAACCCGACCAGCGGTGTTTCCGATCAATTCTTCCTCGAAGTCCAGAACGGACTCGATGAACTGAACCTGGAAGAATATTACCTGGACCTTGACGTCGCGGGGGAGGGGGTTCTCGTTAGTTACTGGACGGAATAGCCGTTCATCCCGAAACAGGGGGACGGTAGCAGGCATATTGCTTGTCCGTCTCCCACACTTTCACATCGCTCAACGCCGCGCCGCGATCGTTCTTCAGGCCGCTCGAGATTTCGTCGTATAAATAGCGCGCGATGTTCTCCGCCGAAGGGTTCAACACGTCGAACGGCGTCACTTCATTCAGAAACTGATGATCCAGCTTTTCCGCTGCTCCGTGCAACAGTCGCTTCAACTCGACAAAGTCCACCAGCATGCCGGATTCATCCAGTTCCGGCCCGGCAACCCGAACCTGAACTCGATAGTTGTGCCCGTGCAATCTCTCGCACTTGCCATGATAATTGCGCAAAAAGTGGGCCGCCGCGAAGGTGTGCTCCACTGAAACTTCAAACATCAAAGAACCTTTCCACGTCCATGAAATTGGTGGTGAACGAATAGTCCGGCAAGGTATCGAAGAACACCTGGCCGTAACGCTGCTTCGTAATTCGATTATCGAGCAGGGCCAGCACGCCGCGGTCGCGCGCCGACCGGATCAGCCGCCCGAATCCCTGCTTCAGGGCCAGCGCCGCCTGGGGGACCTGGTATTCGTAGAACGGGTCGCCGCCCGCGTCGCGCACGGCGCGCACGCGCGCCTCAACCACCGGATCGCTCGGTACCGCGAACGGCAGCTTATCGATAATCACGCAGCTCAGTTGCTCGCCCGGAACGTCCACCCCTTGCCAGAACGCGGAAGTGGCGAACAAAACCGCGTTCGGAGTGCGTTGAAATTCCTCCAGCAGCGCGCCGCGCGGGCCCGTACCCTGCAACAAGGTCGTATATTCCAGGGCCAGAGAAACGCGGTCGTAAACCAGGCGCATCTGCTGGTAGCTGGTGAAGAGCACGAACGCGCGCCCGCGCGAAGCACGCAGAATCCGCAGCACCTCATCCGCCGCCGCCTTCAGAAACGCGGCGTTGCGCGGGTCGGGCAGTTGCTGAGGCACATAGAGCAGGGCTTGTTTCTGGTAATCGAAATGACCCGGCACAATCAGTGTGCGCGGATTCTGAACGCCCAGGCGCTTCTCCACAAAATCGAAAGTGCCGCCCACGGCCAGGGTCGCCGAGGTCATGATCACGGTTGGCACCGTGCCGAACAAGCGCTCACTCAAGAGCGTGGAGACGTCGATCGGCATCGCTTGCAGGAAGCATCCGCGGCCGCGGCGTTCGATGTAATAGACAAAGGTGGGGTCGTCGCCTTCCAGCAGAAACCGGAGCCCTTCCCGCAGTTCGCCCGCGCGCCGGATCAACGGGGAAATCTCGCTCGGCGGATCGCTGATCAGCTTAAGCTGCGAAGCCACCAGTTCGAGCGACGCCATCACCCCCTCATAGACATCGCGGTTGTCGTCTAGAAACTCCTGGCGGCCATGAAACGTGGTGCGTCCTTCGGCCAGGGGAAACCGCGAGAAAAAGAAAAGGGCATGCTCCTCCATGCGGTCCAGCGTGCGGTCCAGTTCCTGCGATCCAAAGTTCCGCGTCTTGGAAATCACGGCGGTGTCGCGCCGCAGATCCTGAAACCGGTAGTTGCTTACCTGCACGCCGAAATACTGGCCGGCAACGTCTTCAATCTCGTGCGCCTCATCGAAGATCACCGCGTGATACTCGGGAAGAATTCCCGCGAAATCGTCCTGCTTCAGGGCCAGATCCGCGAAAAACAGGTGATGATTCACAATCACAATGTCACTGACCCCGGCGCGCTGGTACATCGTCGTGATGAAACAGCGCTCGAACTGCGGGCACTTCTGGCCCGAGCAGAGGTCCCGGCGGGCGTCAATCTTGGCCCAGGCCGTGCTCTGCTCCGGAAGCGTCTTGATCTCGGACCGGTCGCCGAATACCGTCGTCTTTTCCCAGTCCTGGATGATCTGGAAGTCCGCCACCTCTTCGAAACCGGTCAGTACAGACTGCCGTCCGGCATCGTAGATCTTCTGGCGGCACGCGTAATTGCCGCGTCCTTTCATCAGGCAGACCTGCAGCGGGCGGTCGAAGTGCTCCTGAAGGAAAGGGACGTCTTTGTAGAAAAGCTGTTCCTGCAGGTTCTTGGTGCCTGTCGAAACCACCACGCGCCGCCCGGATTGCAGCGCGGGCACCAGGTAAGCCAGGGTCTTGCCGGTTCCCGTCCCCGCTTCCACCAGAAGATGCCGCCGGTCGTGCAGCGCGGATTCCGTGGCCTCCGCCATCTCCACCTGGCCGGGCCGGAACTCATAATTCGGATGCCATTGGGCGAGCGCGCCATGGCGGCCGAAGAAGCGTCGTGCTTCGGATTTTGTACCTTCAGAACGGCGCGCTGGGCGAACACTCACTCTTCCGATGTTACTTGGTTTTGCTAATGTGTTGATATGAAGACAGAAATGCCCCCTGTGGCTCCGTCCACCGAGGGCATGCCCGCGGTGGTCATCGTGGGCCGCCCGAACGTGGGCAAATCCACTTTGTTTAATCGCATCACCGGTGATCGCCGCTCCATTGTCGGCGACGAGCCCGGCATCACCCGCGACCGCATCCACGGCATGGCGGAGCACCGCCGCCGCCGCTTCGAATTGATCGACACCGGCGGCATCGTCGTCAACGACTCCGAGTACATCCCGAGCCAGATCCTCAAACAGGCCCAGTTCGCGCTGGAAGCCGCCGCCCACATCATCTTTCTGGTGGATGGCCGCTCTGAAATTGCCGCGCCCGACCGGGACCTGGCCAAAATGCTGCTGCGCCTGGGCAAGCCCGTCACGCTGGCTGTGAACAAGGCCGATACGATTCAGCGCGACGCCCTCGCCAATGAGTTCTTCGAACTCGGCATTGGCCAGGTGTTTCCTGTTTCCGCCGAACACGGCATTGGAATCGAAGATCTTCTGGATCAGGTGACGGCGAGCTTTCCCGAATCCGAAGCGCCCGATAAGCTTCCAGAGATCAAGGTCGCCATTATCGGGCGTCCCAACGTCGGCAAATCCACGCTGCTGAATGCGCTCACCGGCCTCGACCGCGCCATTGTCTCGCCCATCGCCGGCACCACGCGCGATGCCGTCGATGAATCGGTGGTGCTCAACGGCGTTGAGTACACCTTCGTCGATACCGCGGGCATCCGCCGCAAAGGCAAGACCAGCCAGATGACCGAAAAGCTCAGCGTCGTGATGGCGCGCCGCCACATCCGGATGGCGCATGTCGTGTTGTTGATTCTGGATGCGACTGAAGGCGTGCTGGGCCTCGATGCCACCATCGCGGGCTACGCGCACGAAGGCGGCCGCGGGCTGATCATCGTAGTCAATAAATGGGATTTAATCGGGGAAGCAATCAAACGGAAGTTCGAAGTGGAGTTGCGCGACAACCTCAAGTTTCTCGAATACGCCCCGGTTGTCTTTGTCTCCGCCAAGACCGGGAACGGGGTGAAAAGCTTGTTCCGGCTCATCCGGAAAGCTCACGAATCCGCCTCACTCCGCGTCAGCACCGGCGAACTTAACCGCTTCCTGCAGGCTCTGGAGTTCGAAGAACGCAAGATCCTTTACATCACACAAGCCAGTATTCGTCCGCCGACTTTCGTGCTATTTACCGACAAGAGCACGCCCCTGCACTTTTCGCATGAGCGCTACATCTCCAACCAGATTCGGAAGCGCTTTGGGTTTGAGGGCACGCCCATCGTAGTGAAGACGCGTGCCCGCAATGCCCCGGCGAAAAGACGCCCCGCCCGCCAGCGCTAACTTAGTGAACGTACTTCGGCGTTGCCACCGTCAGCATGGGCGTTGGTACGGATGTGTAGCCCATGTTACCCACGGTCTCGATTTCGTAGTAGTAAGTCAGGTTGGGCCCAACGCCGGTATCGGTGTAGGTGGTACCCGAAACGCTCGACTTAACGATCTGAAGAGACGAGGGCGACGTTCCTTTCAGGATGCGGTATCCGGTGTTGCCTGATCCGGTAGCCGCTTTCCAGCTCAGTGAAATGCTCGTGCTCGCGACTGCCGTTGTCTTCAGGGCGGTGGGCGGCGCAATCGCCGGCGTCACGGTGTTTACGGGAGCGCTAGGCGCGGAACTGACTCCTATCGGGTTAAAAGATTCGACCGCATAGTAGTAGGTGGTCGAAGGCGTTGCGTAGGAATCTGTAAAGGTGGTCCCCGTTACGTTGGAGATAATCGACAGGGTAGAAGCCGAGCTACCTTTCAACACGCGATAGCCGCTCACGCCGCCTGGGCTGGTAGAAGGCGACCAGCTCAAAGAGACTGAGGTCGGAACCGCGCCGGTGATCTTCAGGTTCGTTGGCACGGTCGGCGGGGTGGTGTCGATCGTCAAGACTTCGAGCGCCCCGGATTGCTGCGAAACATTCCCCTGCGCGTCGAAGGCGCTGAGATTGTAGGTGTAAGTGATACCCGGAGTCAGTCCCGAGTCGGCGAAAGGAGAATTCGCGGTTTTGGAAATCAGCACTCCATTGCGATAGACGTTGTACCCAGCTACGCCCACGTTATCCGTGCTCGGCGTCCAGGCCAGCGTTACGCCGGTGCTGGAAACGGTGGAAATGGATGGAAGCGCCGGTGTCGAGGGCGGAGTCTTATCAACGCCGACCAGCATTGTCGTGAAGGCCAGACCGGTGGAATTGAAAGTGCCGGTTTGATTCGCAGCTCCGGCCGCGTCAGACGCCGCTGGAAGAAGCTCGGAGGGCGTCTCGGTGCCGTAAGTGGTGTAGTCCAGATAAGCGGCGAAATACTGAGGATAGGAGGGTGAGAAGAACGCGAACTTCTCATACTCCGCGCAATCTACCATGGCCTGGAGAAAGGCCGTGTCAATGGGCGCCCAGAAACTGAATACGTCCCGCGAGTCAACCGTATTGATGTCTAGCGTCCCTAGTTCGCTGTTGGAGATTTTGTTCGCCCACGCTTCGCTGACACCGATCATTTTCCCCGACTGTTGAATGATGGAGGCGCCGGCCAGCACGTTGGTCAAGTCGCTGTTGTTCACCGGATACACGTGCATATCGATGTAATTGAGCGAGGTCGTGGAGAAGTCCTGGATGTAAGTGGTGAAGCTCGGAATCCAGCTTCCCGCTCCGGCGCCGATCGTCACGTTGGTAACATTCGCCTGCTGGAACGCGGTTAGGATCGTCTGCAGCAGTTGCATGGCGCCTTGCGGGGAGTCTTCGTTTGGTTGATAACCGTTGACCGATTCGGAGTCGGGCTCGCAGATGAGCGACAGATAATCCGGTTGAATGAGTTGCGCGATGTTGACGGCATTCTGCGCACGGAACGCCATATAGTCATTCCAGTCCAGGGTCTGATAGTACGGAGCGAACGCCGACCCATTCGTGCCATCGAGCGCTTCGGAGACAGTCGCCTCCACCACCAGTTTCATGCCGCGCGAGTGAACGGCGCTGACCACTTGCTGGTAGAACGAAACGAACTGCTGATACTGAGAGGGGTTATTCGTATAGGTGTAGAACGGCTGGTAGAGGACGGGGAAGTTGATATGCACCGTGACCGCCTTGGCCCCGGTGGCCTGTATCTCCTGCAGCTCAAGCAGCACGGTCTGATTAAAATAGTTAGAACCCAACAGCGTTGTGAACTGGTCGGACTCGGCTGAGGAAAGGTGTGGCGCCCACACTACCGAATAGGCAGACTTGTTCCAACTCTGATTCAGCGTCGCTTGGAAGGCGCTGATCTGGGTTGTCATATTGTTGTAGATCGCCTGATAAGTCTGGGGCACGCTTTGGGCGAACATGCCCATGGCCCCCATGAGACTGAGCGACAAGGTGCGAATGCACAATGCTCTTTTCATCGATTGAATGCTCTCGGATTGAATGCTCTTCGGAAACAAATCATTACCTGTTCCAGCATCCCGTCTCCGTCAAGCTGCGTCAATCGGATGTATGCTCTAAGCGGGCTTAATTTAGCCTAAGAAAATGAGAGGCGCGCCGTACAAAGAAGTGCTTACTCAAATGAAAAGCGGACGGAAATGAATTCCGTCCGCTGGAGAAACGTTCAAGTAAGTCTGGTACTAACCGTTCATGGAAGTGAGGAACTCGGCGTTGGAACGCGTCTTGCCGAGCTTATCCAAAAGTAGCTCCATACTCTCCACGGGAGAGAGTGGATTCAGGACTTTACGAAGAATCCATACGCGGTTCAATTCTTCGCGCGGCATGAGCAGTTCTTCCTTACGAGTACCGCTCTTGTTGATGTCAATAGCCGGGAAGACCCGTTTGTCCACCAACTTGCGATCTAAGTGGATCTCCATGTTACCAGTTCCCTTGAACTCCTCGAAGATGACATCGTCCATGCGGCTTCCGGTATCGATCAGGGCGGTAGCCATGATTGTCAGCGAACCGCCTTCTTCGATATTGCGAGCCGCGCCGAAAAAGCGCTTGGGACGCTGCAGGGCATTGGAATCGACGCCGCCCGAAAGGACCTTGCCGGATGGAGGAACGATCGTGTTATAGGCACGCGCCAGCCTCGTGATGGAATCAAGCAGAATCACGACATCTTTCTTGTGCTCGATCAACCGCTTGGCTTTTTCGATCACCATCTCCGCAACCTGGACGTGACGCGTGGCCGGCTCATCAAACGTGGAGGCAATCACCTCGCCGCGCACGGAGCGCTGCATGTCGGTGACTTCCTCGGGGCGTTCGTCAATCAGCAGAACAATCAACGTGACTTCCGGCTGATTCACCGTGATCGAGTTGGCGATGCTCTGAAGGAGCATCGTTTTACCGGTGCGAGGCGGGGCGACAATCAAACCGCGCTGGCCTTTGCCGATCGGAGTGAGCAGATCCATCACGCGTCCGGAGAAGCTGTCGCGGGCCGTTTCCAGCTTGAGCCGTACGTTGGGGTAAAGCGGAGTCAGGTTGTCGAAGAAAATCTTGTTGCGCGATTCCTCCGGCGGCTCAAAGTTAATCGCATCCACTTTGATGAGAGCAAAATACCGCTCACC
Organism: Bryobacterales bacterium; assembly: GCA_003136675.1. Classification (GTDB taxonomy): domain Bacteria; phylum Acidobacteriota; class Terriglobia; order Bryobacterales; family Bryobacteraceae; genus Bog-113. Next base: position 7,503 of record PLFE01000143.1, read on the forward strand.
TTCTTTGGGAGGACGAATCTGGCCGCTGATGGTATCGCCGGTACGGAGGTCGAACCGGCGTATCTGCGAAGGTGAAACGTAGACGTCGTCCGGGCCGGGAAGATAGTTATACTCGGGCGCGCGCAGAAATCCGAAACCGTCCGGCAGGCATTCCAGAACACCTTCGGAGAAGATCAAGCCGCTTTTTTCCGCCTGGGTTTGCAGGATCTTGAAGATCAGTTCCTGTTTACGGAGGCCCGCGGCGCCGGGTACCTGAAGCTCTTTGGCCACCAGGTTGAGCTTCTGGATATTCATGTCCTTCAACTCAACAAGATCGAGTGTGGGCGAGCCATTCTTGCCCTGCTGCTGCGCTCCGCGGCTGCGGCGCAACCCATGCTGGTTCGGCCCGGGACCTTGCTGCGTGATCGCGATCGGCGCACCTGCCGCAGACCCGTCCTGGGATACTGCGGGAGTTGCCCCGTCCGCCGGAGCGGATTGCGCAGCGGGCGGCTGCGTCGGGGGGGCGGCATTGGCCGCCGCCTTTTCCTGATTCTGACGCGGTCCCTGATTCTGGTGGGGCTGCCGCTCGCGTCTCTCGTGGCGCTCCCGCTCTCCCGCGGCTCGCGCCGCAATGGTCTGGCGAGGAGGGTTTGCATTGGCTTCGGAGGTCTTTTCGGGACGATTCGAATCCGCGGGCTTCGCCTCGGAGGAACCGTTTCCGCCTGGCGCTGTGGACGCGTCGGCCGGCGCGCCTTCCGCAGGCTCCTGAGCGGGACTATTCACGCTCGAACTCTCCGCCTCTAATTCTCGAGGCTCGGTGATAACTGGGGTGTCTTCTGTATTGCTTGCCAAATTTCCCTCACTCCCCGGCCGGTCACGGCCGAGAAAGGTAGCGGCGACGGGCGCACCCGGGCAATCTGCTCAAGGGTCCGTCTTTGCTCTGTCTGGTTGAGTTTGTCCATCTTGGTCACGACGACCAGATACTCGCGCTCGTGATGATCGAGCCATTGCTTCAACTCGAGGTCTTTCTCCATCCACCCGCGGCGCGCGTCCAATATAAGAAATGCCGATTCCAGGCGGTTTCGTTCGGCCAGGTACTGCTCGATCAAACGCTTCCAGTCATCTTTCATCCCCCGTGGAACCTTGGCGTAACCGTAGCCTGGGAGGTCCACGAAGTACATCTTTTCGTCAACCCGGTAGAAATTGATGGTCTGGGTACGCCCTGGAGTGCTGCTGGTAAATGCCAAGCCTTTCTTTCCAGTAAGAGCGTTAATCAAACTGGATTTGCCGACGTTGCTTCTACCCAGAAATGCAATTTCCCGCAAACCATCTGCAGGGAACTGTTCGGGAGCACTTGCGCTGAGTACAAATTCTACCTTCAAGTATACACAATCTGCGGCGTCTTCTAATGGGAAAAATCCACTCCCCTGAAAATTTAGGGCGGCACTTCGCGCGCCGCCCCGCGTTTCAGTGCGCCCGGTTTTCTTCCACCGGGATCGCGCCGACTATCACATCCGGCGTCTCGGCCGGCATCGGAAGCGCGATAATCTCCCGCTCCAGAGCAATCTTCAAAACCTCATCCATCCATTCCACAAAGTGCAGCTTCATGGTGTTCCGGATCGGCTCGGGAATGTCGGGAAGATCTTTCTCATTGTCCCGCGGCATGATGGCCTCAGTGATGCCGTGGCGGTGCGCCGCCATCAACTTCTCTTTCAGCCCGCCGATTCCCAGCACTTTTCCGCGCAGCGTAATCTCGCCCGTCATGGCCACATCGCCCCGTACCGGAATCTTGGTCAGCGCGCTGGCGATCGTAGTCGCCATCGTAATGCCAGCCGAGGGACCGTCCTTCGGGATCGCCCCCTCGGGAATGTGCAAATGGATGTCCAGGTTGCGATAGAAATCCCTCGGAAGCCCAAACTGATGCGCCCGCGAGCGGATGTAACTCATCGCCGCCTGCGCCGATTCCTGCATCACGTCCCCCAGCTTACCCGTCACGGTCAGCTTGCCTTTGCCTTCCATCAACGTGGCTTCGGTAGTGAGAATCTGGCCGCCAACTTCGGTCCAGGCGAGGCCTGTCGCCGCTCCGATTTCACTCTTCTTATCAGTAGTCAGATCGCGGAATTTCGCTGGACCCAGCAGGTCCTTCAAGGTATCGCCGGTAATCACCCGAGCCGGCACCTTTTCCCCGGCTGCCCGGCCCACGAACTTGCGGGCGATTTTCCGGCAGACGTTGCCCACCTCGCGCTCGAGATTGCGGACCCCGGCCTCGCGCGTGTAGAACTGCACCAGACCGTTCAAGCCGTCGTCGGTGAACTCGATGTGATCTTTAGTGAGCCCCGTCGCTTCCATCTGCTTGCGCACCAGAAAGCGCTTGGCGATCTCCATTTTCTCGAGTTCGGTGTATCCGGAAAGGCGGATCACTTCCATGCGATCCTGCAATGCCGGTGGGATGGTGTGCATCACGTTGGCCGTGGCGATGAAGAATACCTGGCTCAGGTCGTACTCCACATCCAGGTAATGATCCACGAACATGAAGTTCTGCTCGGGGTCCAGAACCTCCAGCAGCGCGGAAGACGGGTCGCCGCGGAAATCCATCGACATCTTGTCCACTTCATCGAGCATGAAGACCGGGTTCTTGGTTCCCGCCTTCTTCATCATCTGAATGATCTGGCCCGGCAGCGCGCCGATATAAGTACGGCGATGACCGCGGATTTCCGCCTCATCCCGAACTCCGCCCAGCGACATACGCACGAACTTGCGACCGGTCGCCTTGGCGATCGACATCCCGAGCGAAGTCTTACCCACGCCAGGAGGGCCGACAAAGCAGAGAATGGAACCCTTCGGATTCTTCACCAACCGGCGAACGGCGAGGAATTCGAGAATGCGCTCCTTAATTTTTTCGAGGCCGTAATGGTCGCTGTTGAGCACTTCTTCGGCAAACCGGAGTTCACGGAGTTCCTTGGATTTCTTCTTCCATGGCACCGCGAGAAGCCAATCGAGGTAATTCCGCGAAACAGTGGATTCGGCCGACATGGGCGGCATGTTCTCCAGCCGCTTCAGCTCCGCCATGGCTTTATCGAGAGCGTCCTTGGTCATGCCGGCGGCTTCAATCCGCCCCTTCAACTCGTCGATCTCGCTCTTCTCTCCGCGGCCCAGCTCTTTCTGGATCGCCTTGATCTTCTCGTTGAGGTAGTACTCTTTCTGCGCCTTCTCCATCTGGCGCTTCACGCGGCCCTGGATGGTGCGGTCCACATTCAGCTTTTCGATCTCGATATCCAGCATCTCGGCGACGCGCGTCAGCCGGTCGATGGG
>PLFE01000091.1:0-6124 GCA_003136675.1 Bryobacterales bacterium
ATTTTCGAATACACCGGACAACTCACCCTGAATGGAGTTCAGTTCCTCAACAACTCCGCAGTCGGCGGCACGCTCGCGGGGCTCAGCGGACAATCGGCCGGCTTCGGGCAAGGCAAAGGCGGCGCACTCTTCATTTACAACGGCGCCATTCTGATCAACAACAGCTCCACCTTCGGTGCGAGTGGTCTTGGCCAGGCCAATTTTGCAGATGCTGCTGGATTGCCTGGTAACGGTAACTCGGCGGCGCCTTACACCAACGGCGCAACTTGCCCCGGCCAGGATACCGTCGACATCTGTGGGATNNAGTACACCCTCGCTGCGCCCGCCCCGCAATCCACGGGCGTCGGCAGTCAAATTGCGCTGGCCTCATGGTCGGACGGCGGCGCACCGTCGCATACGATTACGGTGGGCCCGGGCGGATTGTCCATTACCGGCACGATCGCCACGCAGTATCTGCTAACCGTTTCGGCCGGGCCCGGCGGATTAGCCGTGCCCGCTAGCAGCGGCTACTATACCGCTGGTGCGGTGGTGAATCTGAATGCCGTGCCGAATGTGGGTAGTGTATTTACAACCTGGACGGGCACGGTGGCCACTGCCGGTTCGGCAGCCACCACGGTGACTATGAATGCGCCCCAGACCGTTATGGCAAACTTTACAGCATCCCAACAGGTGAGCGTCAGCGTGCCACCGGGCGTACCTTTCACCCTGAACGGGACGAATTACGCCGGTCCCCAGTTCGTACCACTGGCACCGGGACAATACACGCTTTCCACGACGAGCCTGCAGGTGTCCGCAACTGGCGATCAGGAACTTGTGTTCAACTCCTGGTCGGATGGTGGCGCCATTTCGCACACTATCACTGTAGGTACGACTCCGCTGTCAATCGGCGGCAGCTTTACTACCGAATACCAACTCACCGCTACTGCAGGCAGCGGGGGAACCATTTTGCCGGTCAATGGATTCTACAGTTCCGGCACGGCTGTCAATCTGACAGCCACGCCGAACCCAGGTTATGTATTTCACAACTGGACCGGGGCAGTGGCAGTTCCGTCCTCGGCGACGACGACCGTAACGCTAAGCCAGGCGCAAATGGTTACCGCCAACTTTTGGCCGGCGCCGTCTGCCTGCGTGGCCGCTCCAGCGAATGTGACGGCATGGTGGAAAGGGGATGGGTCAGCGAACGATGAGACGTTATCGTTCAACGCTACTTTGGGCGGCGACGTGAGTTTCGCGTCCGGTCTGGTGGGCCAGGCATTCAGCTTCGATGGGACCCAGAGTCCGTTTGTCTCCGTTCCCGCGGGTGCCTTCCCACCGCAACCGGGTAGCGGCGCTTTCAGTTTCGAAACGTGGTTTCAGACGTCCGGCGCCAATGGGGGCGTGATTCTCGGGCAGCAGCCTTCCGCCCCGGACGCGGCATCGCCGGCGCAGTATTCTCCGGCCATTTACGTCGGCACAGACGGCAACCTGTATGTCGAGGTGTTCTATAACGGCAGCACGAATCCGTTAGTGGGTCCGGCACCGGTGAATGATAACCAGTGGCACCATGTCGCTGCGACTTACGACGGGAGCACGGAGATCGTCTATCTCGACGGCGCGAACATCGGCCAATCTCTCTCTTACATGCAAGTGCCCAACGGGTCTCCGTTGTCTTATCAACTGGGAACAGGCTTCACCCAAGGTTGGCCGGCAACGAATAACTCCTGGTACATCTTTAACGGCTTGATCGATGAGCCGACGGTGTACTCACGTGCGCTGACCGCAGCGGAGGTGCTCGGTATCGCCCAGGCGGGCAGTTACGGAAAGTGCGACCCGGTGGTGTCGCTAAGTCCGGTTACGCTCAATTTCGTCAATACTGCGCCGGCTCAGACGGCTACGCAGACGGCGGTGCTATCGAATCCCGGGAATGCGCCCCTGGCCATCTCGGCGATCGCTGCCGACGCGGGCGACACGAATTTTAACTTGCTAAGCGGCAATGCGCAGGATTGTGCCGTAGGCACGCAGGTTCAACCCAACTCCTCGTGCAACGTCCGCGTTCAGTTTTCACCGCAAGGCGCCGGTGCGATCAGTGGACAGGTTTCGATAACGGATAACTCCGTTGTGGGCCAGGGTACACAAGTGATCAGCCTGGCGGGCTCCAGTGAGACACTACAACCCACCGTCACATTCACCGGGCCTTCCTCCGCGGTTTATGGCTCGACGTTCACGCTTGTGGCCAGCTCCAATTCGGGTGTGGCGGCCACAATTCTCGCTTCCGGCCCGTGTCAGATCAACGGAATCTCCATTACCATGACTAGCGCTACAGGCCTGTGTCAACTGCAAGCCACTTGGCCCGCCAACGCGCCCTTCGCAGCGGCTAACGCAACGCTGAGCGTAGACGCGACTCCATCTGTAGTGACGGCCGCCGTCACTGTGGCGAATAAGACCTTCGACGGGACAACAGACGGGACAGTCGGTAGTTGCACGCTGAGCAATGTATTGCCGGCCGATGCGGGAAACGTCACTTGTACCGCTGCGAGTGCGACGTTTGCGAGTCCAGGCGTCGACAACAACGTTCCGGTCACGGTGAGCGGCATCACCTTGGGCGGATCGGCTGCCGGTAATTATCAGCTCTCGACTACAACGGCGAGCACCACCGCGAACATCACTTTCGGCAGCGTCAATTCGGCCTGCGTGGCGCCTCCATCAGGCGTGACGGCCTGGTGGAAAGCCGATGGCGACGCGACCGACGTGACGGGCGCCTTCGGCGCTACGCTCGGCGGAGATGTCAGCTTCGCACCTGGCCAAGTAGGTCAGGCCTTCAGCTTTGACGGGTCCCAGAGCCCCTATGTGCTGCTGCCCGCGGGGGCATTCCCGGCTGAGCCGACCAACGGTCCGTTCACCTTTGAAACCTGGTTCCAGACTTCCGGCGGGAATGGCGGCGTCATCCTGGGCGAGCAGAGCGGCGGCCCGTATGAGACGAACGTGCCAGGCTGGACCCCCGCCATTTACGTAGGTTCGGACGGCAAACTCTATGCGGAGGTGTTCTATAGCAGCGCCGGTATCGCGCAAGTTGTTAGTCCGATTCCGGTCAATGATGACGCGTGGCACCACGTTGCCGTAACTTACGACGGCACGAATGAGGTTACCTATCTGGACGGCGGCCCCATTGGCACGATCAATCAGTTGGTGCAGGCTCCGAACGGGCCGTCACTTGGATATGAACTCGGCACGGGCTTTACCTATGGTTGGGCTAATGGCAACAGCGGCTGGTACACCTTCAACGGTTTGATCGACGAAGCAACCGTATACTCGCGCGCTCTCAAGGCCGGCGAAGTCGCCGGCATCGTGCAGGCGGGGACTTACGGCAAATGCAATCCTGTCGCTTTGGTTAATCCCGGCACGCTCACCTTTAGCAACACACCTCCGGGACAAATTGCCATGCTGACCGCGGTGCTGTCGAATCCGGGCAACGCGCCTCTCACCATCGCCTCGATTGCTTCCGACGCCGGCGACGCCAACTTCAGCGTCTTAAGCGGCAACGCAGGAGATTGCGCCGCGGGCACGCCGGTTCAATCCAACGCGACTTGCAACATCCGCGTTCAGTTTAGCCCGCAATCGGCCGGCTCTCTGAACGGAAGCGTGACCGTGCAGGAAAACGCACTCTATAGCGGCGGCGTTCAGACCATTCAGCTTTCCGGTACGGCGTTGGAACCGCAATCCATAAGCTTCGGCAGCATTGCTACCCAAACCGTTGGCACGCCGCTGACTCTCTCAGCAACCGCAACCTCCGGACTGGTGGTCAGCTTCAACAGCGCTACGCCTTCGGTTTGCACCGTGACCGGAAACACCGCTACTTTCCTTACTTACGGAAGCTGCACCGTCACGGCAGTGCAATCCGGTAACGGAACCTACTCGGCCGCCAATCCCGTGTCGCAGACATTTGTGGTCATGTCGCCGCAAACCATCACGTTCCCGGGGATCGGCTCTCAGATGTTGGGAACGCAGCTTACTTTGGCTGCGACAGCCAGTTCCGGCCTGCCTGTCGGCTACTCTTCATCTACAACGAAGGTATGTAGTATCTCTGGAAACACGGTTGCCTTCGTAGCCACTGGAACGTGCACCATTAATGCCACGCAAGCGGGCAATGCCAGCTATCTCCCGGCAGCTCCCGTGACGCAGAGCTTTAGTGTCGCCGAGGAAGCGCAGTCCATCACCTGGGCGACGATTCCCACCGAGGCCGTTCAGCAAACCGTGCCCTTAACAGCGTCGGCCAGCAGCGGCTTGCCCGTTGCTTACACTTCGTCACCGACGTCCGTCTGCACGGTTTCCGGCAGCACCGCGACGATGATCGGGGGCGGCACATGTACGATCAAGGCGACACAAGCCGGCAACAGCACTTACGCCCCGCAATCCGCTTCGCAGAGCTTCACAGTGACTAAGCTGGCCCAGAGTATTACTTTCGCAGCCGTTGCGACGCCGCAATCCATCGGTGCACAGGCTACCCTTAGCGCCATTTCCACTTCGGGCCTGACGGTAGCTCTCGCGGCTTCACCGGCAACGGTGTGCACAATTTCCGGTACGACGGTGTCCTTCGTAGCCGCGGGGAATTGCAAACTTACTGCAACGCAACCGGGCAACGGCATGTATTCCGCCGCAACGGCGGTCAGTCAGAGCATCGTGGTTGATAAGATCGCGCAAACAATTTCTTTCGGCTCGATCGCCAACCAGATAGCCGGAAGTAATCTCGCGCTTGCGGCCACCGCCAGTTCCGGGCTGGCCGTCACTTACAGCGCCTCGCCCTCTTCGGTTTGCACAGTATCGAATTCTAGCGCCTCGTTTGTTGGCGCAGGAACGTGCACGGTCACTGCGGCACAATCGGGGAACGCCACTTACTCGGCGGCGCCATCGGTGTCGCAATCATTCATGGTTTCTAAACAGAGCCAGTCCATCTCGTTCCCATCTATATCCGCTCAGAACGTGGGTGCGACGGTGACGCTGGCCGCCAGCGCGACCTCGGGCCTGACGGTTAGTTACAGCGCTACGCCGTCGAGCGTGTGCACGGTCTCCGGCTCAACCGCCACCATGGCCGGGAGCGGTACTTGCACGATCACAGCATCACAAAGCGGCAACAATATTTACGCCTCCGCTACCGCCGTACCCCAAAGCTTCCTGGTAAGCAAACTGATGCAAACCATTACCTTCGGAAGCATCGGGAGCCAGACCGTGGGCGCGTCTCTCACTCTGACGGCAACCGCCAGTTCCGGCTTGGCGGTGAGCTACAGCGCCACGCCATCCAACGTATGCAAGGTTTCCGGCTCGACGGTTACGATGACCGGTAGCGGAACATGCACCATCACGGCATCGCAAGCGGGAAACAGCACATACGCGGCCGCGACGTCCGTACCGGTTAGCTTTGAAGTAATCAAGGTGGCGCAGACGATCACATTCGGCGCCATTCCTACCCAAACCGTAGGCACGCCGCTCACTTTGACAGCTTCCGCAAGTTCGGGTCTTGCAGTGACTTACACCGCATCACCGTCAAAGGTCTGCAAAGTGTCCGGTTCCACTGCGACGATGTCCGCGGCGGGTACATGCAATATTACTGCGGCGCAATCGGGCAATGCCGAATACGCCGCCGCACCAAGCGTTCTTGAGAGCTTCCAGGTAGTTCAGTAGGCTTGCAATCGTGCGCTGGTCAGCGCACGGCATATCGCGAAGGCCAGCTGGGCTAAGGCCGCGGCTTGGTCCGCTTACCGCCTGCTCGCCGACGCTTCGCCCCGCCGTTGCCCGCGAGATTCAGCGCCGCCGCGGCGCGGATCAGATCCTTTAACGCCTCCTCATTCACCTTCTCGCCTTCGTGGATGTCGATGGCGCGCCTCACATTGCCGTCGACGCTGGAGTTGAATAGCCCGGAAATGTCTTGCAAGGCGGCGGCTCCCTTGGCAAAGGTCATCTTGACAACGTTTTTGTAAGTCTCCCCCGTGCAGACGATGCCGCCGTGCGAAAAGACGGGCGTCCCGCGCCTCCACTCCTCCAGAATTTCAGGGTCAGCCTCGTGTAGGATCGCGCGTACCTTGGCGAGCATCTCCCCGCGCCAGTCGGTTCTCCGCGCATCCTCGCGCCCGCATGGCGGGGAAAATGCTTG
>PLFE01000091.1:6160-14885 GCA_003136675.1 Bryobacterales bacterium
AAGCTGCTGGACTACGGCGCAGAGCGGGCGAAGACTCTCGGCATCAAAGAATCCGACATCGGTCGGCTTATCGCCGAGTTCCGCGCTGAGCAGCGCGGCCATTGAGCCCTAACCAACCAGTAATTAGCGGCCACGCTCGATACCAGCGTTTATATCAGGGCGCTGCATTTCGGCGGCCCGGCGACCACAATCATCGGCCACGCGCGGGCCGGAAACATCCGCATCGATATTTCGGACGCGATAGTGGCCGAGACGAACCGCGTGCTGCGCGACAAGTTCCACTGGGACGGGTATTCGCTCCAGGATGCTAGGGAAAAGCTGCTGGCCCTCGGCAATCACGTCTCCCCGACCGAAACACTTCACGTCATTAAGGAAGACCCCGACGACGACCGCATCCTCGAATGCGCTGCGGCGGCAAAATCGGACTTCATCGTCAGCGAGGACAAGGACTTGCTCCGTGGGGCAAATCGGCAATACCCGAATCGTATCGATCCGGGATTTCATCAATCTCGCGCTCACCCCAAGGCCTTGACCAACGCTTGCTCAACTGCCTTGGCGACCTCTGTTCACGTCGTAGATACGTATCTGTCAGTCGAATGGAGCAACGTCCGGTCGAAATCAGGTTCGCGTGCTATTGATCATTGATGACGGTCACGCAACTTTCAATACGTTTTCGCTCCCCCGATCAGGTGACGCAGTTTACCGGCAAAGCCACGGAACTTGACGTGAAACAACGGTCAGAGGATCGCAGTTCGAGGGTCTCGTTGCTATTGGGTTCCCATGGGTCAGACGGAATCAGTCTCCAACTGGCAAGCCCCTGTTGCTCTTCTATGGCTCAAAACTTCGCACCATACCACTGAGAATGGAACCTGACTGGCTGCGAAATGTTTGAAGTCCGATAAAGTCCGATAATCGCCGCTTCCGTCAGAAGCTGCATTATCATTGCCGCCTCAGGTCAGGAAGTCGTTTGGCAATAATCCGTGTTTTGATTTCCGCTGGTGTTCCCGCCCAGTCCATAACGTATTGGCCCGAGACGGCAGAACCTTCCATACCTTTCCCGAACGCGAACACATATGCATGTTGNNGCGTAGCCGCTCTTATCCGTTTGCTGATCCTCCTCGTGACCTGCGTTCTCCGTTGAATAATTTTGATAGACACTTCGCACAGTCATGTTCTCAATCGGTTTACCGGAGCCGTCAACTACGAGCACTTCCCACTGTGGCGAGGCCAGATAGGGAATAGGGACGAATGCGGCTGCAGCCGCAACCGCACCGATGGCGAGGAAGTACAGCCGGTGAGGTTTGGGCGAGAGACTCAACCTTCAGGATAATGCTACGGCGTACGATGGTCGTGAGAGGGCAGGCTGTCAGCGAGATCAGGCTGTCAGCGCGAGATCGAAGAGGTTCTCCAGCATGTAATCCGGATTCGCTTCCGCGCCCGCCAGAAAAGTTCGATAACTGCCCACGAAGGGGAGCCACTGAGCTTCTGGTCCGTCGCCGTGGGCCAAATCTTGTCGACATCATCGGTCTCCAAGTTTCCCGCCCGTATGCACCACATTTGGCAAATCGCAAAGCTTATCCCCGGTGTAGTCTCTCCTCGGCAAGGGAAAGGTAAGTTCGTTCCGCCCGCGCGGCTTGACGCCGACCAGAATCGCGCGTTTTCTGTGCTGAAACCCGCGCTTCCAACGGGGATGGGAGACGTGGCGGCGCTTGCCCCTATTCGGCCGCCCCTTCCAACACCGGGCAGGTTAGTGTCCGGTGCCCGACAGCGGCACGGTCTGCGTACCCGGCAGCGCATTGTCCGTGACGGTTAATGTGGCCGAGTACGCCACCTTGGCGACCGGAGTGAACGTGACATTGATCGCGCAACTGGCGCCCGTCGCTAGCGAACTCCCGCAACTTGAAGCGGGCGAAAGCGTGAATTGCGCCGCATTCGTGCCTGTCACTGCCATACCTGTAAGCGATAGCGTCGTGAAGCCCGTATTCTTGAGTGTCACGGTTTTGGTGACGCTGGTGTTCACCGTCTGATTCCCGAAGCTCAAGCTGGTGGGATTGAGGCTGGCCCCCGGAGCGATCACCGTCGCGGTCAGCACCACCGTTTGTGGATTGCCGGGTGCGTTGTCCATAATGTTCAAGGTCGCGGTTTGCGGCGTGTAGAACGGACCCGCCACAAAGGCGATCGAAATCGTGCAGTGGCTCCCCGCCGCCAAGGACGGCGGGCACAGATTGAGCGCGACAAACTCCTCGGAGTTCCCTCCCTGCACTACCGCTAAGAGTGGGGTGTTGATGGAAATTGGGGTCGTTCCGGTGTTGGTCAGCGTGATGTTNNTGAAGTTTGCGGTCACGCTCTCCGGCCCGCTCATGGTGACCGTGGTCGAGGCGCTGGTGGGGTTGGCCACCGGACCGGTCCAACTTGAGAAGACGTAGCCCGCGCTGGGAGTGGCCTTTAGAGCCACCGCCGAATTCGCGTTCTGATTACCGGTTGCCGGTGACACGGTGCCTCCGCTTGACGGACTAGCCCCCGTGGTGAGCAGGTACTGCCCCAGGCCGGTGGAGACCACCAGGGCGACCGCGCTGCCGCCATTGACCTTTGTTCCCGCTGAGGGGTTCTCACTGATGACACTGCCCGAAGGCACGGTGGTGCTGGATGCGGTCGTTACCGTCCCCAGCACCAGTCCCGCGGCAGTGATGGCCGATGTAGCCGCCGTTTGCGTCTGCCCCACCACGTTAGGCACTGCCACGCCCGTGGAGATCACAAGATTGACCGCGGATCCTCCGTTGACTGCCGTCCCCGCTGTCGGGCTCTCACTGATCACGCTGCCGACGGGCACCGTGATGCTGGAGGCGCTGCTGGTTGTGACGGTCAGCCCGACGCTCGTGATGGCCGATGCAGCCGCCGCTTGCGTCTGCCCCACCACGTTGGGCACTGCCACACCCGTGGAGATCACAAGACTGACTGCTGATCCGCTGCTGACTGACGTTCCGGCTGATGGGCTTTCACTAATCACGCTACCGACTGGCACCGTGCTGCTGGAGGCGCTGCTGGTCGTGACGGTCAGCCCCACACCCGTGATGGCCGATGTGGCCGCCGCTTGCGTCTGTCCCACCACGTTAGGCACGGTCACGCCCGTGGAGATCACAAGATTGACTGCAGATCCGCCGCTGACTGACGTTCCGGCTGATGGACTTTCACTGATCACGCTGCCGACTGGCACCGTGTTGCTGGTGGCGGACGTTACCGTTCCCAGCACCAGACCCGCACCGGTAATGGCCGACGTCGCAGCGGCTTGCGTCTGTCCCACCACGCCCGGCACTGCTACGCCCGTGGAAATCACAAGATTGACCGCGGTCCCGCCGCTGACTTGCGTTCCGGCTACCGGGCTTTCGCTAATGACGCTGCCGACGGGCACTGTACTGCTGGAGGTGGACGTTACCGTTCCCAACACCAGCCCAACAGCGGTGATGGCCGACGTGGCGGTGGCTTGAGTCTGCCCCACCACATTAGGTACGCTCGCTGTGGCAACGCCGGCGAGCGAGATGCTTTGCGTGGCCGAAGGGCGCGCATTCAACGCGTTATCGGCAAAGACGGCCGTGCCCGTCAGCGAGCCGCCACTCTGCGGCGTGAAGCTGAGGCTCAGATTGCAACTGGCTCCCGGCGCCAGGGCGAAGCTGCCGGCGCAGTCCGCCGGAGTGCCCGTGCCTGCCACCTGTACAAAGTTCGGCCCTGTGACGACCAAACCTGGAGCAATGGCATTCAGCGGCTGGTTGCCGATGTTTTGCGCGGTGAGTGATTGCGGGCTGTCCGTGCTGGTGCTGCCTGCATTCGTCGAGGCAAAGGTCAACGAAGGCGCCCCCGAGCGCTGCACTTCCACCACGTCGCTATCGTTGGCATCGGCGATAAAGATGTCTCCCGCTCCATCCAGCGCGACACCATAAGGCAGATCCACGCCGTTGGAGGGTACTGTGGTCTGGACGCCGCTGGGCGTCACCTCCACCACGACAACGCTGGTGACATCGGAGATGAAGACATCGCCCGCGGCATCCACCGCCACACTGACGGGGTAAGTGAGCCCGGTGGCCGGCACGGTGGTCTGGACGCCCCCTGGCGTAACCTCAACCACCTGATGGTTGTATTGATCGGCGATGAACACGTCGCCCGCTCCATCCACGGCCACGCCGTATGGGTAACCTAGTCCGTTGGCCGGCACGGTGGTCTGAACGCCACCGGGCGTCACCTCAACTACCTGGCTGTTGTTCGCGTCGGCGATGAACACATCGCCCGCTCCATCCACCGCGACACCGGTGGGGTAACTGAGTCCGGTGGCCGGCACTGTGGTCTGAACGCCACCGGGGGTCACTTCCACTACCTGGCTGTTGTTCGCGTCGGCGATGAAGACGTCGCCCGCTCCATCCACCGCAATACCAAACGGCCCACCTAGTCCGTTCGCGGGTACCGTGGTCTGGACGCCGCCTGGCGTCACCTCCACTACCTGGTTGTTGCCGTAATCCGAGATGAAGACATCGCCCGCACTGTCCACCGCAATCCCATCCGGGGAATTCAGTCCGTTAGTGGCTAGCGTGCTTTGTACGCCCGGTCCAAACGCAATGGCCGGCCCGTTGCCGATCCCGGAGATCGGAATGCTGGCCAAGGGATTGCCCGAGGAGTCCGTCAGGGTGACCGCGCCCAGCCGCGAACCGGGAGCCAGCGGAGCGAAGTTGACGTTGACGGTACAGCTGGATTGGGTCCCCGTACAGGTGGTACTGGCGAGTGTGAAATCTAGGTTCGGTGTACCTTGGGTTACAACGTTGACCGAGTTGGCGCCGAAGGTTGTTCCTGGCGGGACTGAGAATTGCGCGGTCATGGGAACGCTGCAGGGCGCGGGAGTGGTCTGTCCGGTGGGGCAAACGTTCGCGCTCGAGCCGCTGCCCGCGGAGGTCCCCCCGGCACCGACCACAAGCGTGCCTTCGGTAATGGCTCCTCCGCCGTAGTCCGAGGTGGCAGCGACGATGAACTTCGTTGTCCCGGCGGGAGTGCCCGCGCTGGAGGTGATCGTCAACGTCGATTGTAAGTCTGTTGTAACGCCTTCCTCGCAGCAGAAATAGAGGCTGGGAGGGTCGAATGAGGCGGTCACGCCTGCCGGTAACGAGTTGGTGATACTCAGGGTCGCTGTGCCTTTCCCGCCGCCATGATATGGAATGGTGTAGGTTACGTCGACGAGGTAAGTTACATTGCCGGCGACTCCCGACTCAAGCGCGCCGGATGGCCCATCCAAATCGACTTCATTCACACGCCCCCCGCCAATTGAACTTATGCTGAAGCCCGGGCTGGTGGCGGAAGAGAGCCCCGCGCTGCTCGCAGTCAACGTGTAACCGTTCCCTGATTTGTCGATCACCAGGCCGTTGAAGGTCGCTACGCCGTTCACCGCGTTCACGGTAGTGACTCCGAACAGCGAGCCGCCGGCGGGGTTCGTTCCGATAGCAATGCTGATCGGGGCTGTGCTGGCGGGTCCGCCTAGGGCCACATTGCCGAAAGCGTCCTCAACCTGCACCGTTACCGGATTGAGGGCAATTCCCTGACTCCCATTCGAGGGGGGAACGGAGAAGCCCAGCATCGCAGCCGGCCCGAAGAAAGTGGCGGTTATTATGCTTTGGTCGGCAGCGCCCGAGGTTGTGAACGAACAGGTGTTCCCCGAGGCCACGCAGGTTGGGCTGCCCAAGGTGGTCCAACCAAAAAATGTGAATCCGGGGCCTGGGGTGGCCAGCATCGTGACGGTTCCGGCGTTCGCGGAGTATGTGGTGGAGCAAGTGCCGCTTGGGTTGCCGGCGTTCGTCCTTGTGCAGTTAATGATGGGGCCCTGGTTGTCCTGCACGCTGCCATTACCCACGATCGTGACGACGATGGGGGCGGACTGATTCTGATAAAGCTCCGCGCTGGCCAGTCCGCCGAAAGAGTCGTTATATCCCCCCGCCACCAGCACCAGGCCGGAGGGCAGCAGTGTCGCCGTCTGAGCGCGGCTCGCGGTGATCAGTGAGGCGGTGGCGCTGAAGGTGCCCGTCGCTGGGTTATAAAGCTCGGCGCTCGCAATGGCGGGCACGTCCCCGCCGGCCATCAGGACCGAACCGCCCTCCAGCAGCGTCGCCGTGAAGCTGGACCGCGCGGTCATCATCGAGCCGGTGAGGGTGAAGGTCCCCGTCGTTGGGTTGTAAAGCTCCGCGCTGGCCGTTTGGCCGGGGCCTCCGCCCGCGATCAGGACTTGGCCATCGTTCAGCAGTGTAGCCGTCGGTCCGCTCAGTTGAATGCTCATGGAGCCGGTGGGGCTGAAGGCCGATGTCGTTGGGTTGTAAAGCTCTGCGCTGGCCTGATACGAGGAGCCGTTGGATCCGCCCGCTAGCAAAACCTGGCCATTCTGCAGCAGTGTCGCCGTGAAAGCGGTCCGCGCGGTGGTCATGGGGCTGACGAGGCTAAAGGTCCCCGTTGCTGGGTTGTAAATCTCCGCGCTCGCCAGAACTGTGGAGGGGTTGCTATTTCCGCCCGCGATCAAGACGGTGCCGTCGGGCAGCAGCGTCGCCGTGGCGGCGCTCCGCATTGTGCTCATTGAGCCGGTAGCGCTGAAGGTGCCGGTCGCTGGATTATAAAGCTCGGCGCTCGCCAGATAGGTATTGGTCTGATTGTTCACGCTTCCGCCCGTGACCAGGACTTGACCATTGTTCAGCAGCGTCGCCGTGGGACCGACTCGCGGGGTGGTCATGGAGCCGGTGAGGCTAAAGGTACCCGTCGCCGGGTTGTAGATCTCCGCGCTCTGCAGAATAACGTTGCCTGGGCCGTCTCCGCCCAGGACCAGGACCTCGCCATTCTGCAATGGCGTCGCTGCCGTGTAGTACCGCGTGGTGGTCATTGATCCCGTGGCGGTGAATATGCCCTGGGCATTGGCTGCTAAGGGATGAAAGGAAATCGCGCCCAGCACAAGCTGCGCGAACACACCGACTGCTCTGGCGCGGCGAGAAGCGGCCTGCTTTGAGAAACATACCCCGTAACGAGCAACGAACTCCATGCGAGCGATCTTCTTCACGTCATTCCCCTTAGTTTCGCGGCTTCCCATCGGTTCCTGCGGGTCAGCCTTTTACCTGTTCTCATACTGTTAAGCGGAAACGAAGGACGAAAACTCTAATGGTGGGAGGAAGAAAAGTCTGGATACCTCGTCTTTTATGCGGTGGCGGCCTGGTACCGCGCAGGTCGGCGATGCGCCTGTGGTAGCCCGCGGACACGAGATTTTGGTTGACCCCATCGACCACTTCATCGGACAATGAGAGCTTCCAGTCGCTGCACTCAGATAGTGATTGCCGATCGATTTCTGATGCAATCGGCGATTGAACGAACACAACAACAAGGTGATCATTGACGCGCATAGGCCAACAATTCGGGGCGAGGCCCCACCGTTTGCCTACGGTCCAGGGAGAGAGAACGTAACAGCTCCATGACGCAATCGTCCGCAAGCCAAGTCTCGCAACTGCTGCGAGCCTGGAACGAGGGCGATGAGAGCGCGCTTGAGAAGCTCGTCCCTATCGTGTACAGCGAATTGCACCGGATGGCGCGTCAGTACATGGCCAACGAGTCGCCGGACCACACGCTTCAGACGACGGCCCTGGTGAACGAGGCCTATCTGCGGCTGGTGGATTCAGCGCCGGCAAACTGGCAGAATCGCGTTCATTTCTTTGCTGTATGCGCCAATGTGATGCGGCGAATTCTGGTGGATTGGGCCAGGTCGCGACAGGCGCTCAAGCGGGGCGGCGACGTGCAGCCGCTGAATCTGGATGAAGCGGCAGTGGTGGCCGGGGCGCCGGGCGCGGACCTGGTGGCGCTCGATGACGCGCTCACAGCCTTGGCAGCCGTCGATGTCCGCAAGAGCCAGGTGGTGGAGATGCGCTTTTTCGGCGGCCTCAGCGTCGACGAAACCGCCGAAGCCCTGAAGGTTTCGAGCCAGACCGTGCTGCGCGACTGGAGCCTGGCCAAGCTGTGGCTGCTGCGCGAATTGGGCGGAGAGACGGTGCATGGAGCCTGAGCGCTGGAAACGAGTGGAGGACCTGTGCCACGAAGCTCTCGCGCGCGATGAGACCGACCGGCGCGCTTTTCTCGAGGAAGCTTGCGGTGGTGATGAGTCGCTTCGCCGCGAAGTGGAGTCGCTGCTCGCCCACGAAAAGCAGGCGGGTCGGTTCATGGCGTCGCCGGCGATGGAGGTGGCAGCGCTCGGTCTGGCGCAGAATCAGGCGCGCCAAATTGAGGCCGCGAAGCGTCCTGACCTTTTGGTGGGCAGGACAATCTCGCACTACCGCGTCGCGCAAAAGCTCGGCAGTGGGGGCATGGGGGTTGTCTATAAGGGCGAAGACACGCGGCTGCACCGTTTTGTTGCGCTCAAGTTTCTGCCGCCTGAGGTGGCTCGCGACGCGCAGGCGCTGGCGCGGTTTCAGCGGGAGGCGCAGGCTGCGTCGGCGTTGAATCATCCTAATATTTGCACGNNGGCAAGCCCTTCATCGCCATGCAGTATCTCGAAGGGGAAACCCTGCGGCATCGGATCGGTGCAAAACCGCTCAAGACGGACGAAATGATTGACTGGGCAATTCAGATCGCCGACGCCCTGGACGCCGCGCACTCGAAAGGGATCGCCCATCGGGACATTAAGCCCGCCAACATTTTTGTGACCAGCCGCGGGATGGCGAAGATTCTGGAT
>PLFE01000028.1 GCA_003136675.1 Bryobacterales bacterium
TCCTTTCGTTTAGGCAGGCAGTTAGGGAAGAACCAGGCAGTAGGTCTCGGCAAGCGTGCCCCATTTCGAGGCGCCGCCAACCTGGGGCTCTGAGGACGACCATTCGGCCGTGTTGGTCACGTTGACCTGGGTCCCATCGCTGAACTGCGCGATGGCCGTGAGCTGCTGGTTGACGCCCGAGTATATCGTCGGGTACGGCGCTTGCACCGCGACGGACTGGACCACCGGCTGCGCCGTCACGTAGAAGCCGTAGCGCGCAATGCCGCGGCTCTCTCATGAGAACGCCTACAACGTATCCGCCGACCGTTTTTCGAGCTTGTTGTCAAGGCGCGGATTACTTTAACCGGTCCCTGCGATTGAGGCGAAAAGAGCCGGATGACGCCGCGTTAGCGCTTCGCAGGGCCGTTGAGGAACTTTCGACGTGAGACGCGGCGCCGCGACGGAGTGTCGGCGGGGGGCCGGAACGATCCGGAAGCGTCTATGTCGGAAAAATCAGCCCGCTGGCCTGTCCTGGGGCCCGCTACTACCGAGTTCGCGTTCGATCTCCGGGGCGGCGCCCGCGCGCTGAAAGGACAAAGATCCGGCATTTTCATGCCGGATCTTGAGATGCCCGAAATGTTGCGGTACGCGCCCGCCTCGCGCGAATGTTGTCGGGGCGCTTTACGGGGTAGCGAGGATTAGTAGACGTCGCCGTTCAGGAGCACCGAGGTCGCGGTGTCCGAGGACTGCGAGCTCAGAGAAGTCGATCCCCAAACCACGTTGCTGCCCCAGACCACGTTGCTGCCCCAAACCACATTGGCGGCATTTAAGAACAGGTTGGAGGAGCCCCAAACTACATTCGATCCCCAAACCACGTTCGATCCCCAAACCACGTTACTGCCCCAAACCACGTTAGAGCCCCAGACCACGTTAGAGCCCCAGACCACATTGGACCCGCCGACGAATTGCAGCGTTCCCGCGGATGTGAATACCAGTGCGGGAGAAGCTGCGCTGGCTGCGGTTGGCGCTACAGCCGTGCTGCCGAGGGCGCCGGCAATGTTCAGATACCCGGCGCCCACGGTGAAGATGTCGTACTGGGCTTTGTAGACGATATGCGTCGAAGGGTCCGTGTAGCTGCTGGTTGTGGGAAAGGTCGTCTTCTCCGCCGTCAACATCAGCCGCGCCTTGACCTGATCTGGAGTAAGGGTTGGGTGCTGCTGCAGAATAAGAGCCGCCGCCGCGCTGACATACGGCGTCGCCATGCTGGTCCCGCTCAACTGCATGTAGTCGTTGGAGGCTCCATTGTTGGCCGTGTTGGCGAAAAGGTTCTGGGCAATACCGATCTGACTATGATACGTGCCGAACAGATAGTTGGATTGTGCTTGCACCGAATCGATCAGGTTGCCGGGCGCTACCAGGTCCGGCTTGGCTACCAGGTCGTACAGTGTCGGTCCCTTGGAACTGTAGGTGGCGATCATGTCGTCGGTCAGCGTCGTTGTTCCCATATCTTTCATCGCCCCCACGGTAATGACGAGCGGGTCGTTCCCAGGGGCGGCAATCGTGCCGTATCCGTAGGTAGTGGTGGGGCCCATGCGGCCGTAGTTTCCCGCCGCCGTTACGACGACGATACCGGCATTCCAGGCCTGTTCCGCGGCCTGGCAGAGCGGATCGAGCTTGTAGCTTTCATACACCGGGCGGCCCAGCGAAAGGTTGATCACGCGGATGTTGTACTGTCCCGCCTTCTTGAAGGCGACGGCTTGCTCGAGGGCCGCAATCACGGCGCTGTCGCTGCCGACGCCGGACGAATTGAGCACCTGGAAGTCGAGCAGATTGACTCCCTCCGCCACGCCGTGGAACGTGCGCGTGAAGGTGGTGTAGGGGTTGGTCGTCGAGAGGGCGCCGGAACCGGCGATGATGCCCGCCACGTGCGAGCCGTGACCAAAATTGTCCCCCTCGGGGGTGTTGGGAAGGAATACGTGTTCGTAGACGACCTTCCCGGCTAGATCTTCGGAATATCCCACTCCGCTGTCCATCACCACGACCCCCACGCCCGAGCCGGTTAGGCCATAAGTCGCCGCGGCGCTAGCGCCGATTGTCGCCTGGGCCTGGTCAAGGTTTGCGTGCAAAGGCCGGTCCGGCGAAATGTAGGCCACGTTGGGATCTTTCGCAAGCTCGGCAATTGCGCTTGCTGGTACACGATACAGGCCAGCACGAATGCTGCTAAATGTGCCCCGGTGTGTGCCGCCCTTGCTGATCACCTTGCTGTGATCGGTACTGCTGGGACTCTGTTTGTACTGGATAATCACGTCCAGGTCCGCTGGAACGCCCCGTCCTTGCAGATCTATTGAGAGTTTTTCGGTTTGTCCCCAGCACGTGCTCACTAGGCCCATACCCAGGCCAAAAATCAGCAGCGGCGTGGTGCGTGTCAAATTGCTTCGTTTCATTCGTTCGTATTTCCCCTTTTTCTTGTCTTGAAAGGTTTTGATCGGAGGAAACGAGGAGATTCTTTATGGCTATGCGGAACAGTGCAGTGTTTTCACGAACTGAAAAGGTACTGGTCGTCAAACCACCGCTCCCTCACGCTCACCCAGACTAGGGGCTGCCGGTGGCGCAGATGCGCCGGGCACTGAAGAAGTTTCCGAACATTGCCGACCCCGGCGCGGATCGCATTTTGCTGTTTGGGGGAATGTCACCGGTGGCGGCGGTTCCGTCGAACAACCCTCATGTTCTGGTGCGGATTCAGTCTGGACCGGAGGGCAAGAATTACGGCGAGACGTACCGGAAGGCCCAACAGATGATTGCCGAGGGAGTGCCGGCAACTTTCGATGTCCGGATGCGCGCGTATTTACTTCTGAAACAGCATGGACAGCAGATTTGCAAGCGCACCAGGCCGAAGTGCCACGCCTGCCCGGTGGCGCGGCACTGTAAGCAGGCGGCGATGGTAAGCTTGAGGTTCGTGGGCTCGTAGCTCAGTTGGTTAGAGCGCTTCCTTGACACGGAAGAGGTCGGATGTTCGAGTCATCTCGAGCCCACCAAAAGTTCCCTTAGGCGCGAACTCCCTCTGAGTTCGCTTCTTACTTGCCGCGTGCCCGCCTCCACCTTCGCGACAAGGCAGGAATCGCCATCATACCGACCCCGAGCAGCA
>PLFE01000220.1 GCA_003136675.1 Bryobacterales bacterium
GGATCCGTTTGGGGGAAGTGCGCGGGCAAGGAATCCGGGAAGTATGAACCGGTACACCTACAGCCTCAGTGACCCTGTCAACTCTGTTGACCAGTCAGGTTTATGCGCTGCTAGCTACGCGGAGATATGCGACGGGGGTTACTGCCCGCCCGAGGTTCAGTATTGCGATCCGGGCCCTCCCGGAACGGACTACGGTATCAACGACCCGTCGCAACCGAATTGTGGAGGCAACCCTCAGTTTGTTGACGGGGATACAGGCGAAACACTAAACAGCGGCGACGGATGCGTTACGCCCGTAGGCACCCCGCCTAATCCTCCGCAGTGCTCGATTTCCGTTTACGAGAGACCCACACCGGGTCGATGGTCCCCGGGCGATCATACCTATCTCTATGCGCAGGATGGCTCGGTTGGCGAGTACTTCGAAGGTGGGCCTACGAACCCGATCAAGAATCTATTTGGAAACTATGGGACTCTGTGGGGCTTCGACTCGTTGAACCCGGCGACGAACCTTAATGGACGGTCGCCTCTAAGCGGCGATAATACGTCAACGAATACTTGGCTAGGATCGTGGTCCGGAGCCGAAGCGTGTGTCGATATAGGTTTGATCAGCTTCTGGATTAGCGTTTATGATAACGGACCGCAGCCAAAGTATCACCCGTTGTGGGGATATAACAGCAACAGCTTCACTTACACTCTTCTGTATCAACTAGGCCTCGCCGGGGATTTCCAGCCTATTGGCTGGGCTCCCGACTGGGGAAAGCTGGTGCCTGGTTTGTGATGAGACTGCGGCCACTTGTTTTGCGACTCGTTGTCGGGAGTGTTCTGGCAAGCGCAGCCGAACATAGCGAGCCCTATGCCTTCGTGGCGTCGTATTCCTTGACTCTCATGCCGTTCGTTGGTCGCCCGGTCAAGATCGATGTCGCCTTGCCAACCATGATTGTGTATGGCGGCGATGGAAGATCGATTTACGGGCGATTCAACATCAATGGCATCTGGCGAATCGATCTCTTGACAAGGGATCGCGTTCTCATTCCGGGCACAGAGGTATTCGCGCCGAACCACTCTATGAAATTCGCTGTTTCGCCTGAAACCGACCGGTTGGCGGTTTTTGGAGACAGAATTGAGCGCGACGGAGGATGCGCGCTTTATGTCTTTGAGATTTCTTCAGGTAATCGCAAGGCGCTCCGTGAAGAGAAGCCTTGCAGAACTTTTCTCTCTGATCTAGGTTTCCCACATGGGAGAAAGCAAGTGTTCGCAGTGGCGACGAGAGATGCAGGAGCACCTCAGCCTGTCCTCTTTGATCTGACCTCCGGAGCTATGGAGAGCATTGGGCACGGCCATCTGGAGGATTTTCACAAGTTTTCCTGGGCGCCGGATGGAAAGTCGGTCGCGGCGGAAGAGATTTTCCGGTCCGGCTCAACGAAGTCAGCGAAGCTGGTCCTCTTGGATCCGCTTAACTTTCAAGTGCAGCGGACGCTTGGCTCGCTGCCAGACTCGCGGTTTTCATGGTCGCCTGACTCAAAGTTCCTGTTAGTCTTACGACCGCAACTGTCGTGTATGTATGGGGGATGGTCTTTCTACGCGATAGATGCGAGCAGTGGCAAGCGCGACGCGATCCATAGCTCGCGGTGCAAGATCGACGGCGGAGCCGATGGGTGGGTGACCAAGGACGTCTACCAGGCGGCCCTCTCGGCCCAGAGCAAGTGATGCGCGCCTTGTGCCGCGTACAGTTAGGCAAACGTCAGAAGCATACGCAGCTGGAGACCCGGTGAACAACAGCGACCCGCCGGGATTGACTGTCCAGGATTGTGACTGGACTGGCTGCGCGTTCAACTCGGCAGGCGCGGCGTCGTCTTTGCCAGGCGACGATGTTGGGTCGTTTTCGATGGGCGGGATTTCTTTCACTGGCGTGTTTCGGGCGGACGAGGCGCAGAATGAATCCGAGTACAATATTGTGGTGCAAGCGGCAATCGCCGCTGCTTCGCAGGCCATTAACGCGAATACCGGCGCGAGTTCCGGCCGAACCCAAACTGTGTTCAGGGGGATGATTTCGCGACGTATTGGAAGGATTCGAGTACGGGGTTTGAGTATGCGATGAACCGGTATTATTCGACGGGGTATGGGCGGTTCTTCCGTCCAGGAATAGCGGTGGGCCGCTGGATCCGGGAAGTTGGAACAAGTATAGCTACGCGGGCGGGGACCCCGTGAATTTCAACGATGCCTCCGGGCTCGATCAAAGTTTCGTGAGTTGCTCGTGGGACGCCGCGGAGCTCGATGACGAGGGGAATGTCGTCTCTATCTACACTTGCAGTTTGGCGTTCTGGCAGTCGGGGAGGCCGCTGGGCCCCGTACAGAACAAAGGAGGCCTTCACACTAACCTCGCCAAGGCTGCCAAGACTGCGTGGCAGTACCTGAACAGCGTGTGGCAGAATTGCTTAAACGCCTTCGAGCAGATTAAGGGCTTTAACGCGACAACCTTTCAGAATCTGCTCACAAACACGCCGGCAAACGGGGGGATTACCTGGCTTGACGACACGGACCCCTCCGTGGCGAACTCATCCATCGGCTCCTACGGCGGTACCAATACTTCGACTAACCCGATCTCGTCCCTGTTCCAAACGGGCGCGGACGCGGTTACGCTCCCCGGCACTACCGATGTGGCGATAGGTCCCAGCTACTTCACCAACGAGACCCAAACACAACAAATTGCTATCGCTATCCATGAGGCCCTTCATGTGGCCTTGGGGCAAGATGACAACGGGCTGTATAGCACGCTATCACAGTTCGGGTTTACGCAGGG
>PLFE01000096.1 GCA_003136675.1 Bryobacterales bacterium
TTGGCCGCATCGGTCACGCTGATTTCGCTCAAGGCTTCCTTGAGCACTTCCCCGGGGTGGCAAGGGTTGTGCATCTGGCTCATGTCGCCTCTCCTAGTGATAGTCTTCGTAATTGAGCAGCACCACGTCCGTGCCCTCAAAACTAAATGTCAGTCGCCAGTTTCCGTTGACGGTGATCGACCAGCGACCCGCCTGATCGCCCTTTAGCTCATGAAGGCGCCAGCCTGGAATCACCGCAAGGTCCCCCGGTTGTGTCGCGGCATCGAGAGCGGTCAGTTGCGTGCGCAGCTTCTTGTCATGCTTGGGCTGGATGCCAGCTTTGGAGCCCGTGCGATAGAAGCGCTCAAGGCCGCCGTGACGGAATGTCTTGATCACGCAATATTGTATCCTGATAGGATACAGGATGCAATGACGTGGCGTTTCGAGGCCGGTGAGCGGCTGACCTTCCACGTGCGCGCCCCGGCAGGCTGCTAAAGTCCCTAGACCCTTTCGGCATCTATCGCCGTCTATCGCCCCCAAGCGGAATTTTCTGGCGGTAGATTTGACGGTAAGTGCGGCGTACCCTGGGCAGAAATCCCATTATTTCATGTACTTATAAGTGCCGGCGACGATTGAGTGGGAGTGACGAGGGCGTCCCGTTCGATGATGCCACGGTTCGCGGTCGGTGCGTAAGCCCGCAAATGGGGTCGAAACTGGCAAAAACTCCGGGATAATGCGGCCCTTGATAGATCTCCCAAAATGGGAGATACTGCAGATCGATGAGGGTGATCGCCAAGAGCAGCCTGAAGAAGTTCTGGGAACGACCCGGTTGCGCTGATGCGCGAGGCCCGCTCCACAGCTGGTACGAGGAGGCTCTGAGGGCGAAGTGGCGCAGGCCGCAGGACATCAAAGACCAGTTCGCGAGTGCGAGCATCTGCGGTAACAACCGCGTCGTGTTCAACGTGGGCGGCAACAAGTACCGGCTCGTCGTCGAAGTGCAGTATCAGGCGGGNNCGCCGCCTCGAAAAGGTCTTCCAGGCTGAGGAAGGCACTGCGCAGGCTGACGAGCGCGATGTCCTTGTGACGCTCGTCGAGGCCTACGAGAACAAACACTACGACTTCGGGCCGGCCGACCCGGTGGAGGCCATCAAGTTCCGTATGGAGCAAGGCGGGTTGACGCCTCGTGATCTGGAGCCCTTCATCGGTCCGAGTGGGAGGGTTTCCGAGGTGCTAAACCGCAAGCGGCCTCTCAGCCTGCGGATGGTCAAGCGTCTGCACGACGGGCTGAAGATTCCGTATGAGAGCCTGCTGACTGAGGCGTCCTGACTGCACCGCTAGCGACGTACGCCGATCAATGCCTGAGGGCGATAGCTACCCCCACTCAGGGCGCCCATGATCGCGGCTTCCGCACCGCCGTTATCGAATTGAAGGCGCATAAAGCCTTTGGACGATAGGTAGCTCCGATACTCCCCGATGAATGCAATGTCTGCGAGGACCAGGACGCCGCCAGGGCGCAATACCCGTAACATCTCATCCAGCGCCCGCTGGCGGTCATTCGCATCCGGTAAGTTGTGGACCACCCAGTTCGAGAGCACAGCGTCAAAGCTGCCGTCCGGGTAGGGCAGTTGGCGCGCGTCGCCAGTGTCGATGCGTATTCGGTCCGAAACTCCCTCAATGTGCGCATTCGCTTGCGCGGCCGTGGGGGAATTGTCGGCCTGGTCTTCTGCGCGCCACAAATCAATGCCGACTGCCTGCCCGGTCTTGAGCCGCCGAGCAGCGCCCACCAGCATCAATCCGCGCCCGCAGCCGATATCCAACACCACTTCACTGCCGTTCCAGGGACGCAGCGCGGAAGCGAGGTCAAGAAGCTTTTCCCTCGTACGCAGTTTGCCGATGCGACTTCCGTAGGTCATATAGGCAGCCATGAAAAGGCCGTAGGCTGCGACGACGAAGCCGAGTCCGGAAATCCACGGAGCAAAGCTTCCCAGCCAACCGGTAAAGCGTGCACCAATTGCCACCGCGACTCCGGCGCAGCCCGCAATAAACATGCCGCGCCGGACCCCCGGCGCGTCGATGCCATAGTCCGGTCGGCCTCCAACGGGAGAGGTGCCGTTCGAGTTCATCGGGACTCGACCAATTGGTAGCATCGGAAGCTGGCGCTTTGGTCCGACATCGGTTCCGCATTCCTTAACCAAAATTGACGGTCCTGACCGTGCTTTCGCGATCGAGACCTGCGTAATTAACGAACGGTACCGTATGCTAATAGACAAGACCGCGGTTGGCAAAGGAGTTCCATGAAAAGTACACGGCAGCGGCGGCCCGTGGGTCGGCCCTCCGATCCAACTCTGGCCACGAATCTTCTTGATGCCGGCTGGCAGATGTTTCTTGAGCGCGGTGTGGAGCCCGTCGCAGTGGAGGCAATCGCTGCCCGCGCGGGTGTTTCCAAAGCCACCTTCTACAAACATTTTGCGGACAAGACCGCCCTGTTCGAGGCGGCTGTCCTCCGCGAGATGGAGCGCATCGAAGCTGCTCAGCAATTAACGTCGCCCGACGACACACGTGCCGAGCTCGCTGACAGGCTTCGGCGATTCGGCATAGGACTGATGAGCTTCCTATTTGGCCAGAGCGCCGTCGATTTCTACAACGCACTGTCTGCAGAACTCGCACGCCACAAGACCCTAGCGCGTCGCTTCTACGAATTGGGTCCAGGGGTTCCCTTGATTTTCGTGCC
>PLFE01000170.1 GCA_003136675.1 Bryobacterales bacterium
GCCGATCGGCAGCACCGGCGGTATCTTCCTGGTTGACCCGCATCTCCGCACGCCGTATGTCTACCAGTACAACTTGAATATTCAGCAGCAAGTGCCGGGTGGAATGATCCTCGATGTCGGGTTCGTGGGCTATGACGCGCATAAGCTGACGTCACTGGTGGATATCAATCCGTTCCCGCTGGGGTCTAACACCCGTATCTACAATACCGACGACACAAATTCGACATACGCGAACCTTCTTGAGTTCCAGAATGTGGGAAAAGCAAACTATAACTCGCTGCAGGTTGAACTGACCAAGCGTTACGGCGCATCAAAGGTGGGGAGTGTTTTCTATACTTTCGCTTATACCTGGTCTCACGAGATCGATAACGTTTCCGGGTTCCGGCAGCGGAACTACCAGGTCCCCTACTACGATGAGGACTACTTCCGAGCCTCCGGGGACACGGATGTGCGGCAGGTGATTTCATTCTCAGGCGGCTGGGATCTTCCGTTCGATCGGGCGTGGCAGAGCGGTCCGAAATTGCTGACGAAAGGATGGAGTCTCTATCCGATCGTGAGCTGGCACAGTGGTTTCCCGTTGGACGTACTGGCGGGACTAAATGCCACGAACACGGACCCTGGTCCGGCGGGCGACGGTGCACCGAATCTTGTGCGCGCCGATCTCGTGTTGCCGAATGTGGCTACGTATAACGCGCGGAATCAACAGACGATTAACGGCAGCAGCGGGAATTACTACTTCAACCCGCTGGCGTTCGATTCGACCGCGCTCGTGAATCTGGACCAAATCGCTCAGAACGGTGCGGCTGGTTTGAACGGGGTTTATACCGAGGGTACACTGGGCCGCAACGCATTTCGCGGTCCTGGCTTCGTCAACACGGACCTGGCGCTCTCGAAGCATTTCAAGCTGCTGAGCGGAGAGAAGCTGGATGCGGAACTTCGCATGGATGCCTTTAACGTTTTCAACCACGTTAACTTCGGCAACCCGGATACGAATATCTTCAGTTCCACCTTTGGGCAGGTTTCGACCACACAGGGTCCAAGGGTGTTGCAACTCGCTCTGCATTTGCGGTTCTGATTACCGGCAACGGGGCGGAACGCCGCGCCGCCCCGTTGGTAGGCTTAGGGTATGCAGGCAATTCGAATTCATTCTTATGGCGGACCGGAAGTAGTTCGCGTGGAGGATGCCCCCCGGCCGCAGCTGAAGGCCGGTGAGATTCTGGTTCGCGTGAAAGCAGCCGGCGTGAACGCGGTGGATTGGAAGATCCGGCAGGGCAACATGGGTTTCCTCAATCTGCAGTTCCCCGTTACTCTAGGCTGCGATCTGGCGGGAACCGTGGAGGGTTCGGGCGAGGAGATCTATGCCTACTGCGCATTGACGCGGAATGGCGCGTTCGCCGAGTATGCGATCGTTCTCCCTGGCGAATACGCACCCAAGCCAAAGACGCTCGGGTTTGTGGAAGCCGCGTCCATTCCCGTGGCCAGTTTGACGGCATGGCAGGGTCTTTTTGATCACGGTAAATTACAAGCCGGCCAGAGGGTATTAGTCCACGGCGCGGCCGGCATGGTGGGTGCGATGGCGGTCCAGTTGGCGAAACGGAAGGGCGCGTATGTAATTGGCACCGCTTCGGGCGATAATCTCGATTACATCCGGAGCCTTGGCGCGGATGAGACCGTGGACTACAAGAGTGAGAGGTTCGAGGACAAGGTTCACGATATCGACCTTGTTTTCGACACGGTGGGCGGCGAGACGCAGCAGCGATCTTTCACCGTGTTGCGCGATGGCGGCGCCCTGATCTCGACGGTGCAGCCGCCGGCGCAGGAGACTGCCCTGCAGCGCGGAATCAAGGCGGCGATGTTTGGGGCTTTGCCGAATGGCGAGACGCTGAGGGAAGTGGCGAGGTTGATTGACGCGGGTGAGATCCGCACGCGGATCGATAGCGTGTTCCCCATGCCCAAGGGTCTGGATGCATTGGCGCGTTCGGAGTCGGGCAAGGCGAAGGGCAAGATTGTGATCGAAATCGCCTGACGTTACATCTCTGATACCGAGGTATCCTGGGCCAGGACGTCGTAGTTGTAATTGAGCAAGACCTTCTTCGGGCGCTTCGGTAGGCGTATTTTGAGCTCGCTGCTGGTGCCGTTCCCGGCCACGGCGACGTCGGCCAACTTGACTGGCGGCCCTTGCCCGAAGTCCAGGTAGATGGGCACGCGCATGCGGAATTGGCCGCCGACTCCACTCTGCGTCACTGTTCCCGTGAACAAGACTTTCCCGTCGGGTTCGGGGTTCAGTTTGTAGTTGAGATGATAACTGCCGACCTCCGAGCCATAGACATACTGGCTGAAGAACCAATTGATGTTGTTGTTTCCGCCCAAGTCCATTTGCGGCTTCATGTGCTGGTTGACAACGGCGCGGAAGTCTTCGGTGCTCGCATTCTTGTTGGCGAACTTTGCCGTGAAATCATGCATCATGGCGATGAAATCGTCATCCCCGGTCTTGGGATCCTGCATGAGATAGCGGAGCATGTGAAGTGCGTAACCGCCCTTGCGATAGATCAGCCAGTTATATGCACCCGGCGTTTTGAAGGTATCTAAACGAATGCCCATCCAGACGGGGCCGGCATCGTTGGGGGCGTTGCCAAAATTATTCTTATCCAGAATCTGCGTCCGGGCGCGTTTCCAGTAAGCCAGGTACTTTTCCGGCGTCTTCTCGGTGGCTTGCAGGAAAAGGCCCGCGGAGAAAAAGGCAAAGCCCTCGGAAAGCCACTGGTCGTGGTAGCTGCTCCAGCCGACCAGATGGCCCCACCACTGATGCGACACTTCGTGGGCCGTCACTTCGTCTATAAAGTTATTGAACTGGAAGACGTGGGAGCCCATCATCATGTAGCGCTGTGTTTCGTCCAGGAACGCGGTGACCGGCAAGTAAACCAGCGTGGGCCAGGACTGTCCGAAGTTGAATTGCGGCTGCTGCGTGATGGCGATACGGCCATAGGGAATGTCACCGAACCAGTACTTGAAGCAGCGGATGGAGTTCTCGGCGTCAACGATGGCATTGTTGGCCATACGCGACGGCGTCATGTTCGCGATGTCACTGAAGCGCCTCAGGTAGTCGGGTAGTTCCGATGTGGCGTACGCTTCGATGTCGTATTTGGAATCCTGGTCGGTGATCTCCTTCTCTTTGAAATCGCCATAGTTGAAGCCTGCCACGGCCATGGGGAGCGTGGTCCAATGGGTTACCGAAAAATCGTCTTCGCGCTCCTTGCTGACAAGTTTTCCAATGCTGACCAGCGTGTAGCGGCGTGGCACTTTGAAAGTGAGGTCATAAGTAGGGCGGTCTTTAAAGACATTCAGGCTGGGGTACCAGCTCTCGCGAGCTCCTACGGAAAAGTTTCCTCCACCTTCGTCATGCACTACCTTGTCTCCGGCGTATTCGATTTGAAGGTCAAACTTCTGTCCCGGCGTAGTTGGATCGGGAAGGACGACGGAGTAACCCGCATCCTGTTTGCGCGACTCCTGCATGTAAGGAACGTCTTTGCCGCCGAGGCTGACGCGAGAGACGCGAAGGTTCGGCAGAAGCGAGAAGGGAACGATGCGATCGCCATCCCGCAGCGCTTGAATCGTCACGGTAGCCACGGAGGCGAGATGCGCGTTCTTGCCTATGACGGTTTCAATCTTATAGTGCAGTGGCGTAAAGGTGCGCTTATCCTCATCGCTCGACGCCGTCTTGTTCTCCCACTCCCTCGCATAATGCGTGAGGTATAGGACGCCGTCCTGCTCCCCATTGGGTTCAATACTGACCAGCGCCACCTCTTCAGGACTTAAGATCTCGGGAAGCGCGCCCAGCGGATCGACGATGAAGCGAAGATCGGGATGTTTTCTGGCGTGCATATAGGCGGTGAAGGAACCGGCATATTTCGGGTTATAAAGTTCGGCGAGAAGGTCGGCATCCAGGTTACGAACGGAATCGCCCTGAAGCAGGTATTCCGTGAACGAGCCCGGCGACTCGTCATGATGGCGCACGTGATGGCGGAAGCTTTCGAGGACTACGGCATTCTTGCCGCCATCGGCTTTCGTCTTCAGCGATTGCTTCAGTTCCTTGTACGTGTCATCGGCGAAAAGAAAGACGGCGGATTCGAAACTATCGGAAAATCCGGGCTCTCCGGTGACTTTGGCCAGATGCAGGGCTTCGAGGCGCATGGCCGGCGCGAGTTGGAAAGAACCCTCGCCGCTGAAGACGGCGATGGCAACCCGGCCCAGCACCGGCGCGGCGAAACTGATGGCGCCGCTCTTCAGTGTCAACGTACCCACATCGCGCTTCAAGACGATATTCTCGACGAGGTAACTTTCGTCGATCCCGGCATTGCGGAGCTTCTTATAATTAGGGTCGGCGTTGGCCAGCGACGAATGGCTCTCCACTTCGACGGTGGTTTCCTGAGCGGCGATGACAAGGTCGATCTCAATCGAACTTTCACCCTGCTCGGGAAGCTCAACGCTCTTTTGTGCGGCGGCGAAACCATCGTGATTGACGGTGATGGAATACTTTCCGGCCGGCAGGTCCGGGAAGGTTGCCGTACCGTCCGCACCGGTTGCCTTCGTGCCCGCGTCGATTCCAGCCTCCGTACCGATGCGAACGGACGCTTCCGGAACCGCAGCCTTGCTGGGATCCTTTACGCTCACGCGGAGAGTACCGGCGGAAGCGCACGAAACAGCGAGGAGTATGGGTACCAGTTGGCGTAAAAGCATTGTAATGATTGTACGGGATCGCACAGAAATGAAATCCGGAGGACATTAGAATAAAATGAGCTGACCTGGCAAGGTCTTGGAAACGATGCCACCATTCGCTTTAGCGAGCTTTACTTCGGCCAGCCGTTTCGTAAACGGATTCTTCGATGATACGTTTGCGGGCGTACACCAGTTGAGTTGGTTCGACTGGGCGCTTCTCATCCCCTACTTTTCGATTCTGGGATTGTTGTCGGTGTACGGCCTTCACCGGTACGCGACCATTCACACCTACTTCAAGCACCGGAAGAAGAAGGTGGACGTGGCTTCGGCCAGCTTCATCGAATTGCCCGCGGTGACAGTGCAGCTTCCTCTATTTAATGAGCGCTACGTGGTGGAGCGGTTGATTGAGGAAGTGGTGAAGCTGGATTATCCAAAGGATCGCCTGCAGATTCAGGTGCTTGATGATTCCACCGACGATACGCACATGTTCGCGGAAGCGTTGGTGGAGCGGTACCGCAATATGGGGCATCCCATCGAGTATCTGCACCGCACGAACCGGAATGGGTTCAAGGCGGGGGCTCTTCAGGAAGGGTTGAAGACGGCGACGGGCGAATTCATCGCCATCTTTGACGCCGATTTCGTTCCACCGCAGGACTTTCTGACACGGACCATCCATCACTTTACCGATCCTGAAGTGGGCGTTGTACAGACGCGCTGGAGTTACTTGAACCGCAACCATAACTTCCTGACGGAAGTGGAAGCGATGATGCTGGATGGACACTTCATTCTGGAGCACGGGGCGCGGTCTCGCGCGGGCCTGTTTTTCAACTTCAACGGCACGGCGGGTATTATGCGCCGCTCAATGATCGACGACGCCGGCGGATGGCAGCACGATACTTTGACGGAGGATTCCGACCTGAGCTACCGGGCGCAGTTGAAGGGCTGGCGTTTCGTGTACATGCCGGGTCTGGATTGCCCGTCGGAGTTGCCGGTGGAGATGCATGGCTTCCAGGTGCAGCAATCGCGTTGGGCGAAGGGCTTGACGCAGGTAGCGCGCAAACTGGTGGCGCGGATCTGGAAGGCGGATATCCCGTGGCGCGTGAAGATTGAAGCTTTCCTGCACTTGACCCCGAACGTATCGTACCCGCTGATGATCGTGGTTTCGGCGCTGATGCTGCCGGTGATGATTGTGCGGTTCTACATGGGCGTGTGGCAAATGGTACTAATCGACTTCCCATTGATTTTCGCGTCGTTCTGGTCGATTTCAGCGTTCTATATCATCGCGTATCGCGAACTGCATCCGAAGACCTGGAAGCGGGCGCTGTTGTTGCTGCCGATGCTGATGATGGTGGGAATCGGGCTGACCCTGATCAATACGCGCGCAGTGCTGGAGGCGCTGTTCGGGGTACAGACGGGTTTTGTGCGCACGGCGAAGTTTGGGTCGGGGGTGACTCGCAAAACGGAAGAGAAAAAGTACCGGGGGCGGAGCGGTTGGCTTCCGTGGGCCGAGCTTGCAGTGGGCAGTTATTTTGTTTTGATGGTGGCGTTCGCAATCACCACCTATAACTTCCTGGCGGTGCCTTTTCTGGCGTTGTTTGTGGCGGGGTACTACTGGGCGGGTTTGAGTACGCTTTACAGCGAGCAGCAGGATCGAATGCGATGGATGCGGGCGCGTAAGCTGGAATTGTTGAAATCCTGAGCCCGCTCTCAGCGAGACTCTTCCGAGGCAGGCTCACGTTGCATCTCCGCGGCGGTCTTTTCGACGGCTCGCATCAGCCGGAGCGTGTTTAAACCGTAGATCTTCCGGATGTCGCCGGCGCTGTAGCCTTTTTCAAGAAGCGCGCGCGTCAGGTTCGGCCACTTGGAGGTATCGTCAAGTCCGATGGGAGTGCATTCGACGCCGTCGAAATCGCTGCCCAGGCCTACGTGATCGATGCCGGCAATTTTCACGGCGTGGTCGATATGATCCACTACATCCTGCAATGTGGCGCGAACGGTTTTGCCCGCATACTCGGCTTCGAGTTTCCGGCGGGCATCCAGCAGACCGGGAGGATCGTTCTTATATTGCGCCTCCATTTCCGCGAAGCGCTTCATCACTTCCGGGCCCAGCGCCGCATCGGATGCAGCAGACTTCTCCGAAAGAAATCCGCAATTGAAGTTGATCTGGATCACGCCGCCTTTCTTCCCCATGGCGGCGATCATTTCGTCGGTCATGTTGCGCGGCACGTTGGTCAATGCGCGGCAGGAGGAATGCGAGGCGAAGATGGGCGCGCGGCTTACCGCGAGAGCGTCCCAGAACGTTTTGTCCGAGACGTGGGAGATATCGACAATCATCCCCAGGCGGTTCATTTCCGTGACCACGCGCTTGCCGAAATCGGAGAGGCCGTTATTGGGTTTATCGGGGTCGCCCGAAGAATCCGCCCAGTGGTTGCTATTGGTGTGGGTGAGGGTCATGTAACGGATGCCCAGAACATAATAGTCGCGCAGAAGGCGCAGACTGTCCTCAATGGCGTGGCCGCCTTCAATCCCCATCAGCGCGGCGATCTTCCCGCTGCGGTGCGCGCGTTCGATGTCGTCCGCCGTGGTGGCGTAGACAAAGGTATCCGGGTAGCGTTCGATGATGTCGTGGCGGACGGTATCTATCATTTCGAGCGCACGGTGCGCCGCCGTTTTGTCCCGGGCGTATTCCGGGCCCACGTAAACCGCGAAAAATTGGGCGCCCATGCCACCGGCGCGCATGCGCGGAATATCGGTGTGGCCGTCCGTGCGGGCCTTGCCGATATCGAGCCCGGCCACGGTGGCGCTGGTGACGTCGTTATGCGTGTCGATCAGGATGGCGGATTTCTGGACGCGGGCCACTTCGGCCTCGGAAACCTGGGTTTGAGAGAGCCCGTGTCCTGCCAGGAGGAAGAGAATAGACGGAAAGTAACGGTGCATGCTTTCTATGAAAGCTAGCACGACGGGGTATAATCCTTAGGCGTCTTCTAAGGCGCAGACCCTAATTTTCTTACCTGAGGTGTGAATGCAATCAAGATTTCTCGATACGCTGAGGACCCTGACGCTCGGATTTTTGGTGGCGGCGGTGTGGTCCGGTGCTGGCCAGGCTCAAACATGGACTACGCTCAAGAATAAGGCCCCTTTTGATGCGAGTACGGCTCTTCAACTTACCGACGGCCGCATTCTGGTTCAGGCCTACGGTGCGAGTCAGTACTATACCCTGACTCCCGACAACACCGGAAGCTACGTGAACGGGACGTGGACGGAAGTGGCTTCGCTGCCATCGAACTACGGCCCACTCTATTACGCATCGGCGGTCCTGCCGGACGATCGCGTGATCGTGATGGGTGGCGAATACAACTTCCTGAGCGCCGACTGGACGAACCTGGGCGCCATCTATGACCCTGTGGCGAATACGTGGACCAAGGTGGCCGCGCCCTCGGGCTGGAGCGAGATTGGCGATGCCGAAAGCGTGGTGCTTCCGAACGGAACTTTCCTGCTGGCCTCTTGCTGCCATTCCACTCCACAACAGGCAACGCTGGATGCTTCCACCCTGGCATGGACAGTCGTGGGGACCGGGAAAGCCGACAGCTACGACGAAGAAGCCTATACGCTGCTTCCCAGCGGAGCGCTTTTGACAGTTGACGCGAACAACACGAGCGATCCGCTGAACTTCGAGTTGTACCTTCCGGCGAAAGCCAAATGGGTGAGCGGCGGCAGCACGGGCATCCAACTGGCCGACCCGAGTTCGCACGAACTGGGACCGGGTCCGCTTCTGCCCAATGGCAACGTGTTCTATATCGGAGCCACGGGAAATACCGCGGTCTACACGCCTTCCGCTACGGGCGCCGGCTCATGGGTGGCCGGTCCGAAGTTCCCGAACATCGGAGGACAACTGGACGTGGCGGATGGTCCCGCGGCGGTTCTGCCGGACGGCAACGTCCTCATCCAGGCAAGCCCCGGTGTTTATAACCCCCCGAGCTATTTCTTTGAATACAATGGCACGACCCTCACGCAGGTTGCGGCAACCTCAACGGCCAGCGGTGAACCTTCTTACGTGGGCCGCATGCTGGTGCTACCCACAGGCCAGATTCTTTGGACCGATGGCAGCACGAATGTCGAGATCTACACGGCGGCCGGCACCTACAGTTCGGCGTGGCAGCCTGTGGTGAAGGCCGTCGCCAAATCGCTGACGCCAGGATCGAGCTATGCGATTCAGGGGACCTTGTTTAATGGCATGGACGCTGGCGCTTATTATGGCGACGACGCACAAATGGCCACGAACTATCCTCTGGTGCAAATTATCAACAAGGCGACGGGTCATGTCTTCTATGCCCGCACGTACGGCCATAGTTCCATGGCGGTTGCCAGTTCCGCGACGGTGACCACGCATTTCGCGGTCCCTACCGGTATCGAAACGGGAGCCAGCAGTCTGGTGGTGGTGGCGAACGGAATTCCCTCGGCGCCGGTGGCGATCAACATCAACTAACGGCTGTTTCGTCAATTCGACTTGGCCTCAGGGATCCCGGCTTGAGGTCAAGCGGATTGTTTGTTTCCGGGGAAACCCGGCGGAGCGAGTATGAGCACCGGCGTGATTTTTGGACGCGTTCAAGCCGCCTGGCCGGCTTCCATGGGCAGGGTTGCGGGCATCGTTTATTTGCTTTACTTCGTTACAGCGATACTGGCCCAGTTCCTTCTAAGTAAGTCGCCCGCAANNCGCACCCTTTGCGGGCTCGCTAGCCGGAATTTCGTTGTTTATGGGAACGCCGGAAATCTCGTCGCTTACGGCCTGTACGTCTTACTGACGCTACTCTTCTACTACTTGTTCCAGCCGGTGAACAGGAGCGTCTCGTTGCTCGCGGCGCTATTTAGCTTGTTGGGTTGCGCCATTGGAGTTCTCGACCTTTTTCACTTCGCCGCATTAGAAATCAACCCCTTGTGGGGTTTTGGGTTCTATTGCCTTCTGATCGGTTATCTCATTCTCAGATCGACGTTCCTGCCCAGGCTTCTCGGTTGGTTGATGGCGTTTGCCGGATTGGGTTGGCTAGCCTTCCTGGCGCCCCCGATCGCAAAGTATTTGTCCCCCTACATCGAGGCACTCGGCATCCTCGCGGAAGCGTCGCTGATGCTATGGCTGATCTTCAGGGGCGTGAACGTTCAACGTTTGAACGAGCAGACCGCCTCCGCAAGGGCAACCACGCGCAAATGAAGCCACCGTAGCTAGAGCCCCCGCCACTCCCGCTCCCAGAGTTCTGAGATCAGCAGTCCACCCCTTTCTGTCTGGTGGTGGGCGCGTCTGAAGCCATTGGCGCGGAGTGCCTCACGGTATTCCGGCAACTGACTCGTCTCAAGGCCAGTCGTCAGGCGAAAGAAGAGGTAGCAGACCCGGATCAAGGAAGCGGTCCAGTAGCGGGCGAACCCCTTGTAGGGTTGATGAAATTCCGAGATTAACCATCGAGCGCGCGGCGCCGCGGCGGCAGAGATCCGCGAAATCAGGCACCGACTCTCTTCCGTCGAAAAGCAATCCAGGAAAAAGTGGGTGACGATCAAGTCGTACTGGCCCTCGCCGAGTGCGAACAGACGGGCGTCCGCATGATGGAACGTGACGCGGCGCCGGGCCATACCGGCACGAGCGAGCGCCAGCCGGATCATCTCGCGGCTGGTCTCGACTGCATCCACGACTGAATATTTGCTAAGGCGGAAGAAGGCGGCCAGAAAACGGCCATCACCCTCGCCCAGAATCAACACCCGGCGCGCGTCTGCCGTCGCCGCGAGGTATTCTAACCTTCTGCGCTCCAGCGCGCGTCCGAATGAAGCGTACTCAAGCCAGCGGTACCAGCGTGCGATGCGGTCACAATTCATCCTTCCTATTGCATGATCCCATCTATCCAATTCATGCGCGCGCCTGATTTAGAATCCGGTAGATCTGCGCGCCATACTTCTCCACGGCTTTGATTCCGATTCCTGGTATGGCAAGCAATTCGGCCGCGGTCTTGGGCCGTCTCTCGGCGATGGCGACCAGCACCTTGTCGGACATGATTCGAAATGCGGGCACGCCCTGGCGCTTGGCCAGACCAGCGCGCCAGGCGCGTAAAGGTTGCTCGGCCTGCGGCCGCACCGCTTCCCTCGGTTCCGCCTTCTTTTTCGCGGTCTTGCGCTTTTTCGTCCCCTGCCTGCCGCGGACAGGCGCGCCACGATCCCGGATCGTCAGTTCCACAATCTCAGCGTCACGAGTGCTCGTCACCTTGCGGAACGGAATCGTCTTCCCGTCTTTTTCAAAAACCTCGTCGTGCAGCCGCACGAGTCCCGCGCGAGCCATGGCGCCGACCACTTCCTCAAACTCGTCGCGGTTCAAGCTTCGGCTGCCACAGACCTCGGCGTGCAGCTTGCCCACCGATCGGCCGCTGGTCATCAGCGCCTGAAGGACATCCTCCGCTACGGCCTGTTCCATCGGTGTAGCCGGCCGGAACTGCTGTGCGATGCAACTCTCCGGAGAGCAGAAATCACAGATGCCGCACGGTTTTAACCCGTCCGCCAGATCGCCGAAATGCCGTACGAGACTCGACATGCGGCAGTGATTGCTCTGAGCATACCGGATCATGTTCTCAATCTGCGTCTGCTTCTGTTCGGATTGCGCAAGATAGGAATCGCGCCACTCCACGCCACCGCGGGATACGTTGTCCGAAGCGTCGACGATCGCGCCCCCATGGCTCCAGAGTTTTTCGAGAGCCGTTTCGAACACATCCCCACCAATGCGGCTCTGCTTCTCCAGAAACTCGCGCGGCTGCGGCTCTTCGCGCAGGCGCGAGTAGATCTGGTCGAGCAGAAGTACATCCGGATAGTCGCGCTCGAAGAAGAAGTCGTGCGTGTAGCGGTCGGCGTAGGAGTGCATCAGGATGGCGCGGCTGGGCTGGCCATCGCGTCCCGCGCGCCCGATCTCCTGGTAATAGGCCTCCACGCTTCCTGGCAGAGCCGTGTGAATGACCGAACGGATGTTGGCCTTATCGATGCCCATTCCAAACGCAATGGTCGCCACAATCACTTCCAGCTTTCCTGCCAGAAACTGGTCCTGCACGTGCCGTCGGCGCTCAGCGTCGAGCCCGGCGTGATAGGCCGCTGTAGAGAAGTCTGAAGAAAGAAATGCGGCCAGGCTGGCTGCCTGTTTGCGGCTAGGCGTATAAATGATGGCTGGGCGGCGGTCCGGGTCAGCCAGTAACTCCCGCGCCAGTTCCGGCCGCTGCGATGTCTCGGTTTCGACCACCTCAATGGCGATGTTGGAGCGGCGGAAGCCATGGATGAAACTGGCGGGATTTGCAAGGCCTAGTTGCTGGCGAATATCCTGTTGGACGACGGCCGTTGCTGTCGCTGTCAAAGCCACTACCGGCGCAGGCCGCAGCTTGGGTAAGTGGCCGCCCAGCAGCCGGTAATCCGGACGAAAATCGTGGCCCCATTGCGAGATGCAATGCGCTTCGTCGATGGCGATGAGCCCCGGCTTGCGCCTGGCGAGCATCTCCGGGAAGCCGGGCACGCGCAGGCGCTCCGGCGCGATAAAGAGGAACTGCAGCTTGCCTGCAAGATAGTCGAGACAGACCTGGCGCGAGGCCGCGCGATCGCGTCCGGAATGGATGCACTCCACTGCAAAGCCGCGTTCGCGGAGCTTGGCGTATTGATCTTCCATCAGCGCGATCAGCGGGCTGATCACCAGCGTGGCGCCGCCGCGCGCGATACCCGGCAGTTGGTAGCAGAGCGACTTACCCGCTCCGGTGGGCATCACGAGCAAGACATCGCGCCCTTCGATGACGGTGCGGCAAACCTCTTCCTGATTGGCGCGGAAAGAGGTGAAGCCGAACGCGCGGTGCAGCAGATCGGGCAGCTTTTCGTCATTCACGGCGAGTACGGTAGGTTCCAACGTAGGGGCCATTGCGGGGGCTACGGACGGTGTAGCGGAGGTATTCCTGGCCGGAATCCGCCCAACCTTGCCCACCACCTCTTTCACGTACTTCTCAATGCCATCGAGGAACGGGCCAAGTTCAGCCTGACCGCGCTCGATGCGCTTCAAATACGCCTCCCATTGACCGGTCATCGCGGGACTCTTCACTTCCGGATGCACCACCTCAATCAACTGGATGCCCTTCTCCGTCGCTTCCAGATTCTTCCCGTTCCGGGCAATGTATTCGCGCTTGAGCAGCACTTCGATGATGGACGCGCGCGTGGCCGGAGTTCCCAGCCCGCTCTCTTTCATGGCATCCGACAGCTCTTTTTCATCAAGCGTTTTCCCGGCTGTCTCCATCGCCGTTAACAACGTGGCTTCGGTGAGCCGCTTGGGGGCGCGGGTCTTCTTCTTGAGGCTTTCGACATCGAGCACATCCTGCGGCTGCCGCTGCGTCAGGCCGGTAGGCAGCGCCTGCTCTTCTTCGCCTTTTCTGCCCGCGGTCTGGAAGTCCAAAACCTTCCAACCGACCTGCTGGATCACCTTCCCGGACGAATGATACGCATCCACCACAACGTCATTCACAATCGCGGTGATCACGGTGGTGATGGACCAGACATGATCCTCATGCCACGCGCTCAGCAAGCGGCGGCAAATGAGGTCATAGATCTTGCGCTCATCGGCGGATAAATCTGGAGTGGCG
Organism: Bryobacterales bacterium; assembly: GCA_003136675.1. Taxonomy (GTDB): domain Bacteria; phylum Acidobacteriota; class Terriglobia; order Bryobacterales; family Bryobacteraceae; genus Bog-113. The sequence continues at coordinate 13,347 of PLFE01000170.1, forward strand.
GAAATGACGGTCGGAATGATGGCGTGGTGATCGCTCACCTTCGCGTCATCCACGAACCTTTTCCCGAGCGGACGCTCGCCCGTGCCCGGCGCCAGATGCTCGCGGTAAGGACCCGCGATGACCGGAACGATGCGCGGCAGAGTGGCCGCCACATCCTGCGAAAGATGCCGGCTGTCGGTGCGCGGATAACTGATCAGCTTGCGCTTTTCATAAAGCTCCTGCGCTACATCGAGAGTCTTCTGCGCGCTGAAGCCGAAGAGGCGATTGGCATGACGCTGGAGTTCGGTAAGGTCGTAAAGCGGCGGCGGGCCGATGCGCTGTGTTTCGGCCTTGACCGATTCGATGGCGGCTTTTCCGGTGCGGGCGCGTTGGACGATATGGCCGGCTTCGAGTCCATCCGGCGCGAGGCGCGCCGATTTCTGAATATCCTCCGTGTCGCGTACCCACGTTCCGCGATAGGATTCGGCGTTCGGCTTTCCCGTGGGCCGGAAGGTCGCCATCACTTCCAGATAGTCCTCGGGAACGAAATTGCGGATGGCCAGCTCGCGCTCGACGACCATGGCGAGAGTGGGCGTTTGCACGCGCCCCACGCTCATGTCGTTGCCGTAAGCGCCGTAGGTGAGCGTGTAGGCGCGGGAGAGATTCATGCCCACCAGCCAGTCCGCGCGGCTGCGCCCTTTGGCGGCGGCGGCGAGCGGCTCATAATCGCGACCCGGCTTCACTGCGTCGAAACCCTTGCGAATGGCTTCCGGAGTGAGCGACGAAATCCACAAACGGCTGATGGGTTTGGAGCAGCCCGTGGCCTCGTAGATGTAGCGGAAGATCAACTCGCCTTCGCGCCCCGCATCGGTGGCGCAAATGACGTTTGAGAGCTTTGGGGAGAGCAGGATTTTCTTGACGACTTCAAACTGATCTTTGGTTCTTTCGTAGATCACCAGGGGCCATTGTTCCGGCAGCATGGGCAGCAATTCGCGGCGCCAGGATTTCCATTCCGGCCGGATTTCGTGCGGCTGCGCAAGCGCGGCCAGGTGCCCAATGGCCCAGGTGACCACGTAGCCGTTGCCATGCATATATCCATCCCCGCGTGTGTTGGCGCCCAGCACTTTGGCGATATCGCGCGCGACGGACGGTTTTTCTGCAAGTACGGCGACTACGGTTGAACTCAAGCTACTAGTGTGACAAAACTAGAGCATGACGTGCTCTCGTCGGGAATTCATCCAATCCACCGCGCTGACGGCTTTGTCGTCCGCTTCGCTGTTTGCCTCCGAGGTGAACCGGAAAGGGATGCCGCAGCGGACTCTGGGGCGCACTGGTGCTCAAGTCTCGATCCTGGCTTTTGGGTGCGGCAGCCGTTTCCTGATGTACAAGGAGGAAGACGAGGCGCTGGCCGCGCTGAACCTGGCGCTGGAGCGCGGCATCACCTACCTTGATACGGCCGCCGATTACCAGGACGGCCTGAGCGAGGAACGCGTGGGCAAAGTGTTGAAGCATCGCGGTAAGAACGGCGCGGACCCTGTGTGGGTGGCGACTAAGATCCCCCAGCGGAATGGCGATGAAGCTATGCGCACCATCGAGGCGAGTCTGAAGCGGCTCCAGATGGACAAGATCGACCTGATCCACATCCACAGCCTCGCCGGCGCGGACGATCTGGCGAAGATCGAAGCCCCCGATGGTGTGCTGAAGCGGCTTTATCAACTGCGCGACCAGAAGGTGACGCGGGCCATCGGCATCACGAGCCACACCGATCCGCATGTGCTGAAGGCGGCGCTGGAGCACAACGATTTCGATTGCACCCAGATGGCACTGAACGCCGCCCGCGCAGGCATGGCCAAGCCGGACGGCGGCTTTGGGATGACGCGGTTGCAGCAGAGTTTCGAGACGGTGGCGCTGCCGGCAGCTCGGCAGAAGAATATGGGCGTGGTGGCGATGAAGATCTTCGCGCAGGATGGTCTTGTGGATAAGGCGCCGGTGGAGAAGCTGATTCGTTATTCCTTGTCGCTGCCGGTGAGCGCGGTCGTGATCGGGATGCCAAAGGTTTCGCATATCGAAGAGAATGTCGCCCTCGCGAAGGATTTTCAGAAGCTGGGGAAAGGGGAGATGCGGGATCTATCGGACCGTCTGGCGGCGGATCATAAGGCTGAGTTGGATCGGTTGTTTGCAGATCATGTGGATGGTTGAGATGCGCTATGTTGAGCTGAGGGGCTTCTATGACCGTGACGCTAAATCTTGCGCCGCAGGTGGAGCAGGCTTATCTCGCCGAAGCGCGGGCCCGTGGGTATGGACGGCAAGCCATGCCGACATTACCGTGGTCCTGCCAGATGAAGCCATGGAGCGGGAATCCATCTATGCCGACCGTGGTGTTTAGTGGCAACGCTTGTAACAGATTGACATCCGCATCGCTCCACAGAACTTACCGCCCCGCAATACTCAAGTACACATCCAAAATCGAAACCGCCGCCGGCGTAACCCCCGGAATTCTTGCCGCCTGTCCCAACGTCGCTGGCTGTACACGCTCCAACTTATCCAGCACCTCACGCGATAGCCCCGGAACCAACTTATAAACAAACCGGCCTGGAATCAGCCGGCCTTCGGACCGCTGCATCTTATCCATATGACGGCGCTGCTGCGAGATATAACCGGCGTACTTGGCTTCCACTTCCACCGACTCCATCACGCCCCGCGCCAGCGGCTCTTGAATGATCTTGCCGACCCAATCTGAAAGATCGGCCAGCCGTATCTCCGGACGCCGCAGCATCGCTCCGTACTTACTCGCTTCGAGCGCACCAAGTAACTTAGCCTTCTGCACAGACTTTGTCTGGAACATCTCCCATCGCGCATCCGACACCAGACCTAACTCGCGACCTATCGGCGTGAGCCGCTCATCGGCGTTGTCGATCCTAAGATGCAGCCGGAATTCCGCGCGGGAAGTAAACATGCGATACGGCTCATCGGCGCCCTTGGTGACTAAGTCGTCAATCATGATGCCGATGTAAGCCTCCATGCGGGAAACCACGCAGCGTGAGCGGCCCATCACGCTTGCCGCCGCATTCAAACCGGCCATCAATCCCTGCGCGCCGGCTTCTTCATAACCCGAAGTCCCGTTGATTTGCCCCGCCAGAAACAAGCCGGGGATGCTCTTGACTTCCAAACTATGATCCAGTTCGCGCGCATCGACCGCATCGTACTCAATCGCATAACCCGGCCGGATCATCTCCGCATTTTCCAGGCCCGGAATCGACGCCACCATGGCCGCCTGCACATCGATCGGCATGCTGGTCGACATGCCATTCACGTAAACCTCGTGCGTATCGAGACCTTCCGGCTCCAGAAAGATCTGATGCGAAGGCTTATCCGGAAATTTCACGAACTTATCTTCAATCGAGGGACAATAGCGCGGGCCAATGCCTTCAATCTGCCCGGAATAAAGCGGCGAGCGCGAGATGCTGTCGCGAATCACCTTGGCCGTTGCCTCCGTCGTGTGGGCCAGGTGGCATTGGATCTGCTTCCGCTCGATCTTCTCCGTCATGAAGGAGAACGGCGTGGGAACNNCCGGTCTTCAGCCGCGTCCACTGCAAGCCCAGATTCCGAAGCTGATTTCCGAGCACATTGGCAGGCGCTTCACCATTGCGTCCGCACGCGTAACGCTCCTCGCCCACATGCGCGAGGCCATTGAGGAAAGTGCCGGTGGTCACAATCACCGCGCCGGAACGAACCTCACGCCCATCTCGTAAACGGACGCCCTGAACGCGGCCGCCTTCGATCAGAATCTCGGCCACTTCAGCCTGCTTGATCCGCAGATTCGGCTCTTGTTCCAGAACCGCCTTCATGTGCTGCCGGTACAGCTTTTTGTCGCACTGCGCACGCGGACTCCAAACCGCGGGCCCGCGGCTGGTATTCAACAGCCGGAACTGGATTCCTACCGCATCTGTGACCTCGCCCATCACACCGCCCAGCGCGTCCATCTCGCGCACCAGATGGCCCTTGGCGATGCCGCCGATCGCCGGATTGCAAGACATCTGCGCGATCAGGTCGCTGTTCATGGTGATCATGGTGGTGCGCAGGCCCACGCGCGCACAAGCCCGCGCGGCTTCGCAGCCCGCGTGACCCGCACCGATCACCACCACATCGAAGCGCTCCAACATCACCTACCAGTCTAAGCTTGTTACGGCGAAAGACTGTGAAAGCACCTGGCTTACCAGGGAAACTCCAGCCGACGGGTCGCTTGGCGAATCAGAGGTTCACTTGATCTGGTTTGTTCCGAGTCACTTGCGGCTTCGGCCGGAACCCGTTCTGGGGTGACTTCCTCGACTGCTCGTCGTCCGTTTGCTGCAAAGTGCGTCTTTTCCCTGTGTTGATCAAGCTGCTATGCGGCAGCCTTTTGCGGGAGCAAGCTGAGCTCATCTTTGAGCAAGAGGCCGTAGCGGGCCGCCTGGCGGATGATTTCCTCCGTCTCCGGGGGCAGCGGAGTGCCCAGCCGGCGGGTCGTTT
>PLFE01000087.1 GCA_003136675.1 Bryobacterales bacterium
TGGTGCGCCCGGCACGACTCGAACGTGCGACCTTTTGGTTCGTAGCCAAACGCTCTATCCAACTGAGCTACGGGCGCATACGGGGAGGGTTGAGCCGCACAATTTCGCGGCACCCCCCAGAATAACACGACATCTTAAGCCGACTTGATCTCTGTCCAGATGCGATCCCGCAATCTCTGCGCGTCAGAGGGCGGCGCGGCTGGCCAGGTGCCGCGCTTCAAAATCTCCGGCGTCCCGTAAAGAACCGCGCTATCCCGCTCGCTCGCAGGCAGCAGCATCCGGCCGCCTTCGTTGCAAGTCGCCGTTTCCCCTACCGTCGCATTGGCCGCCGCAATCTCAGGCCTCAGCAAAAAATCAAGGAACGTGTGAGCCAGCTCCTGCCGTCTGCTTTCCGCCAAAATCACCGCGTTGTCGCAATAGAGCGGAAAGCCTTCCGCCGGATACACGAACGCCAGCGGCCGCGAAGCTTGCTGCGCATTCAATGCCTGCTGCGCTGTGGTGGACCACATTTGCGCGGCCAGCACATCGCCCGCCACAAGCTGGTCGCGCACCTCCGCATTCAAGTAAGCGCGGATGTAGCGCTTCTCCGCAATCGCTTCCACGCGCGCCCGCATCAGCGCCTCGCGGCCCTCCGCGCCAAAGGGGTACCCGGCCTTCAGTAAGCAGGCCCCAATCACGTCTTCCGGATCATCGAGCATGGTCAATCGGCCGCGCAAGCGGTCCGACCAAAGATCCGCCCAGGCGCGCGGCGCCGGTTGCAAACTCTGGCTATACGCGATGCCGGTGCCGTTCCACATGTACGGGACGCCCCACTGGAGTTCCGCGTCCCACACGGGCCGCTGGAACGCCGCGCTCAACTGATGCAGATTCGTCAGCCGGCGATGGTCCAGCGGCGCGATCAACCCTCGATGCGCCATCGGCGGGATGCGGCTATGCGTCGGGAACACCACATCCCAGCCCGAGTTACCCGTCATCACCTTGGCCAGCATCTCTTCGTTACTTTCATAAACGGCATAGCGTACGCGAACGCCGAACTCCTGGCTGAATTTCTCGATTGATTTTGGATCGATATAACTCGACCAGTTGAACACGTTCAGCCGTGGCCGGCGGTCCCGCTGGCAGGCGGCGAGCGCTGTGGTTGCGGAAAGAAGAAAAGCCCGACGATTCACTGAAGGTTTCACCAGTAGCTCTCTCTCACTTAGACGGGAAGCGTCAGCGTGCCTACTGTCTCCGACGTTTCATCAATCACAATGACACGGACCTTCGTGATCCGCGCGCCCAGTTTCACATTCTGCTTCAGGAGGATTCCGTCATTCAGGATCTTGTGATGCTGTAACTCGCTGTGATGAAGAACCAGTTCAAAGGGGACAATAGGCGCGCCGGAATCCCTGCCGCTCTGCAGATACCCCACCACGGCGAGGCGCAGCAACCCCTCGTACCCAGCTTTTTCATGGATGAGCGCGAGATCGCGGGCGTTCACCAGAATCCGCAGACCAACGATTCGCGAGTTTGCGGGGTCGCGCGAGACCACTCCGCGTATCCCGATCTCAGCCGCGTCGAACGGAGGAATGGACGCGGAATGAATCATTTGAACGAAACCCGCGTCGGCCATTCCCGGAACTGCTAAGTAATGGGCTTTCGTTTGGATTTGGATACCCTTGCGACTCGTCGCCACGCGCAGCTTGTGAAGCTTTCCATCCAGGCTGTGAAACGGCTCCTCATATCCCAATTGGTAAGTGGTGCGGGCGTCCCTTAATGCCTGTTCGATGACATCCCCCATCTCTTTTCCATCATTGAAGCGACCGCCCGTTTCCGCTACCAACGCATCCAGAGTCGCTCCCGCGTCCGCGCTCAAGAGAGAATAATTGGACGAAAACGGGTTCAGCGCATAAAGAGCCTCTCCAAAGGCGTTGAAACGCTGGCTCAGGACATTCAGATCCTGCGAATAACCGGCCGCTCTCATCGAGACGAAACGCGGCGAGTTAGCGAACGCAAGCCGCGTTGGATTCGGTAGTCCATTGTTGAGCCAGACGATATTCTTCCGGCCGGGAATTCGGGAAAGTTGTACGGCCAGTGAATCGAGCGAATGGAAGGTAAGATCCGCGCGATCTGAAATCGTGATGCTCGGGCGTTGCGGACCGACAGACCGATCGAGCGCCGCGTCCATCAGCGCCTTCAGTCCGTCGGTCCAACGCGGTTCCGTGGATGGTCCACGGAGGTGAAAATGGAGATCGAACGGGATTTCGCGGACGGCGACCAGTTGACCGTCTGCGTTCAGGATGTAAAGAAAGAGGGAATCGACGTTCGACAGAGATTGGAGATCGTGAATGAGGCGGCCCTCCGCATTCGCCTGGGCGGCAAAGTCTTCGTTAAACAGATCGAGGAGAACAATGGTTGCGTAAGGTTCAGAGGAGCCCGAGCGGTTGGAGACTTCATTCGGTCCCAGCGGCGGGGGATTCCAGTCTTCGTTTCCAACGCGTCGTAAGAAGAGAAGGTTCCGGCTCACTCCGCCGTCAGAAACGCGAAGATCTTCACGATGCAGATCTTCGACGATCTGTCCCTGAGTGTCTACCGCGATCACGTTCAGGCTGACGATGCGGCTCTTGGCCGGCGAATCGCTTCCGGAGAGTATCGGTATTGCAAAGACTGCAAGGGCGAGCGCCAGGGGGATCGGCGCGAATCCTGACATAGAGTGCCCCAGCAGAAATGACACAATGAGATGATACCGGACATGAGCACTCATCCGCCGTTCAATCTTCCGGAGCCCCTATGGGATGAGGTCGAGGCGGCGAGCTCGGCATAAATACCGCGGACGTCGAGGGTCTCATGCAAAAGATCGCCGTGAGCGCCTTCAGCACGGCCGTTAGCCTCCGAGGCGCAGGAGGTGACAGAATGATAGAACGCCGGACGCGGATACGCGATGAACAAGACAATTGAGATTCCCCTTCCAGAAGAGCTTCTGAAAATGGTGGACGAGAAAGCTCGGAGAAGCGGGCTGGGTCGCGATGTCTACATTCGCGACTTACTTGCCAGAGACCTCGGCGGGGAACCTTCCATTGCTGACATTCTTGCTCCGTTCCGTGATCAGGTGGGCAGTAGCGGGATCACCGACGATGAGCTGGACCGTCTGTTCTCGGACGCCCGCGACGAATCCCACCAGGAGCGAACCCGCGTTAAGGGCCAGTGAGCGCGGACCCGCCAAAACCCCGTGCCGTCTTCGATTGCATGGTCTTCCTTCAGGGTGCCGCTCGACGTGATGGCGCTGCTGGCGCCNNGCCGTTGCCTATGAGCGCGATCCCAGGGATGAGCCGTACGTCAATCTCGCGATCGCCGCGCGAGCAGGGTTCCTGGTCAGCAGAGACGGCGATTTTCTCGACCTGGCTAATCCTTCAAACGCCGACGGAGCACTCCTCCGGAATCTCGCCCCTGGTCTGCAGATTCTGGATCCGGTTTCGTTCCTGCGTGAGGTACGACGCCACTCACAGACTTCGCCCTAGCGCCCGAGTTGTCGCGATAGGATCGGGACGTTGTGATGACGAAGAACACCGAAGTGTCTGTGCCGGCTCACCGCTGCCGCACCCGTTCACTGATAATGATCAACGCTCCAAATCCCACCACAATCAACGTTGAAACGGCGTTAATCGTCGGATTCGCCCCGCGCCGCGCGATGGCATAAATGACCATCGGGAGCGTCTCCGAATCCACGCCGGCCACTAAGCTGGTAATCACATAGTCGTCAAAAGAGACGATCAACGCCAGCAGCGCCGCCGCGATAATGCCGGGCGCGAGCGCAGGCAGCGTCACCCGCCAAAATGCGCGCCAGGGCGTCGCGCCGAGATCCATTGCCGCCTCTTCCAGCGAGGGGTCCAGCGTTCGCAATCGCGCCGTCACCACGATCGCAACGTAGGCAATTGAGAAAGCCACGTGCGCCAGCACCACCGTGTAAAGACCCAGAGTGAGGTGCACCACACGAAACACGAGTTGAAAAAACGCGAGCAGGGAAATTCCTGTAACTATCTCCGGCGTCACTAAGGAAAGATACAAACTCCCCGTCAATAGAGGGCTGCGGCGCTTCCAGATTCCATACGCCGCCAGCGTGCCGATTACCGCCGAGAGCGCGGAAGAAGTAACGGCAATCACGACACTATTCCATGTAGCTTCCGCCATCTCGGTGTTGGCAAATACCGCGCGATACCAATCCAGCGAGAACCCCGTCCAGATGGTGAAGCGGGATTGGTTGAAGCTGAAAACCACCAGGACAAACAACGGCACATAAAGAAACGCGAAGGCCACGGCGGCGTAGAGAGAAAGACCGCGCTTCAAAGCACGTCCTCCGAGCGGCGCATCATCGGCAGCAGCAATAACATGTTGATCGCCATCAGCATCAACGAAACCGCGGAACCGAAGGGCCAGTCGCGCGCCGTTGTGAACTGGTTTTGAATCAGATTTCCCGCCATCACGGTTTTGCCGCCCCCCAGTAGATCCGGCGTCAAATACGCACCCATGCACGGAATAAATACGAGCACAGATCCCGCAAACATGCCGGGCAATGCGAGCGGCAGAGTGACTCTGCGGAGAGCCGCGAAGGGCCGTGCGCCAAGGTCGGCGGCCGCTTCGAGCAATGCGGGTTCCATCCGCTCAATGGTCGCGTATAGCGGCAGCACCATAAATGGCAGGTAACCATAGACCAATCCCAGCAGTACAGCTCCGTTGTTATAAAGCAGTGGAAGGGGCGAAGAGACGATTCCGGCTTTGATCAGCAGCGTGTTGATCAAACCCGTATCGCGCAGCAGAAACAACCACGCGTAAGTTCGCACCAAAAAACTGGTCCAGAAAGGCAGCGTCACCAGTTGCAGGTACAAGTTCTTGCGCCGGCCCGATCGCGAGATGAAAAGGGCCATGGGAAAGCCCAGCAAGAGGCAGAACGCCGTCGCCACAATGGCGATCACAAGCGAACGCAGCAGGATTGCGCCGTACAGCGGATCGAACAGGCGCGTAAAGTTTTCGAGCGTGGTGGGTTGTTCCACGCCACCATAGTCACCGCGCGTGAGCAGGCTGTAAGCCACCACGATCAGCAATGGCGCGGCAAAGAACAACGCCATCCAAACGCGCGCGGGGGCAAGCATCCAGAAGCGCAGTTGCTTCATCGGGGAAAGCGCATCTCGTCGGCGCTCGACCAGTTCACGTGCACTAATTCGCCGGTCCGGAAATCCGCTTCGGCTCCCGTCAACTCCGCCGTCGCCGATTCGCCGGATTCCAGTTTCAACAGGACGTGGACGGCATTGCCTAAGAAGAGCGATTGCTCCACGCGGGCGGTCGACCGGTATTCGGAGCCGTTTCGCGCGATCCGCAAAGCCTCCGGCCGAACGCCGGCATCTCCAATCCAGTTCATCGCGCCCAGAAATCCCGCCACGAATCGCGTAGCCGGCTTCCGGTAAACCTCGCGCGGCGTACCCGTCTGCTCGATCTTGCCGCGATGCATGATCGCAATCTCGTCGGACATCGCCAGCGCTTCTTCCTGATCGTGCGTGACGAACAGAAAGGTGATTCCCGTGCGCTGCTGCATGGCTTTCAGTTCCGCGCGCATCTCGCGCCGCAGTTTCAAATCGAGCGCCGCCAGCGGTTCGTCCAGCAGCAGAATCGAGGGTTCCAGCACCAGCGACCGGGCCAGCGCCACGCGCTGCTTCTCGCCTCCGGAGAGTTCCGCCGGCAAGCGCTTGCTCTTTCCCGAAAGCCTCACCATCTCGATGGCCTGTTCCACCTTGCCCGAGAAGCTACGCTCGCCGCGTTGTTCGAGCCCGAAAGCGATGTTCTTCTCCACGGTCAAATGCGGAAACAACGCGTAGCTCTGGAAAACAGTGCTGACGTTGCGGCGGTAGGGTGGGACGTCGTTGACACGCGTTCCATTCAGCAGAATCTCGCCGCTCGTCGGCTTCTCGAATCCGGCGATCAGACGGAGCGTCGTCGTCTTCCCGCACCCCGAAGCGCCCAGGAGCGAGTAGAACCGACCGGCTTCCAGCGTGAGCGAGATGTCGTCTACCGCGCGGTGCGAGGGGAAATCCTTCACCACGTTCCGCAGTTCCAGGATCGCCTGCATTTGAGCGATCATCATAGCAGCACGCAGGGAGAAAAGGTATACTGCATGAAGGGATTGAGATGCGGGCTGGCATCTCAATCCCGAGATCGCCTTCTACCGTTTACGGCGGAAGATGATCTCGACTGTGAACGTTAAGAACACAATCTTCAAGCTGAGTGTCACAAAGCAACACCCCTTTCTGCTTCACAGATTGGACGAAAGCCCCCGACTAGAGGGGGCTTTTTCATCTCGAAGCTCAAGTGCTTCTCCACGAAAACCGGCCTTTCGTCCCTGTGGCAGATCTGGTAGGGAGTGCGCCCGGAATCGGATATTTCTACAATTTTGATCCGGAATCGCAATGGTTTATACTGGTTGTTTACGTCAATGGTCCGTTTCGGGCCACAACTCTAATAGAGGTAGTCATGCAAGCGATAGTAGAAACCGGCGGGAAGCAGTTCCGCGTCGCCTCGGGCGATACGCTGCGAATCCCCACGATTGAAGGCGAAGTGGGGGCGGAAGTCACTCTGGGACGTGTTCTGGCGGTCTTTCCGGGCGAAGGCGCCGATGCGCTCACCGGAGAAGGTTTGGGCAGCGCCAGCGTGAAGGCCACCATCGCCGGAAACGATCGGGGCAAGAAAATTCTGGTGTTCAAGTTCAAGCGCAAGAAGCAGTACAAGCGCACCATCGGACACCGGCAGAATTATACGGAAGTGAAAATCGGCGACATCGCGGTATAGCAGGATCATAGGTAAGAACGATGGCACACAAAAAAGGTTTAGGAAGTTCCAAAAACGGCCGCGATTCGAATGCGCAGCGGCTGGGCGTCAAGGTTTTTGGCGGACAGTTGGTCCCGGGCGGTTCGATCATCGTTCGGCAGCGTGGCACCCGCATCAAGCCCGGCGTGAATGTCGGATGGGGCAAGGACGATACGCTTTTCGCGAAGATCACCGGATTGGTGGAGTTTAAAGACCGCGGCCGGATGGGCAAGTACGTAAACATCAAGGCCGTCGCCGCTGAACAGCCGGTCGCTTAGTTTCTCCTTAGTTGTCTTGTTTGCGGGGCAGGCGTGATCGTCTGCCCCGTTTTTCTTTTGGAAGCCAATGTTTATAGACGAAGTTCGAATTCTGGTGAAGGCCGGTGACGGAGGGAACGGATGCATGGCGTTCCGCCGGGAGAAGTATGTGCCGCGAGGCGGTCCGTCGGGTGGCGACGGCGGGCGGGGCGGCGACGTGTTCATGCGGTCTACCGTCCATGACAACACGCTGCTCCGTTACCGTTTCAACCCGGAGCATAAAGCGGAGCGCGGGCGGCACGGAGAAGGCAGCGATTGCCACGGGAAAAACGGCGAATCCGTCCAACTGGAAGTACCTGTGGGAACCGTGGTCTACGACGATGCCACCGGTCGAATGCTGTTCGATTTCTCCGCGGCGGATCAGGTATTTCGCGTGGCGAAAGGCGGCCGTGGTGGACGCGGCAATGCCCGGTTCGCCACCTCCACCCACCAGGCGCCCACCGAGCATGAACCGGGTAAGCCGGGCGACGAGAAGAAGCTGCGCCTCGAATTGAAGCTGCTGGCGGACGTAGGCCTGGTCGGCTTTCCAAACGCCGGCAAGAGCACCCTGATCTCCAGAATTTCCGCGGCCCGGCCAAAAATTGCAGACTATCCGTTCACCACCCTGGTTCCGAATTTAGGCGTGGTGCAAATGGATGATTACCGCAGCTACGTGGTAGCGGATATTCCTGGAATCATCGAGGGCGCGCATGAAGGCCACGGGCTCGGTATCCAGTTTCTGCGCCACATTGAACGGACACGCTTGCTGGTTCACCTGGTGGATGTATCGGAAACCGGACGCGATCCCGTGAATGACTTTGAAGTGCTGATGGGTGAACTGGAGTCATTTAGCGAAGGCCTCGCTACGAAGCCGATGATCCTGGCGCCAAGTAAGATGGACGCGCTGGCCTCGGCCGAAGTGGTCGAAAAGCTGCGGCACATCGCCCAAATCCGCGGCATGCAGTTCATTCCTATTTCGAGCGCTACGGGCGCTGGAATTGAAGAGCTAAAATACGCCATGTCTTCGGCAATATTTGCCGCCGTCCCGCAGAGCGCATGAACAGGCGTGACTTTCTCGCAGTAGCCGCCCAGGCGCCGCTGCTCGCAGCACCCCGTGGATTCACGGGCGCGCTTCCCTCCCCTCGCCAGCGAAATCGTCAGAAGCTCGAACTTACCGCCTTCCTCCATTTCGGAATGAATACGTTCACAGACCGCGAATGGGGCCTCGGAGATGAAGATCCAAGCCTGTTCCATCCGGAGGCACTCGACGCCGACGGCATCGTGGGAAGCCTGGCGGACGCGGGCATCCAAGGCGTCATTCTCACCTGCAAACATCATGACGGCTTTTGTCTCTGGCCCACGGAAACAACAACCCACTCGGTAAAGGGCGACGATATCGTTCTGGCATTTTCGAACGCGGCCCGCAAGCGCGGGATTCCGTTCGGCGTTTACCTTTCACCCTGGGACAGAAACAACGCGGCCTACGGGAAGCCGGCGTACATCGAGATCTACCGCCATCAATTGACGGAATTACTGACCAGGTACGGCCCCATCTACGAGGTTTGGCACGACGGCGCCAACGGCGGTGACGGCTATTATGGCGGCGCTCGCGAGAAGCGCGTGATTGACAAGCAAACCTACTACGACTGGCCACGGACCTGGGAACTAGTTCGCCAACTGCAACCCGGCGCGGTCATCTTCAGCGACGTCGGTCCAGATTTACGGTGGGTGGGCAACGAAGACGGAACAGCGGGGGACCCGTGCTGGGCAACGTACGATCCGGTGGGAGAAGACGGTGGCCTCGCCTCTCCTGGAAACGTGAGGGCCAAGGATTCCATGACGGGGACCCGGTGGGGTTCGCAGTGGATGCCGGCGGAATGCGATGTCTCGATCCGGCCCGGATGGTTTTGGCATGCGGCGGAAAACGTCAAGGTCAAGACGCCTGGGCAGTTACTGGACCTCTATTACAAGTCGGTAGGCCGCTGCGCCAGCCTGCTTCTGAATGTGCCCCCCAACCGGAAGGGACAGCTCTCGCGGGAAGATCTGGACTCGCTGCGTGGTTTTCAAAAGCTGAGACAGGCCGCGATGAGCGAGAATCTTGCAGCGGGCGCGGATCTGAAACGGTCCGGCAAAACTTGGAACTATCGACTAAAAAGCCCCCGGGCCTTTGATCTGCTGCGCCTGCGCGAAAAGACAGAGTTCGGTCAGCGGATCGAGCGCGTCGAGATCGAGGCTCGCCTGCGCGGGCAGTGGTCGTCCGCCGGCTCCGTAACGAGCGTGGGCGCCTGCCGTCTGTTGCGATTTCCGGATGTGATTACCACAGACGAGTTGCGGCTAAAGATCACCGCCAGCGCGGAGCCCAGGCTACACGAACTGGAGCTATTCAGGAATCAGGAGTCGCGTTCTTGAAGAACTTGTTCGAGCAGAGCTGAGAAGTGTGCGGCTCGGTCGGTGAGCTTGCTTTCGAGCGACTCGACGGAGCGCAAACGATCCGCCAGGTGCAGGCAAGTGAGGATGGCGACGCGATTCACGTCCGCCGAACCAGCTTTCTCGGCGATCGTATGCATCAGTTGGTCGACTTCGCGGGCAACGCCGAGCAGTTCAGCCGGGTCGCCCTGCGAGATCAACGTGAATGTCTGGTTGAAGATGGTGACTTTGACCGGTTGTCGATCCAAGTTATAAGCTTAGCTGATCGATATGTCCCAGCAGCTTTTCAATGCGGCCGCGGACCTGCGTGCGCTCTTCGCGCAGGCTGCCGATTTCGCTCTGCAGCCGCTCCACTTCGGATTGCGAAGTTGCCAGTTCCTGGCTGAGAGACTCGCGCTCTTTGCGGAGACTTGAAACCAGGGAAACAGCTTTTTGAATGCGGTCTTCGAGCCCGTCCAGGGCGTCGAGTTGGGGTTCGGCGTACGCTTTTTCAGCCATTTTCTTATTGTGCGGCCGGCTCCGGCTTCGGGGCTGAGGCAAGCGCGGCCTTGGCCTTTTCCACCAGTTGCGCGAAACTCGCGGCATCATCGTAAGCGATCGAAGAAAGCACCTTGCGGTCCAACTCGATGCCGGCAAGCTTGAGGCCGTGCATGAATTTGCTGTAGTTCAGGCCCGAAGCTTTGGTGGCGGCGCCAATGCGGATGATCCAAAGTGAACGGAAATCGCGCTTCTTTCGTTTGCGGCCAGTATACGCGAACTTGAGCGCGCGTTCCACCGCTTCCTGCGCCGAACGGTGCAGTTTGCTCTTCGTTAAGAAAAATCCAGACGCGAGTGCGAGCGTCTTCTGGCGCGATGCTCTGCGCTTGGTACCACGTTTTACTCTCGGCACGTTTTCTTCTCCTGTTTGTTGGTGTTGACGCGGTGAAGACGGGCACGTGCGGTGGCGCCGTTCACACGCTGACCAGGCGGTAACCGCCTAGTAGGGAATCATGCGTTTCAGCTTGGCCTGATCGGACGGATCCGCCACCACATCCGTGTGGAGACGATTCTTCCGCTTTCGGGCTTTGTGCGTCAGTTGGTGACGTCCGAATGCATGGCTGCGCACCACCTTGCCGGTTCCTGTCTTTCTGAACCGTTTGGCCGCACCTTTATGAGTCTTAAGCTTGGGCATTACCTTCCGACCTGCTCTTTGGATTTACTGCTGGTATGCGAGAACCCGCAACTTCCTAACATACCACAGACGGCTATTGGTTATCCTGATATTCCTCAAGCCACGCCATTTGAATCGCTTCCAGCTTGCCTTCCGTGGAAGCCAGCGGATCGTCGCCGAAATCCGGCAGCTCGATGATCTTCTTGTGCAGGTCCGTGAAGCGGATTTCGAGAGGGTTGGTTTCCGGAAAGGCTTCGCAGAGCGCGAGAGCGATGTCTTCGGTGTGATCCCACGTGAGTCCAGCCATGCACTGATTATAGGAGGTAGAATGGGTCAGTATCAATTGGCAGAGAATCATGCTAAAGTGATACCAGGAAGTGCAGACATGGTAAATGCAGATAAAGTGGCTGTGGTGATGGGCGGAGTGATGACGCTGAAGACCACCGTAATTTCGACGCGCGACCTGGCGAAGGCGGTGACTTCCGGCCTTCCCAAGCAGTCTTTGAAGCGAACCGTGCAGCGCGTTTTTAGCGAGCCGAAGCAGGTGAACGAGCTGGTGTACAAGCTGGTCCCCGAGGCCACGTATAAGCGGCGCACGCGTTTGACGCAGGGCGAAAGCGAGAAGACGGAGCGTCTGGCGCGGGTGATCGCGGCGGCGGAACACGTCTGGGAAGACGACCAGGCGGCACGGCTCTGGCTGACGACGTCCCATCCGGAACTGGGTGACCAGACTCCGGTCGATTGTGCCATGAGCGAGTTGGGCGCGAGGGAAGTGGAAGAACTGCTGGATAAGCTGTTTTATGGTCTTCCTTCGTAGCGGTGAAGGTCTATCGGATTGCGGATCGCCGTCATCCGTTGCTCGACGGCACGGGTGCGTTTGTTCAAGGCGGACGCTGGAATTCGCCTGGGAAGCTGGTGATCTACGCCGCCGAGACGTACGCAGGGGCGCTGCTTGAGCAGTTGGCCCATTCCAATATCGGGCGCATTCCGGGGACGCAGGTTTATATCGAAATCGAGATTCCGGACCGGTTGAAGATAGAGCGCATTCATGGGGAAGACGTGGCGGGGTGGAATTCGGCGGATATGCGGGCCTCGCAGACGCGCGGCGATGCCTGGCTTCGCTCGGGAGCGAGCGCGGTCCTGATCGTTCCGTCGGCGGTGACGGGGGGCATTGAGTCAAACGTGCTGATCAGCCAGACGCATCCCGATTTCAGTTCCATCCACGCCAGCGCACAGCGCCCGGTGATTTGGGATCCTCGTTTAGTACGGAGCTAACATGCCGATCATCGTGGTTGCGGGCCGGAAGGGCGGGATTGGGAAGTCGACGATTGCGGGGAATCTGGCGGGTGAGTTTGCAGCCATGGGGCGGACCGTCGCTGTGCTCGATGCCGATCCGCAGCACAGCCTGGTCGCGTGGGCCGCGCAAGGCGACGGAATGCTCGCCCGGTGCGTCGAGAAGGTGAAGGACGATTTGCGCGTGAAAGTGCGCGCCGCCGAAAAGACCGCTAACGTCATTCTCATCGACACGCCGCCGGGGTTGCCCGACGCCGCCTATCAGGCGATCCTGCTGGCCGATCTTGTCCTGCTGCCGTGCGGCCCATCACCGCTCGATCTGTTCCCGTTGAAGGAAGCGCTGGGGTTGGCGCTGAAAGCTCGGGCAGAGAGAGGTTCGAAGAAACCGCGCATCCGGTTTGTCCCTTCCAAAGTTCTGATGAACACGAACCTGGGCCGCGAACTGACTTCCTCGCTCGAAGGCATGGGCAAGAAGGTGCTGCCGCCGATCGGCCAGCGGATCGTGGTTGCCGAGGCCGTAACGAAAGGTCTCACCGTTCGCGAGTACTCCCCGGGCTCGGCGGCTCATGCGGAATTTGAGCAGCTTGCCAAGGCCGTGGATAAGATCGTCAGCCGCTAAATGTGGGTGCCTTTGAGTGCGCCCTGAACGGCGGAATTCATGATGTTCTCTGCTAATGCCTGCGTGGCATGGTCAAGGGCTTCGATCTTACCCTTAATAACCCGGTGATCGCTACTTTCTTTGGCTTGGACTAAGTCGGCTTCGGCGCGTTCGATGGCGTGTTGATCTTCCTTGGATAGAAATGACCACGCGTTGCTGGTCTTCGCTTTGGCGGATGCGGCGAGGATAGATTCGGCTTCCACGCGGGCCTCGGCCGCCTGACGCGCCGCGAAGTCGGCTTCGGCGTTCTCGAAGGCCGATTCGATCATGGCTTCCACCTGCTCTTCACTGAGTCCGTAGCTGGGCTTCACATCCATGGATTGCTCGCGTCCGGTGTGAGCGTCACGCGCGGTGACGCTGAGGATTCCGTTGGCGTCGATGAGGAAGCGGACTTCGACGCGCGGCAGGCCGGCGGGCAGCGGGTCAATGTCTTTGAGGTCGAACACCAGCAGCGAGCGGTTATCCTTCGAAAGCTCGCGCTCCCCCTGGACGACGTGGATGCGGACGTTCTTCTGGCCGTCAACCGACGTCGTGAATGTCTCGCTGGCGCTGGCGGGAATGGTGGAGTTGCGCTCAATGATCCTGGAAACAATTCCCCCCATAGTTTCTATACCCAGCGAGAGCGGCGTTACATCCAGCAGGAGTTGGTTCTCCACCGAGCCACCAAGGATGCCGGCCTGTACGGCTGCGCCCAGCGCGACCACTTCATCCGGGTTGAGATCGGTATGCGGGCGCGCACGGAAAAGGACCTCAACGGCATTGCGCACCATGGGGATTCGCGAGGAACCACCGACCATCACCACTTCGTCGATCTGATCGACCGAAACACCGGAGTCTTTGATGCACTGGCGGCACGGTCCCAGAGTGCGGTTGACTATGCCTTCGATGAGCTTTTGAAAGACCTCGCGCGATAAGGTGCGCTGGTATTTACGGCCGTTCCATTCAAACTCCAGATCGACGGACAGTTCGAAGGAGAGGCGTTCCTTGGCGGTAATGACGGAGCGGCGAAGCAGCTCCATCGCTTCGGCGCTGTTACTCAGGTCGGTGTGCCATTCGCTGGCGATATCTTCGAGCGCGACCTGGATGAGAAGGTTGTCGATATCGTCCCCGCCTAAGTGCGTATCGCCGTTAGTGGCGAGGACTTCAAAGATGCCTTCCTGTAACTTCAAGATCGAAATGTCGAAAGTTCCGCCGCCGAGGTCATAGACGGCGACGATGCCTGCCTTGCGCTTGTCGAGCCCATAAGCCAGCGCGGCGGCGGTCGGTTCGTTGACCAGCCGCAGCACTTCGAGTCCGGCGATTCGTCCCGCGTCTTTGGTCGCTTGCCGCTGGGCGTCGTTGAAGTAAGCCGGNNACGGTGATGACGGCTTTGGAATAGGTTTCGCCGGTGGCTTCTTCGGCCAGATGCTTCAGTTCGCGCAGGACCATAGCTCCCACTTCGGGCGGCGTGAAGATGCGTCCGCCGGCTGCGATGCGGACGACGGAATCAACAGCTTGATCGGTGGCGGCCACGAAGTTGAACCGCTCGGCTTCGACATCCTTGATGCCTTTGCCCATCAGTCGCTTCGCGGAATAGATCGCGCGCTCCGGATGATGGAGCAGAATCGTGCGCGCGGCTTCCCCCGCGACGACGGTGTTGTCGCCGGTGACGGCCACGATGCTGGGTACGATTCCTGTCAGGATGCGAGGGCCAGCGGGCTCCATGACAGCGGCCAGGCTGTTGGTGGTGCCGAGATCGATACCGAGGATGCTTTCTTCGGATTTTCCAAAGTCAATCTGAAACATGGGATTCGAGTGCCTTTTCGGTTTCCCGCAAGAGATTCGAGATGTACTTCCGGTGATTCAAACGAGCGCGAAGACGGTCGAGCAATTCGGGGTTCTGCGTGCTGTCCCAGGCGCTGAAATCGCTTTCGAGACCATGATCCGTTTCGGCGAGCATTTGCTGAAAGCTTTTGTGGGATTGACGAAGCTGCGGGATGGCTTCCCGGTCTCCCATTTTGACTTCTTCAAGCGCCATATTGAGCTCAAAGACTTCTTCGAGCAGTTCGGGCGGAACGTATTTGGAATCCGCAGGCACGAGGCCCCTGAGAGACAGCAGATATTCCGCGCGCGCAACAGGATCGCGCAGCACGCGATAGGCGTCGTTGAGCAGAGCCGAAGCATCGAGGGCGCGTTGTTGTTCTTCCGGCGCGGCGCGAGCGAAACGATCGGGATGCAGGGTGCGGCTCAGCCGGTAGAACCGGGCTTCCAGGTCCTTGCGGTCGATCGAGAGCTGTTCCGGGAGTTCCAGCGCCGCGAAGTAGCTAACCTGAGAAGCTGGTTCCACAACCGCAGCTCTTGGATGCATTCGGATTTTCAAAAACAAACCCGGATTGCATCAGGCTTTCCTTGTAATCGAGAGTGAGGCCGCGAAGATAGATCAGGCTTTTCGGGTCGATGAAGATCTTGATGCCATCGAAATCGAAGATGTTATCGCGCTCGCGCGGCTTGGTTTCAAACTTGAACTGGTAACTCAAGCCGGAACAGCCGCCGCCCAGGATTCCCAGGCGGAGACCTCCAAAAACCCCTTCGCGCTCGAAGGTCTGGCGGATCTTCTCGATCGCCTTGGGCGTCACCTGAACGGTAGCCTTCGGCGTAACATCCGTGGCAGTCATTATGCGACGGCCGGCTCGAGCGCCGGCTTATGAGCGGCCTGCTTCTGCTTGTAATCCGAGATGGCGGCCTTGATGGCGTCTTCGGCCAGCACGGAGCAATGGATCTTCACAGGCGGCAGGCTAAGCTCATTGACGATGACGGTGTTCTGGATGGCCAGGGCTTCATCCACCGTTTTGCCCTTCAGCATTTCGGTGGCGAGTGACGAACTGGCAATCGCGCTGCCGCAGCCGAAGGTCTTGAACTTGGCATCTTCAATGAGACCGGTCTGCTCATTCACCTTGATCTGCAGCTTCATGACGTCGCCACACTCCGGCGCGCCAACCATTCCGGTGCCGACATTGGGATCTTTCTTGTCGAGAGATCCGACGTTGCGAGGGTTGTTGTAGTGATCGAGAACTTTATCGGAATACGCCATTCTGTTTGTTCCTTCCCTTTTACTGAGATTGAGTTAGTGCGCGGCCCACTGAACCTTGGAGAGATCGACGCCTTCCTTGGCCATTTCATAAAGAGGCGACAGTTCACGCAGCTTGCGAACGACATCGATGACTTTCGCCGCCGCGTAATCCACTTCCTCTTCCGTGTTGAAGCGGCCCAGGCCGAAACGAATGGAGGAGTGCGCGATGTCGTCACCCGCGCCCAGCGCCTTCAAAACGTAGCTGGGTTCCAGCGTCGCCGAAGTGCAGGCGGACCCGGAGGACACCGCGATATCGTTAATACCCATCAGCAGCGATTCGCCCTCCACATAGGCGAAGCTGATGTTCAGATTGTTCGGGAGATGATGCTCCATGGTGCCGTTGATATAGACTTCATCGAGCTCCGCTTCGAGCTTGTTCCTGAGTTTGTCGCGAAGATATCCGAGCCGTTTGGCCTCTTCCGCCATTTCCTTCTGAGCGATGGCGCAGGCTTCGCCGAGGCCGACAATGCCGGGAACGTTGAGAGTGCCGGAGCGCATACCGCGCTCATGGCCGCCTCCATCCATCTGCGAAGTGATTTGAACCCGCGGGTTGCGGCGGCGGACATAGAGCGCGCCCACACCCTTCGGTCCATAGATCTTGTGGCCGGTCAGCGAGAGGATATCGATATTGTCCGCAATCACGTTCACCGGAACCTTGCCGACCGCCTGAACGGCATCGGTGTGGAACAGGACGCCGCGTTCCTTGCACATCCTGCCGATTTCGGCGATGGGCTGAATGACGCCGATCTCGTTGTTGGCGTACATGATGGTCACAAGGATGGTCTTATCCGTGAAGGCTGCCTTCAGCATCTCGAGATCGATGAGACCGTTCTGTTGCAGCGGCAGGTACGTGACGCGATAGCCGCGCTTTTCAAGGTGTTTGCAGGTATCGAGAACAGCCTTATGCTCCGTGGCGGCGGTGATGATGTGGTTTCCGCGCTCAGCATACATCTCCGCCACGCCCTTAATGGCGAGGTTGTTGGATTCCGTTGCGCCGCTGGTGAAGATGATCTCCTTGGGAGAAGCGCCAATGAGAGACGCGATCTGCTTCCGCGCGTTCTCGACAGCGACTTCCGATTCCCAACCGAAGCTGTGATTGCGGCTGGCCGCGTTGCCGAACTTCTCAGTGAAGTAGGGCAGCATGGCATCGAGGACCCGGGGGTCCATCGGGGTGGTTGCGTGATTATCGAGGTAGATAGGTGTTTTCATTTCGAGCTTAATTCCTCAGAGGACATGCAAGGACTGCAACCCCGCACCCAAAGGAGATGCGAGCGGCGCAGCGGGTGATTCGTTTTTCCTGGAAGGGCTGCCGTCCCGGGCCAGATCGGCGATGGTCATTTTGGCCAGCAGATTCAGGATGGCTTCCTGAACGTGGCGCAAAGGTTCGCGGACGGTGCAGCGATCAGACTGATCGCAGGCGCCGTGTTCGGTGAAACAATTCGTGAGGATGGCGAGTCCATCGATGCACTGGATGACTTCGAGCGCGGTGATGGATTGCGGATCGCGAGCGAGACGGTAACCGCCATTGGTCCCAGCCACCGAAATCGCGAGACGCCCTTTCGTTAAAGATTGCAGAACTTTCGCGAGCAGCGGCAGCGGAATCCCATATGCATCCGAGATTTCTTTGGCGCTGGCGGTGCCTCGCGGCGAGACGGCAATGTGACGCAGCGAGATGAGTCCGTAGTCGGTCTTCTTCGTTAGCTTCAGCATTGCGTCCTTGCGGAGCGAGCGGTTCGGAGAATCCGGACCTCTTCAGTCTCATATCAGTGTAGCAGGTTGCCGAGGGGTGGCGTCAAGGCCGGATTTCAGCCGTTACGTCGCGGTCTTGCACGGTGTCCGTGTACTGCTGGAAGCCGGCGATTTTACCGTCTTTGAACTTGAAGACCTGCGCGAGCAACCAGCGAGCGTCACGCTAAAACTCATAAATTCCTAATCAACTCATCACCCAATTCCCGATTCAGTTGCGTAAGCTTGCAGTGTTGGGGAAAGAACCAACAGTGGAAAGTTGAGGAAAACGCCAATGCCTTTAATTCAGGTCAAACTGATTGAGGAAGTCTTCACACCGGCACAGAAGAAAGAAATGATCACAAAGCTCACAGACGCGATGGTTGCCATCGAGGGCGAGAACATGCGCTCAGTCACATGGGTAGTCATCGAGGATGTTCGCAGCGGTGAATGGGGAATCGGCGGCCAGGCGCTGACAACCGAAGCGGTTCGTGCACTCGCCGCGGGAAAAACTTAAATGCTTCCTATTAAATGCTTCCTATAGGATGGAGGCGTCGCCCCGCCTCCACCTGAAATGATCCAACCGCGGGGTTGATATGATCTCTTTGAAGCCTCCTATGCCACGAGTTCGGGATCTGCTGGATCGGCAGGTAGCCGGAAGTTTCGTCGGCCGGGACGAAGAGCTTCGCTCGCTCCGCGAAATTTTGGTCGATGGCGGACCGGTTGTGGTCCACTTGCATGGGATCGCGGGAATTGGAAAGTCGCGGCTCCTTGGCGCGTTTGCCCAGGTCGCGCGTGCGGAAGGTGCAACCGTAGTGCGGTTGGACTGTCGCGGCGTTGAACCAACTGAAGCCGGATTGCTCACGGAACTGGCCACGGCGAGCGGCGGGGCGCTCGGCTCGGCGGAGGAAGTCGCCGGGCGTCTTGGCCGTGTTGGTGACAAAGTCATCGTTGCCCTGGATACCTATGAGGTGTTCCGGTTAATGGACACATGGCTTCGCCAGATATTCCTGCCCATACTGCCTGACAATGTGAGATTTGTTCTCTGCGGACGGGAACCGGCCGTAACGGCGTGGTTTTCCGATCCCGGATGGCAGGGCCTATTCAGAAGTATCCATTTGGAATCGCTGGAACAGCGGGATGCGGCAGCGTTGCTGTCGCGCGCGGGAATTGCGGTCAAGGATGCAAAATACTTGGCGGGAATCTGTCACGGTCACCCATTGGCCCTGACTCTGGCGGCTTCCATGCGGCGAACTGAGCCCATGGCCCTGAGGCTGGGTATGCCGCAGAGGGTGGTCGAGGAGCTTTCCCGTCTCTTCCTGGCTGACATCACCGCCCCCCAAACACGACGGGCACTGGAGGCGGCGTCGGTGGTGCGTCGCGTGACATTACCGATTCTGAGCGCCATGCTCCCGGACGCGTCGCCACAAGACGCACAGGAACGGATTCGGACGCTCCCCTTCGTGCAACCAGACCGGGACGGGCTCCATATACATGACGCTGTCCGTGAAGCCATTGCGGCAAAATTGCGAGCCGATAATCCGCAGCAATATCGTGCGTACCGGCGGTTCGCCTACCGGTCTTTCATGACGGAGCTGAGCAGGGCTCCCGCGTCGGATCTGTGGCGCTACACCGCGGATCTGCTCTATCTCCTTGAGAACCCGGTGGTGCGGGAGGCGTTTTTCCCGAGCGGCGCTCAGGAATTCGCGGTGGGGCCGGCGCGAGCCGAAGATGAGCAGGCGGTCCTCGGCATCATCGCGCGGCATGAGAGTGTCGTGACCGCGAGTTATCTGAAGAGATGGTGGACAGAGGCCCGGGGAACGTTTTCCGTGGCGCGGGACCAGAAGGACGAGGTTGCGGGTTTCTACTGCGTCTTCGATCCCGTACATGTTCCTGGACGGCTTTGCCGTGAGGATCGGGTCACTCGCCTGTGGCTGGACCATCTGGATCGACATCCGATGCCGCGTGATCAGCACGCCTTATTCCTACGGCGCTGGCTATCAGCCCGCGATGGAGAGGGTCCATCCGCCGTTCAGGCGGCTTGCTGGGTCGACGTCAAGCGCAAATACCTCGAACTTCGTCCGAGCCTGCGGCGCGTCTATCTGGTTCTGAACGATCTAGAACCTTATGCGGCGGCGGCGCATAATCTGGGGTTTCGGGTGCTCACCGAAGCTGGTGGCGATTGCTGCCACTCGGCGATGCTGGATTTCGGGCCTTCCTCCGTGGATGGCTGGCTAGCCCGGTTGGTGGCCGCGGAACTCGGCGTGGAGGAGGACGATCTGCTCGACTGCGCCGCGCGGGAACTGGTGTTGAGTGGCCGGCGCGTCGGCTTGACCAAACTCGAGTTCGGCGTAATGGAATACCTCAAGAGGCGCGCTGGTGAGGCAGTCCCGCGCAATTCATTATTGGCCCACGTCTGGGAGCAGAGCTACGACGGCGGAGGAAATGTGGTGGATGTCGTGATTCGCGCGCTCAGGAAGAAACTAGGCGAAAAGGCTGCCCTCATCGAAACCGTTCATGGTGTCGGCTACCGCCTGCGCCAAACGGAACATCAATCAGCCCCGCACTAAGCAGGCCCCCACGCGAAAGAGATCGGAGCCTCAACATTCAGGATGTTGTGAACTGGACACCCATGAGCCGCAGCTTCCAGCCTTAGCTTTTGGTTTTCCGCAAGGTCAGCGGGGACGTGCACATGAACCGAGATCCTGGCGATTCTTCTGGGTGCATTCGCCATCACTTTCTCCACCTTCGCAGTCGCCCCGGTGATGTCGATCTCCATCGAACGAGCCAGAATCCCAATGGTAGTCAGGATGCAGCTCCCGAGTGAAACAGACAGCAGGTCACTTGGCGAGAAGCTCGCGCCATTGCCGTGATTCTCTCTTGGGGCGTTCGTCACGACAACGACGCCCGACTCGTGATGTTCGGCACTGCATCGCAAAGCACCCTCATAGTGCACTATGGTTTCGCTCATTTGCCCGGTCCCTTCTGAATTCGTGCTTTCCCACCATCAGAACATTTGTCGGGCACGCACCGGTGATTTCCGTTCGGGGTAGAGACACGCTCGCCCGCCCGGAAATCGAAATGCCGGGAAACGAAGCCAGTTCCGTTGTTCTTGAAGCGATCCGCCGCCGGAATGTCCCTTCCTCTGTCCTCATGAGACCACGCGGGGATTGGCTTGACGGGTGGGTTCGGGGGCAAGCAGTTGTGCCGATTGAGGCGATTTCCTGGTTTTGCCGGGCAACGGCGCAGGCGGTGCGCTCGGATTTCCAGCGAGATCCCGTTAAACTGGTTGAGGATTAACATGGACACGGTAGGCACCTCCGAAGCGAAAACACATTTAGCGGCTTTGCTGGACCGCGTCGCCAATGGAGAGAAGGTCACGATAACGCGGCACGGCGTTCCCGCCGCCATCCTGGTGTCGGTCTCAGAAGGCCGCGCGAAGCTGTCGCATCAGGAAATCGTCGAGGGCATGCGGTCGCTCCGCACGCGTGTCAAGCCCGGACCGACGAGCGTTAAGGAAATGATCGAAGAAGGCCGCCGGTCTTGATTCAGGTTGTCGTCGATGCCGCGGTCGCACTCGCCTGGTGTTTCCCCGATGAATGGAGTGAATACGCCGACGGTATGGCGGTTTCGCTTGAGGGAAAGATCATCCAGGTGCCGGCGTTGGGAGCCTCGAAATCGCCAATGCCGTTCAGTCGGCGAGCGCAAGACGCGACTGACGCCGCCTATCTGGACCTTTCGATCCGCACCGGCGCGGCGCTGGCGACGCTCGACGGAAAGTTGCAGACCGCTGCGGAGATTTCGGGAGTCGCACTTTTCACGTAATCCAGCCAGCCCCCCTATCTCGCCGGCAACCGAAACGCCACATACTCACCTGGAATCGCAACCTGCGTATTCGGCGTCAACCCTTCCTGCGCCGAAGCGCAGAACAAGACCACCTCGCGTCCACCGGCCTCATAGACCGCGGGTGCGCCTTCGAGCGCCGCCGGCAGCGTGTGTTCCCACAGCACCTTGCCGTCTGTCACGTCAATCGCGCGCACCTTCCGGTCGCGCGTGCCGGTGAAAATCAGCCCGCCCGCCGTCACCACAGGTCCCACCTTCGGATAATGCGTTCCCGTATTCCGGATGCCTTGGGCCGCCAACTCCGGAACCTCGCCCAGCGGGATCTTCCAGCGAATGGTCCCGGCGTTCAGATCGTAAGCCGTGAGGGACGTCCAGGGTGGAGCGATCGGGGACAAGCCATCGCTCGCGATCAGGAACCCGAAGCCGCTGGTGAAACGGCCGCCGCCGTCAGGCTCCAGCCGGAGCAGCGCCGGAAGATCTTTTGAGACCACAAACAGTTGGCCGCTGGCTGGGTCCACGGCGGCGCCGCCCCAGTTGGCCCCGCCATTGTTGCCGGGCACCTGAATCGTGCCGCGTTTTCCGGGCGGCGTAAACAGGCCTTCATTGCGGGCGCTCAGGATTTCATCGCGGAAGCGGGCGCGGTCTTCAGGAGTCAGATACGGACTCAGATCGTCCACCGTAAATTTCTGGCGCGCAAACGGCGGCGGCTTGGAGGGGAATGGCTGCGTGGGCCATGCCTCTTCACCCGGCATGTCGGAACGCGGCACGGCGCGCTCCTCGATGGGCCACAAAGGTTCACCCGTTACGCGATTGAACACCCACACGAATCCCTGCTTTGAAACCTCCACCACCACATCCACCGGCGTTCCGTCATGGTTCACCGTCAACAGCTTGGGAGCCGTGTTGTCGTCATAGTCCCAAATGTCGTGGTGCACCATTTGGAAGTGCCAAATCCGCTTTCCCGTGCGCGCATCCAGCGCCAGCAGGCAATCGCCAAACAGGTTGGCGCCGGCGCGATCGACCCCGTAGAAGTTATACTTCGGGCTGGCCGTGGGCGCATAGAGGATGCCGCGCTTGACGTCGAGCGACATCTCGCCCCAAACGTTGGCCCCGCCGACGCGCTTCCACGCATCTTTCGGCCAGGTGTCGTATCCAAACTCTCCGGGACGCGGAATGGTGTGGAACGTCCAGACCAGCTTGCCGCTCCGCACATCGAATGCACGGATGTCTCCGGGCGCGGAACCATAGCCCTGATTGGTGGCCGAGCCGAGGATCAGCAGATTCTCGAACACGCGGCCGGGCGTGGTGGATTGCACCAGCTTGATGGTGGAGGGGTCGCGGTCCAGGCCTTGCTTCAAATCCACCGCGCCTCCGTCGCCAAAGCTGGAAATCGTTTTTCCCGTTCGCGCGTCAATGGCCCGTAAGAAGTGGTTGCTCGCATAGAGCAGCCGCTGGTCGGCACGGTCCGGGCTTTCCCAGTAATTGATCCCGCGGCTGGTGATCAGGGTGGTTCCGGCGGCAGGCGCGTGAACCCAAATCTCCTGACCGGTCGTTGCATTCAGCGCGACGATCGAATTGTTCCTGGCCAGGACAAAAACGCGGCCATCCACCACCAGCGGATTGAACGCGTATTTATTGTGATCTCCGGTGGGAAAGGTCCAGGCGACTTCCAGTTGCGCGACATTCGCGCGGTTGATCTGCGAAAGCGCGGAGTATTGCGCCGAATCGGCCGCGCCCAGATAATCGCCCCAGGTCTGATGGTCTTGCGCAAAGGCGGCCAGAGCAACAAGAAGAAGGGCTGCCGGAAATCGAACCATCTCGAATCTTTGCATCACGAAGCTTTGCATCAGGAGGCTTTCGGCTCACTGCCGATGGCGATCACGAAGTAATTCGCCGGAACCGTCCCCACATTCTTCAGCCCATGCAGTTCCCCCGACGCCGCATAGGCCACGCCGCCCGCGCCAATGTGTTCGGACCGGCCCTCCAGAATGAACTCCACCGTTCCTTCCCGAATCAGCATGAATTCCGTGTGCACGTGGCGGTGAGCGGGATGCGGCATCTGGCCGGGCATGAGAGTGGTCTCGTGCAGTTCCACCATTTCCCCGGTGGGCAGTTTTCCGCGGAAGACAGGACGCGTGGCCGCGCCGCCGGACGAGGTTGTGACGGGTAGCTTTTCAAATGAGTAGGCTGTGGAGTGAGCCGGCGCGTCGGCGGACAGGGTACCGCTGAGCCCGAGCGCGGGCAGCAAAAGAGCAAGATCACGGCGGGTCATGCCCCGATGGTATCGCGACCCTTGCGCTTCGATTCGGGCCAAGCCGCGGACACGGCGAGGCCGACGACGATGCCGATCGAGACCTCCGAGAAACGGTGAAGAGCGATCACCCAGACGTTAGTGGGCCGAGGAATCAGCATCACAATTGCGAGGGTAATTCCCGCGTACCGGTAAGCGCTTCTTTCGGTTCGCAAGACCGCGCAAAGAATTCCAATCGCGAGGAGCGCGAAGCCGAACGCCCAGACATCGCCCGGAAGCAAGCTGGCGGCTATCGCGCCGGCAACAGCTCCAATGGCCGTTCCAAAGAACCGCTGTACAGAGACCGGCAGCGAGGCCCCCATGGACGACTGCGTGACGACGATGGTGGAGACAGTGGCCCAATAAGCTTCCGGCAAGCGGACCAGGCGGGCCACGAGGTAGGACGCGATGGCGGCCACGGCGGTGCGCGCGGCGTTCTCCAGCGACGAGGGGTTCTCCCTCGCCACGATCAACTTCGTGAGTTCGCCCAGCTTGAATGCCATGCTCTACTGAAGCACAGGTTCCTGCGCCGAGGAAAGCGTCGCATCCCCCGGTACCGCGACCACTCGCGCGAGCG
This sequence comes from Bryobacterales bacterium, assembly GCA_003136675.1. Taxonomy (GTDB): domain Bacteria; phylum Acidobacteriota; class Terriglobia; order Bryobacterales; family Bryobacteraceae; genus Bog-113. The sequence goes on from PLFE01000087.1 coordinate 24,200, forward strand.
AACTCACCACCAGACTCAACGCTACGACGATGCCGAGAGACGCCCGCAAGCCCGCATATTCCGCCGAAAAGCCGATGATCGCGGGGCCGCTCAGGAAGCCGAGATATCCCGCGGTGTTCACGGCGGCAAGCCCTGCGCCTGCGCTCGAACCATGGCGGCCGGCGGCTCCGAACGCCAGAGGAACAATCACGGAGAAGCCGGCGCCCACGGCGATGAACGCCCCCAGAGTCGAATAAACGTGGGGGAATGACAGGCCCAGGCTGAGGCCGACCGCGGACAGCAGTGCGCCGAAACGAACGATGGCGACGCGCCCGAAACGCTCCGTCATCCAATCGCCGGCCACACGCCCGGCCGCCATGGCAAAGGAGAACGCCGCGTAGCCGGTGGCGGCGGCCGCCTCGGAGGTGAGCAGCGAGCGCCGCATGTACACCGAACTCCAGTCCGCCATTGCGCCTTCATTCAAAAGGATGCAGAAGGCGAGACATCCCAATCCCGCGAGCGGCTTCGTGAGGCGTGCGAACGCTGGTTGTCCGCGGCGGCCCTTGTCGGACCCGAGCAGCAGCGGTCCGCACACGAGGCCCACCGCGATGAAGATTCCGGCGGCGATCGCGAAATACCGCGACGGAGCGATTCCCCTCCCCGCCGCGAGCCCGCCCAATGACGCGCCGGCCATTCCGCCAAAGCTGAACAGCGCGTGGAAAGACGACATGATGGCGCGCCCGATGCGCTGCTCCAGAAACACGGCTTGCGCGTTCATTGAGATATTCATCGCGCCGGAGAACACGCCGAATACCACCAGCGCGCCGGTTAGCCACCAGCGGTTGGGCGCGAGCGGCAGGAGAACCAGGCTGGCCGCCATGAGCGCGGTGGAAGTGGCCGCCATCGCGCGGCTTCCGTTGCGGGAAACCAGCGCACCTGTTACGGGCATGGAGATCAACGCGCCGCAAGCCGCGCCCAGCAGCGCCAGGCCAAGCTGCGCGGGGCGGATTTGCAAGTGCGCCTGGAACGCGGGGATCCGCGAAAGCCAGGTGGAAACAATCAGGCCGTGCAGGAAGAACAGCAGGCTGGTGCCGAGCCGCGCGCGCATTGGATTTTCGTTCCCCAACTTGCCTAACTGGAATTGTAAGTGACCCGGTACGTTCCTAAAGCGACCATGTCACACTGGGCATGTGCCTGAGGAATCGACGACGACATCCCGAAGAACGGACGTGATCCTTCCTTTGGAAGTTGCTGCCGCGATTGACAAGCTGGTCGGCAGCCAGCGGGACGCCCTCAGGAAGGCTATAGGCGCCTGGAAGGATGAAGACCATCCTGAATTGAGGGACGGAACAGCCGCGTGGGTGCGCAGGATTCGCGCCGAATCCGAGGAGCGGTTTCAGGGCGGACAACGGGAAGCATTTCCCGATGCCTGAATTACACTTACCTGATTTGCCCTCTGGAGAAGAAATCGATTGAAACGGATTGCCATAGACCGCATTGCCATAGACATGGATGAGACCATTGCAGACGCAGTGGGCAAGCACATCACGCTCTACAACGAAGCATTCGGCGCGGCGATTCACCGCGACCAGCTTGTCGGGTTCGGCATCCGGGGGGCGATTCCGGAGGAGCATCACGCCGCCGCGGAAGCCATGGTCCACAGCGGGGCCTTCTTCGCCGACCTCGATGTAATCCCGGAAAGCCAGGCCGTCATACACGATCTTCAGGCAAAATTCGAAGTTTTCATCACCAGTTCGGCCATGGAAGTACCTTCTTCGTTCGCCGCGAAATTCACGTGGCTGGAGCGCCATTTTCCCTTTATCCCGTCCAGCCACATCGTTTTTTGCGGAGACAAGAGCATTCTGGCGGCGGATTACCTGATTGACGATACGCCTCGTCATTTCAAGCACTTCCGGGGTGAAGGCATCTTGTTCTCCGCGCCCCATAACCGGAGCGTTCAGGGTTTCCGCCGGGTGGAATCATGGCTGGATGTCCGCAAGATGTTCCTTTAGGCTCTGGCAGGCGCGCCGCAAAGGCGACCACAAACGTGTTTCACGCCCGGTTGCATTAGGAGGAACAATCTGAAATACTTGAAAAGTAGTAAAAGAAATGGTGTTCGTCGTCAGGCAGGTTTGACTGAATGGAAGCTACGAACGCAAGTCTCGTAGCTATTTCATTTTTGGGGCCCGATCCAGCGATGGCGGACGCAGTGTATTAGGAGAACAGTAGTGAGAGAAAAAGGTATTGTTAAGTGGTTCAACGCCGCCAAAGGCTATGGATTTATCCAGCGCAACAGCGGTGACGACGTATTTGTCCATTTCTCGGCCATCCAGACGAACGGCTATCGCACGTTGGATGAAGGCTCGGAAGTGGAGTTCGAGGTAAAGCAGGGCCCCAAGGGGCTGCAGGCCGAGAACGTTAGCCGACCGTAAGCCAACCCTTACAGATCGAACGTGCCGAGGGCTTCCCCACCAGGGAAGCCCTTCGTATTTGTGGGTGTGATTAGAATGCCGCTTCTTAGAATGCCACGCACACGGAACCAAAGTTAGGTGTAGGCGTCAGCAGGAACTCGAGCGGATCCAACCGGCCGACATAGAGATTCAAATTCCCGGCGTTCGCGGTGCAAGCGGCCAGGGTCAGCGGAGGCTCCGGAACCGCGAAATTGATCTGGTAGAGCCCCAACGTTGGGCGTGGGAAGCCCGGCCCACAGGTAAGAGGGACCGGTTGAGCCGCCAAGCGTTCCAAAAACAACAGGCACGGTGATCTGATACGAGAGATTCAGCGTGATGTCATTCATGGCGATCGGCCCCGGAGCGCCCGCCGGAATACCCCCGGATGGCGCGCCCAATCCTACCGCCCACGCGGTCACAATCTCGCCCGGCGCAGCCGGCAGCGTGCTCGTGACCAGCTTGCCACTTTGGTGGGAGACAGCGGACGGACAGTTGCCGTCAGTGGCCGGATTGCTGACGAATAGATCGCACATATTGATCAGATGCGGCTGGGAAAACGCTGCGCCTAAAGTGAGGGGCCGGTGCAGGCGCCTTCAGCGCACAAATCCACAGCGGGGTTATCCGCTTCCGCGAACTGGATCGTGAATGGACCGGCATCCACCGGCACTCCCGCAAACGGAAACTGAACCGTGATGGCCAGCGTCTCCGAATCCACAGCTTTCGTCGAAAGAACTTGGATCTGCTGAGTCTGCCCCGCGCCTGCGCTTGTGACGGCGACCACCTGCGCCAGTCCCGCCGCGGTCCGCGGCAAACCGCCGACAAAGAACGTTGTAATCTGGCCGGGCGCAACAACGGTGGCCGGCGGCGCCTGATAACCACTCCCGGCTACCACCGCTGTGTATGCCGGCTGAGTCTGCGCGGCAAGCCCGGCCGCGATCGCGAGTAAACCAGTCAGACCCCGAAGAAGCGCCACACGCGTATTCTCTCAAACCAGGGCCTGTTCGATCAGGCCCCCGATCCCCGCGATTCCTTTCACGTCTTCCTCGCTCAATCCAAACCGGTGTTTCAAATACGCCGGATCGTTATAACTCAACCAAACCTGTCCATCCGTATCCTCCCAGGCCAGGGCCTTCATTGGGAGATCGATCGCCGCGGTGGGCGACGCCTGCATGACCGGCGTGCCTGCCCTGGGATTCCCGAAAATCAGCAATTGGGTGGGATGCATTTTCATCCCCACCTTCGCCGCTTCGCCGCTATGGTCGATCAAGGCGAAAGCCGTAATTCCTTTCGCGCCCAAAACCGACTTCAATCTCTCCAGCGTTTCCGGAACCGGATAACGGCTCGGTTTACTGATAATTCCCTCTCCAGCTTGCATGACCGTGAGATGCTGCAACGCCGAAATGGACGCATTGCGACAATGGTTTTATGAGCGTGTCCGAAATCTTAAGAACCGTCAGCGATAGTTTTCAGGCCAGCGCCACCGTGAAGAACGTCTACGGCGAGGCCATCACGTCCGGCGACCGCACGGTGATCCCGGTGGCCCGCATCGCCTACGCATTTGGCGGCGGGGGCGGCGATCGGGAAGGGGAACAATCCGCGGAAGGCGGCGGGGGCGGCGGCCGCGTCTCGGCGGGGCCGGCCGGCGCGCTCGAAATTTCACCCGCCGGCACGCGCTTCGTCTATTTCAACGACTGGCGGAAACTTGCGTCGGCTCTCACCGTCACCTTTGCGTTCGGGCTCCTCGTCGGTACACGGCGCAGGCGCCCCTGATCACTCCCGGCAGATGCCCCTTTTGCTGGCCCGAATGAACGTCACCAGATGGCGCGCGTGCTGGCCGCTGAACTCGCTTTCGATGCGAGCCAGGGCCGCTTCCAGCTTCAATCCCGAGCGGTAAAGCAGCCGGTACGCGTTTTTCAACTCCGCAACTTCGGCTAGCGAAAACCCGGCGCGCTTCAGTCCGACGACATTCAGGCCCTTCGCCTCCACATCGAACCCGGAGTAGAGGAAGTATGGCGGCGCATCAAGATTCACCCGCGTATTCCCGCCAATCATCGCCAGCCGTCCGATCTTTGAATATTGGTGTACCACCACGCCGCCGGAAAGGAAAGCCTGGTCCTCCACTTCCACATACCCGGCCACCAGCGCACAGCTCGCAATCACGGTCTTGTTTCCGATCCGGCAGTTATGGGCGATGTGGCCGCTCGTCATGATGTAGTTTTCGTGCCCGATCACGGTCTCCGATTCGGGCCTGGTTCCGCGCGATATCGTATAGTGCTCGCGAATGATGTTGCCGTGGCCGATCCGCAGATAACTCCGGTCGGACTTGTTGAAGCTCTTATCCAGAGGATCGGTTCCCAGCACTGTGCCGGCGGAAATTTCATTGCGGTCGCCCATCGAAGTCCAGCGCTTCACATATACGTAAGGCTCCAGCAGGCAATCCGCTCCAATCGAGACATCCTGTTCGATCACGCAATACTCACCTACCTCGGTGCGTGCTCCGATAACTGCGTCCGGATGGACGCGGGCCGTCTGGGCTACCCGCGCGGCTCGATCGATTGGCATCTCATCCATGATATTGCGAACATGATATTGTGAATGGTTACGAACCTATGCGACTTACTCTTGCTCTATTGATTTCCGCCAGCGGCATGTTCGCCCAGATGCAGATGCCCGGTATGCCCGGAGGTCAACGCTACCAACCGAATTACGACGAGGTGAAAGCGGTACTGGGGCTGACTGACGACCAACTGGCCAAGCTGAAGCAGTTCCAGCAGGACAAAATGGCCGCCACCCAGTCCTTCTACGCGAAGATGTCCGACAAGCAGAAGGAACTGAATCTGCTGCTGGAATCGAACAGCGCGGATCCCACGAAGATCGGCACGCTGATGCTCGAATTGCAGACTCTCCGCAAACAGCCGGCCCCGGGGGGTTCGGACGTTCATGAGAAGGCCATCGAAAGCTTATCCGCTGAGCAGAAGATGAAGCTCGGGAAACTGGAGGAGGCACTGAAGATGCGCAATGCGGCGGACCAGGCCACGCAACTCGGGCTGCTGCTTCCGCCGCCTCCCGCACCGAGGCCGGCTGGAGCGGGACCTCTCGGGACCATTCCGGTGCCTCCTCCGCAGCCTAAGAAGTAGGAACCGCTTTGACGGCGGCCGAACTGGCTGGACACCTGGGTTTGGCTCTACACGGGGATCCCGTGGAATTGACCGGCGCCGCGACCATTGAATCCGGTGGCCCGTCTGACCTTACTTTCGCGGCCAGCGAAAAGAATTTCCCCGCAGCCCGCCGTTCGAGAGCGGGCTGCATCATTGCCCCGCCGGGTTATCACCCGGAGCCCGGCCAAACCGTCATCCTCACCCCTGCCCCTCGGGCTTTGTTCGCCGCGGCTCTTGCTCTGCTCTATCCCCCGCGCAAGGTTCGGCCCGGCATCCATCCCTCCGCGTGCGTGGAAACGGGCGCTCAAATCGACCCCACCGCCGAAATCGGACCCCAGTGCACCATCGGCGAAAACTCGGCCATCGGTCCGGGGACGCGTCTCGCGCCCGGCTGTCACATCGGCCATGACGTTCAGATTGGGGCGGATTGTCTGCTGCACGCCGCCGTCGTCGTCTACGACCGCACGCGCATTGGCGATCGCGCGATCCTCCATTCCGGGTGCGTGATCGGCGCGGACGGCTTCGGGTTCACCCCGCAAAACGGCCAGTGGGTGAAATTCCCGCAGGTCGGTTTCGTCCAGATCGAGGACGATGTCGAGATCGGCGCCAACAGTTGCGTCGACCGCGCCGCGTTGGGGCGCACCCGCATCGGCCGCGGCTCGAAGCTGGATAACATGGTGCACGTGGGGCACAACTGCGACGTCGGCTGCAACGTTGTCATCGCCGCTCAAACCGGTCTTTCGGGCAGTGTCGCGATTGGCGACGGCGCAGTTATCGGAGGGCAGGTCGGCATTGGCGATAAGGCGCGGATCGAGCCCGGCGTGGTCCTCGGTTCCGGTTCCGGCGTGCTCACGTCGAAGATCGTGCGAGCAGGAGAACCGCTGTGGGGCACCCCGGCGCGGCCGCTGCGCGAATATCTCCAGCAACTGGCTCTGTTCGCGCGCCTGCCCGAGTTTCGCGACCGGATCAAGTTGCTCGAAAAGAACGCCCTCGAAAAGAACGCCCCGGAAAAGAAAAAATGATTGTAGTCGTGGGCGGGCATTCGCGGAATATCGGCAAGACTTCCGTGGTCGCCGGCATCATCAGCGCCCTGCGCGAACAGCAATGGACCGCGGTCAAAATCACGCAGTTCGGCCACGGCGTCTGCTCCGCGGACGGCGAATCCTGCGAGTGCTCGACGGACCCGGACCATCCCTACGCTCTTACGCGGGAAACCAGTTCCACATCCGGCACGGATACGGCCCGCTACCTGGCGGCCGGAGCGCGAGAGTCACTCTGGCTTCGCACGCGCTCGGGGGAACTGGGGTTCGCCATGCCCGCCTTGCGCCGCATGATGGCGCGCTCGCCGTTCCTGATCCTCGAATCCAACAGCGTGATGCAGTTTCTGCGCCCCGAACTCTATCTGGTGGTTGTAGACGCGGCCACCGCCGATTTCAAGAATTCGAGCCGGCTCTATCTGGATCGCGCCGATGCGTTTCTGGGGGAGCTCGCAACCAACGCCTGGGCCTCGGTTGCGCCGCGTCTCGTTTCCGGCCGCCCGCAGTTTCGCTTGACTGCCGGGTTTCAACCGGACGACGCGCTGCTCGATTTCATCCGCGAGCGTGTGAATAGACAACTCTGCCCTGACGTTGAACCTAGATGAGTCTCTTGTCCTATTCATGTAGTCGCATATGAGAGTGATCGAGACAGGCATTCCCGCTCCCCCCTTTCCTGATCTCGTGAAGAAACAGGCTCCGGCCAAGTTGAAGTTCCATGGACGCCTCATTGCTCTTCGCAAGGAGCGAGGCCTGACCCAGCAGGCTCTGGCTGACTTAGTCGAGATGCATATCTCGCAGATCCGGCGCTACGAAAGCGGTCAGTCACAGCCCACATTGGGCGCTATCCGCAAACTTGCGGTCGCGCTCAGTGTGAGCGCGGACATGCTCTTATTCGCCGAGGATGAACGTGGCCCCGACGACGATCTTCGATTGCAGTTCGAAGCCGCCTCCCGACTCGATTCGGAAGAGAAGAACGTGATCCGCTCCGTGATCGAGAGCATTGTTTTGCGCAACACCTTCAAGACGGCTGAGCGCCGCTTTACCAACGCCGATTCCGGAGTTACCCCCCGATGATGACCGACACTCGCGACCTTGCCCATCAGTTGATCGACTGTTTGCCCGAGACGCAGCTTCCCGGCCTGGTGCAGTTTCTGGAAGCGATTTTCGATCCAGTAGCCGTTGCGTTACGCAACGCGCCGCTTGATGATGAACCGGAGACAGACGACGAAAAAGGCGCCGTCACCGAAGCGAGGTCCTGGCTCCAGAACAACGGCGGCAAAGGCATTCCTCACTCCGAAGCCATGCGAAGGCTCGGCTTGGAGTAGTGGAAGTCGAATGGACCGGGACGGCCCTGGCTGATATCCCGAGTTTCGTCTCCGCGTCGGTGACTACCCGCGTCCGCTTTCATCAGGATAACGACATCTTGCGCATACTTCGCGTCCGCAACCGCCGCGAAGCATACCGATGATATCCGGTGAGAAGCGGTTTAACGACCGTTAAACGGGCACTCCAAAGTATCCAACAACCCTGTTTTCGCCGAACGAGAGACGATACGAGCAAGCCGGCCGTGCGCTAAATTTAGCGGACTACCAGCAAGCCGGCCGCGCCACCTTCGCCTTCACCCTAGACGGCTGGGATTGACGACCCGCGCATCGCTAAATGGTATAAACTAGAAACCCATATATGCAAATTCGTTGAATTCATAACGAATATTCAAGAATGAAGCCAATCCCCCCGCTCGCGATTGGATTCAGCCCTGTTATCGGCTACTCGCTCGAAGCGCAAATCCCCCGACACCTGAGAAGAGGAAAACGCAAAGGAAGACTATGATTCGAAAACTAAGTCGATCGTTACTGACAATCATCGCGCTCGTGCCGGCCATGAACCTCGCTGCCCAGGCCCAATCGCTCCCGACGCTCACGCATCATGTGCGTGACGTCATTCGCAACGGTACGGCCAAGCCCGTGGGACAGCTCCCGGCGGGCCAGGTCATGAACCTGGACGTTGTGCTGCCGTTAAGCGACCAGGCCGGCCTCAATCAATTCCTCAAAGAACTCTACGATCCCGCCAACCTCTCTTACCGGCATTTCCTCACCGTGCCGGAGTTCACCGCGCGTTTTGGACCCAGCCAGACAGACTATGACGCCGTGGTCCGTTTCGCGCAAGTCAGCGGCTTTGAGGTTGTGGGCGGTACGCGCGAAGGCATGGATGTACAGATCAAAGCACCTGTTTCCGCCATTGAAACGGCCTTCCATATCACCCTCGGTACTTACCAGCATCCCACCGAAAACCGTATTTTCTATGGCCCGAATTCCGAGCCAACGGCCGCACTTCCGTTCCAGCTCTGGCACATCTCCGGGTTGGACAACTACTCCATCCCGCGTCCCCTGTACGTCAAGAAGAGCGACTACGCGGCGGCGCACAATATGAAGCCCGAGGATGTCGTGACGCACGCCACCACAGGCTCCGGTCCTTCCGCTTCGTTCCTTGGCAGCGACATGCGCGCCGCCTACTACGGGGGAACGGCCCTCACGGGCGCGGGCCAGAACCTCGGACTCTTCGAATACGAAGGCACCGACCTTGCCGATTTGACCACTTATTTCAAGAACGTCGGCCAGACCAACAATGTCCCCGTAACCCTGCTCTCCACTGATGGCACCAGCACATCCTGCGTGGATTCGAGATCCGGCGGCGACTGCGATGATACCGAACAAACGCTCGACATGACTCAGGCGATCGGCATGGCGCCGGGCCTCGCCAGCCTGGTCGTCTATGTCGGATCCACCGACACCGCGATCATCAGCGCCATGACGACGCATAATCCATTGCCCACCACCATCGGCTGTTCGTGGGGCTGGACGCCCGCCGACCCCAGCACGCTCGACCCGTACTTTGAACAGATGGCGGCGCAAGGCCAGAACTTCTTTGCGGCCTCCGGCGACTCGTCCACCTGGTCGGCGAGTAATGAGGCCTGGCCCGCAGACGACGCGCACGTCGTTTCCGTCGGCGGGACGGACCTGACCACGGCCAGCGCGGCCGGCCCCTGGAAGTCGGAAACCGCCTGGGTGGACAGCGGCGGCGGCATCTCGCCGGATTCCATCGCCATCCCCTCCTGGCAGCAGCTCTCCGGCGTGATCAACTCCAGCAACAAGGGTTCGACCACTCTTCGCAACGGCCCCGACGTATCGGCCAACGCGAACTTCTCCTTCTACGTCTGCGCCGACCAGACCACGTGTACGGCCAACGATTACGGCGGCACCAGCTTCGCCGCGCCCATGTGGGCCGGATATATCGCACTGGTGAACCAGCAACTGGCGGCGAATAGCGAATCGGCCATCGGCTTCATCAACCCAACCATCTATGCGCAGAACGTGACCTCCAGCTATGCGGCCGACTTCCATGACATCACCAGTGGAACCTCGGGCAGCTATTCCGCGGTCACCGGTTTCGATCTCGTCACCGGCTGGGGCACTCCGAACGCCGGACTCATCAGCGCCTTGACAGGAAACACGTCCAGCCCGGCCTTCACCATTTCCGCCTCACCCACTTCGGTCTCCGTGGTTCAAGGGAGCAGCGGCACGTCGACGATCTCAACGGCCGTCTCGGGCGGCTTCGCCTCGGCCATTGCGCTAACGGCGTCCGGTGAGCCCACAGGCGTCACCGTCGGCTTTAGCCCCGCTTCCATCGCATCGCCCGGCGCCGGCAGTTCCCTGATGACCTTGACCGTCGCCTCTTCCACCGCGACGGGTACATATACGGTCACCATCAACGGTACCGGCGGCGGCATCACGCACACCACATCCGTATCGCTCACCGTCACCGCCACGGCAAGCCCGGCCTTCACGATTTCCGCCTCGCCCACCTCGGTTTCCGTGGTTCAGGGAAGTAGCGGGTCATCGAGCATCACCACCGCCGTGTCGGGCGGCTTTGCTTCGGCGATCGCCTTAACCGCGTCCGGCCAACCGACGGGCGTCACCGTGAGCTTCAGTCCCACATCCATCGGATCGCCCGGCGCCGGGACCTCGACCATGACGATGACCGTCGCATCCACCACCGTGGCCGGCACCTACCCGATCACCGTAACGGGAACCGGCGGCGGAATCACGCACAACGCATCCGTATCGCTCACCGTCACCACCGCGTCGGCGGGCACCTTCACCATCTCCGTCTCGCCCACTTCCGGATACTTGTATCAGGGTCAAAGCGGCTATGCCGTTGTGACCACCAAAGTCTCCGGCGGCTTTGACTCCACCATCACCTTCTCGGCGACTGGCGTGCCGGCGGGCGTCACCTACAGCTTTACCCCCGCTTCCATCGGCGCGCCCGGTTCGGGCACCACCGATTTCAACCTCACGGTGGCCGGAAACGCCAAGACAGGCACGTTCCCCATCACCATCACAGGGACGGGCGGCGGTGTCACCAAGTCAACCACCCTCACGTTCGAAATCGTGCGCTAGTTGTGAAGGCGGTAACGCCTTCCGGGGCCCGGACTTTATCGTCCGGGCCCCTTTTCCTTCCAATGCCCTCCGCTACACTAGCCCTATGCCCCAGGCAGCCGAAATCGCGCCCGCGATTCTGACCGATCCCACGCTTTACATCAACCGCGAGCTGAGTCTGCTCCGGTTCCAGGCCAGGGTCTTCGAAGAAGCGCGCGATGCCGCTAACCCCCTCATCGAACGGGTGAAGTTTCTTTCCATCCTCTCCTCTAACCTCGACGAATTCTTCATGGTGCGCTTCGCCGGGCTCAAGCAGCAGGTCTCAAGCGGCGTATCCGAACTCAGCGTCGACGGCCTCACCCCCACCGCCGTCGTCGATCTGTGCCGCACCGAAGTCAACCGCCTCGTTGAAGAAACCTACGCCTTCTGGCATTCCGGACTCGTTCCGGCCCTTTCCGCCGCCGCCATTCATGTCTCCCAATACAAGGATCTGTCTAAGAAACAGCGCACGCACCTCGACAAATACTTCATTGAAACCGTTTTCCCCGTCCTCACGCCGCTCGCTTTCGATCCCGGCCGCCCGTTCCCGCACATCTCCAATCTCAGCCTGAACCTGGCGGTGAAGGTGCGCGACAAACGCGGCGAGCATTTCGCCCGCGTCAAGGTTCCCGACACGCTCCCGCAACTGGTCGCCTTGCCCGGCGCGCTGCCCCGTAAAGATCCTGAAAAGTGCTTCGTCTGGCTGGAAGACCTGATCGCCAACAACCTTTCGCATCTCTTCCCCGGCCTCGAAGTGGTGGAATCGCACCCATTTCACGTCACGCGCGACGCCGAATACGCCGTCCAGATCATCGAAAGCGACGATCTGCTGGAGAGCATCGAAGAAGCCGTATGGCGTCGCCGTTTCCGCGCCATCGTGCGTCTGCAGGTCAACGTCTCCATGCCGGCCGACATCCTTGAGATCCTCACCAGCAACCTCGAACTGGAACCGAAGGATGTTTACCGCGTCAACGGCCCGCTGGATCTCGGCCGGCTGAAAGAGCTGGGCGCGCTGGACCTGCCGGAGCTGAAGGACAAGCCCTTCGTTCCCTATACCCCGCCCCAGTTCAATGAGGACGATTGGTTCGCCGCCGTGCGCAAGGAAGACATCCTGCTGCACCATCCGTTCGATTCCTTCCAGCCGGTGGTCAGCTTCCTGGAGCGCGCCGCCAAAGACTCCGATGTCCTGGCCATGAAGATGACGCTCTATCGCACCGGCCGCAATTCCCCCATCGTCGCCGCGCTTCTGGATGCCGCGGTCGAGCACGGCAAACAGGTCGCCGTGTTGGTTGAATTAAAAGCCCGCTTCGATGAAGAGAGCAACATCGAGTGGGCGCGCGCGCTGGAGCGTGAAGGCGTCCACGTCATTTATGGATTGGTGGGTTTGAAAGTTCACTCGAAGATTGCGCTGATCGTGCGGCGTGAAGGGGATACCATGCGCCGCTATGTGCATATGGCGACGGGTAACTATAACGCCGTCACGGCCCGTTTCTATACCGACCTGGGGTTCATCACGGCGGATGAAGAGATCGGCGCGGATGCGACGGACTTATTCAATTACTTGACGGGTTACTCGGCCAAGACCAAGTTCCGCAAGCTCCTGGTGGCGCCTTTGAACCTTCGCGCGCGCCTGGAGGAGATGATCGAGCGTGAGATCGAGTTACACAAGGTCCATAAGAACGGTCATCTGATTTTCAAGATGAATGCGCTGGAAGACCAGCCTATGATCGAATTACTCTACCGCGCGTCGCAGGCGGGCGTGAAGATCGATCTGCTGGTACGCGGTATCTGCTGCCTGCGTCCCGGTATGCCGGGAATCAGCGAGACGATCGCGGTCACCAGTGTGGTGGGGCGCTTTCTGGAACATAGCCGCATCTTCTATTTCCATAACAACGGGAAGGAAGAAGTGTTTATGGGCAGTGCGGACCTGATGCCGCGCAACCTGAATCGCCGCGTCGAGGTGGTGTTCCCCGTGGAAGATCCGAAGCTCATCAAGCGAGTGAAGAAAGAGATTCTGGCGACTTATATGTCGGATAACGTGAAAGCACGGCGTTTGGAAAGCGACGGCACTTATGTGCGCGTGACGCCGAAGCAAGGCGCTCCGTTAGTGGATGCGCAGGCAGCCCTGATTACGCAACGCTCCCGGTAGCAGGGTTAGAATCAGGTCATCAGCATGACGGCGCTGATACCGGTTCGGCCCACCTCAACGAGCTGTTCTCCGCACTGAATACCACCCCGATGCCGCCGTTACCCTAATTCACAACTTGAGTCACAGTGAACGACACGCTTGGTTCATAGTTGGCATCGCCAAAATAGGAAGCGCTCAGGTCGTGCTTACCTTTGGGGAGCTTACCAGGCTGCCGGTACCTAATAACGTCGTGCCCGTGTAGCAACCGTGGGCCAGATGGTGACGTTGCTGGCCGAGGTTGCTCCCGCGACAGGCGATCTGACCAGGGTAGTTGAGGTAGGCGACTGGATCACCGTCTGAGTCAGGATATTGGAATCGCTCACAAGCTCGACCGCGTTTCCACCGTAAATAGCGATTAGTGAGTGCGCGCCCACCGGATACAGAATGGAAGGATACGTGATGATCTGCAACGTTGCCGCTCCGTCCCTGAGATTGGCTGTTCCAAGTTCTTCCGCACCGTTATAGAACGTTATCGTGCCCGTGGACGTGGAAGGCGACACGGTGGCCGTGACCGATACGTCTTGCCCGTAAAGCGATGGATTGATCGACGACGTTAGCCTGGTTACCGTCGGTCCCACGATCGACCCGAGTTGCACAATCACGGGAGAGTTGTTGACGGTTTCAGCGATATCAGCCTTTCCATCGCCATTGAAATCCGCGAGTGCGATCGACGCGTACCGGATCGATGCTACGGTCGCAATGCGCAGCGACATTCCCTGACAAGTCCCCTGCACGCGAGGGTGCGAAATCCAACAGATTTACTGCTCCCGCAGCAGAACCGCGGGGTCGATCCGAAGCGCGCGCCTCACGGGACCCGCCACGGAAAGCGATCCGGTAAGCACCATCGTCAACACAACCGCGCCAAGCACCAAAGGGTCTTGCGCGGAAGCATGGTAAACGATGGCGGAGAGCACCCGGCTCGTCGCCACCCCCAGCAACATGCCAACCACAGCGCCGCTCGCCAGCACGATGAGCATCCGGCCCAGCGCCGCCGCGATGATCTGCTCCGCCTGTGCGCCGAGCGCAACCCGGATACTGAGCTCGCGCAGCCGCTTGCCCACGGTATAGGAGGCGAGGCCGAACGTACCGGTCACCGAGAGCAGCAACCCAAAAGCGCCAAACAGTCCCAGCGCCACTGTGGCCACCTGCGAGGCAAAAAACGCCAGCCCAAGCTGGCTGCTCCAGCCGGTCGATTCCCGCACAGGAACGGCCGAGTCCAGATCACGGATCGCCTTGCGAACAGCGCCCGCGAGTTCGCTGGTGGCTGCGATGGAGGAATCCTGTCGCTGCCGGACGATCAATGATGTACCCGTCGTCGGGTTCTGCAGGATCGGAACGAATGCCGCCGGTTCCGGATCTTCCGTAAGCGTGAGATATTTTCCATCCGCCACCAGGCCCACCACCTGAACCGGCTGTCCCGATTCATTCTTGAAATAACGGCCAACCGCGGCGTCGGAGTGGAACAGGCGCCGGGCAAACTCCCGGTTCACCACGGCGACCAGGGGCGACTTCCCCGTGTCGTGAAAGCTCACGTCCCGCCCCGCCAGCAGCGTTGTTTCAGCGGCGGCAAAGTATCCCGGCGAGACGCCATATTCGTAAGCCGCAAAAGCCCGGTTTGGGGATTTCAAATTGTTGGCCTGTTGAGAGAAGACGTCCAGCGTAGGCGCATTCAGCGAGAGCGGGGTTGAGGACGCGTATGCCGCCGCCACCACTCCGGGGAGTTGAGACACTTTCTCCAGCACGCGGCGTTGAAACTGTTCGGCAGACTCACCCGCATAGCCCGCCTCGTTGAGCTCGAACCTGGTGAGCACGGCATGCTTCGGATTGAAACCCATGTCCATCGAGAGCGCTTTGCTCAGGCCGCGCAGCGAGACAATGGCCGCCGTAACGGTGACGCAACAGAGCGCGATCTGCGCCGCCAGCAGCAGATCGCGGAGCGCCCAGCGGCGTCGTCGCCCCAGCATAAGGGCCGGAGCGTTTCCGCTCTTCATCGCTTCGTTTGGATCGGTTTTGAAGATCTGCCGCAATGGCATCGCCCCAAACACCACGCCCGCCAGAATCGAAATCGCAAGCGTCATCAGGATCAACGAGGGCTGCGGCAGAATATGGAAACTCATGGGGTATTCGGTGGGAGGGCGCCAATTCGCCAGGCCCGTGATGGCGATCCAGGCCAGAAAGCAGGCGCAAGCACCCGCCAGGATAGCGATCACAAGCGCCTCCACCAGCACCTGGCGGACAATGCGCGAGCGGCTGGATCCGATGGCCATGCGAATGGCAATTTCACGCGCGCGGTCGGCCGTGCGCGCCGCGAAGAGGCTGCCGAGGTTGGCGCAGGCGGCCAGCAGCACAATCCCCGCCAGGCCCATCACGCCAGCCAGAAAAGCGCGCGCCGGTGAACCCAGAAAGTCGCCCATCAGGCCCGGACGAACCAGCTGGAACGATTCCTTTTCCGCATCTTCCGGATGTTGCCGGTGGATGCGGGCGGCAATCGTGTTCAGTTCCGCCTGGGCCTGGGCAACGGTAACATCCTCCTTCAGGCGCACAACCGAGTAGACTTCCGGATCGTTCCGCGACTCCAGAAAGTTGGTTCCTTCCAGCGATTCTTCATTCGCGATCGGAACAAAAAGGGAAGGCTGGATGAATTTCTCGGTCCCATAAAAGCCTTCCGGCGTGACACCGACGATGGTGTACGGATGCTTGTTGATGCGAATCGTTTTTCCGACGATGTTGGGATCGGCGCCAAAATCGCTCTTCCACGCGGGCCATGCCAGCACGGCGGCTTGCGAAGCCCCTGGGTGATCGTCATCGGCGCGCTGCAACAGACGCCCGAGGAACGGCTTGATGCCCGCGACCTCGAAATATTGCCCGCCCATCTCGCATCCCCAAACCGCCCGCGTGACGCCGTTCGCTTCCACTCCAAAATTCGAGATCAGGTAGGGGGCAACCGCGGAGAAAACCTTACTATCGTCGCGGATGTCCCGCACCACCGGATACGAAAAGAAAGGGTACGGCTGGTCGGTACGTCCGAGCGTCATCACCCGGTCCGCCTGAGGCAGCTCGACCGGCCGCAGCACCAGTGCCTGCAGCACGCCGAAGACGATCACGTTCGCGGCGATCCCCAGCGCCAGGGTGAACAACGCCGTGAGGGCAAACCCCGGTGAGCGGCGCATCTGGCGAAGCGCCAGTCGAACGTCGGCCACAACCGATTCCAGCGCCGGCCACTGCCACACTTCCCGGCTGCTCTCCTCCAGCAGCGCCGGGTTGCCGAAGGCGCGGTGGGCTGCCTCACGGGCTTCTGTGGGGCGCATGCCTTCGCGCATCAATTGCTCCGCGCGTTCCTCAATGTGGAGGCGGATTTCCTCGGTGAGATCGTCGAACCGTTTGCGGCGGCGGAACAGCATGGAAATTCCTCCTGGGTTTAAGCGCTGGGTCTATGTCGCAGAGGACTTGCTCGGGGTCAGCACCAGCGCAATGCCTTCGAACATCCGTTCGAAGCTCGAAATCTGCTGCTCAAGATGCCGCAGGCCGGACGCGGTGATCTGGTATGTTCTCACGCGCCGGTTGTTCGAAGAGACGCCCCAATCGGCTTTCACCAGCTTGCCTTTCAACAGCCGCTGCAGCGCCGGGTACAGCGAACCCTCTTCCACCTGAAGCAGATTCCTCGATCGCTGCTGAATATGTTGCACCAGGGCGTAGCCGTGCGCCGGTTGACGGCGTAGCGACTCGAGGATCATCATTTCGAGTGCGCCGGGAAATAAATCGCGTGGGGCCGTTTCTTTCATAGGCTGTGTTGCTACAAGCATAGACTAAAATAGTGAAGCGCCTCTTGTCAAGAAAATAATTCGCTATGCTGGCGGCGTGAAGCAATTCGTCATTGTCGCCATCGCTGGTTCCCTCGTAGTCAGTGGAACGCTCGCCGGCCAGTCCAGGGACGAGTTACGACGAAAATATGGCGAGCCGGTTTCCCAGACGTTCACGGTCCGCCCGGACGTGACTGCCACGGCGACGTACGCCGCGGACGGACGGGTCACCGAATTGCTGATTTCTCCCAAAACGCCGGATCTCATCAAGTCGCGCGGGAAGACTCTAAGTGCGGACGCCATCAAAGAGGTCATCGATGAGTTAGTTCCGCTTTCCGCGCGGGGTAAGTACCTGATCGGCGGATTCCTGAATTTGAGGTGCCTCCCCGAGGACGACTGCGAGGGGACCTCGACGAGCTACGAGCAGCTGACCATCTACTACAACGCGGCGGCGGAAGGTCGACTCCATTACGCGGTCGTCCAGTGGAAACAGTGATCGCCTACCTGCCTGCGAGTTCCTGCCGAATGGACCGCGACGTAATCAGCGGCCGGGGGATTTCAGCCGGATGAAAGTCCCCTCCCGCGCAACTGAAGTAATAACCCCTAACGTTGATAAAGACGCGGCCCTTTTCAACGAAAATCTTTTCCGCCGTAAGATCGGCATCGCTTTCGGAAGCCAGCGCCTCCCTGGTTCTCTTCAGGTCTTGCTCCAGATCTTCCTTCGGCTCAACATACGTTTCGTCCATCCGCCGGTTGCGCTCGGCCACGATACTTGCAGGCATGGTCGCACGCAGGCCCCGCAATGACGACTTGCTGACAATATCCGCCAATACATATTCCTTGCCGCTTCTGAGGTCGTATGTATGAACAGCAGAAGATCCGTGGCAACCGCCGCCCGTTCCGAGAAGCTGCGAGTAGGAGCGGACCACCACACTGACGAAGCGGCTCGAAAGGTGCGTCACTTCCTGATGCATGGAATCGGCCGCGTCAAGGTAGCCGCACCTCGCGTTATCCGCATCCGACTTCAGCCGGCGGTTGATCAAGTCCGCGATGCCTGCGTTGCTGGTCGCAACGATCCGAACATACTCGGCTGCAGCGGGAAGCTGACATCCTCGTCCGACAGCACCTCCGTGGTGTAGGTGGGCCCGCAACGTTCTGCAACCCCAATAGCGCCAGCAGGACCCACTTCGCAGACACCATGAGAGCCTCCTTCATCCGCGGCCGATCGAATCCAGTTCCGCAAGCATCTCAGCCGGAAGTTCCAGAGTGGCCGCGCTCAAATTCTCTCGAAGATGCCCAAGTGAAGACGTGCCGGGAATCAGCAGGATGTTGGGGGAACGTTGCAGCAGCCACGCGAGTGCCACCTGCATCGGCGTCGCCCCAAGCGTCGCGGCCGCGGTGTCAAGCTCCGACGATTGCAATGGGGTGAAGCCGCCCAGCGGAAAGAACGGCACATAGGCGATACCACGCCGCGCCAGGTCTGCGACGAAGCCATCGTCATCCCGGTGCGCCAGGTTATACAGGTTCTGCACGCAGACAATCTCCGTAATCGACGCAGCCTCCGCCAACTGATTCGCATTGATATTGCTGACGCCAAGATGACGAATCAGTCCCTGCTGCTTGAGTTCCGCGAGCACCGTCAGCGGCGCTTCGATCGAACCATCAGTGGGCCCCATCACCCCGCCCACCCGCAGGTTAACTACATCCAGCACGTCGAGCCCCAGATTTTGCAGGTTGTCATGTACCGCATCGATGATTTCCTCACGCGAAAGCGCATGCACCCACGATTTATCCGCCGGCCGCCGGGCGCCTATTTTGGTGACAATCACCAGTCCATCCGGGTAAGGGTGCAGCGCTTCCCGGATAATCTGGTTGGTCACGTGCGGACCATAGAAATCGCTCGTATCGATGTGGTTGACGCCCGCCGCAACCGCCTCTCGCAGCACCGCGACGGCCGCCTCCCGATCGCGCGGCGGTCCCCAAACCTGCGGACCGGCCAGTTGCATCGCGCCATAACCCATTCTTTCCAGCCGCATCGCCGTACCGGGCAGTGTGAAGCTGCCGCCAAGGTCTATCTGCTTCGTCATTTTTGTATCTCCTCAATTCTGTTTAGATGAAGAAAGCTTCAGTAAGGAGTCGCATTACGGACGCTCTGGCCAATCCTCATCGGGACGCGCCGGGAGCGGCTGATCCGGACCAAGGTTTGCGTCGTTGATGTCGGCGAAAATGAAGTTCTCCGGCGGAACAGCACTCCCTGCCAGACGCCGCAACAGAGCCAGTTGACCAGCGTGTGTCATGGCGTCGGAGAACGGGCCCTGCAGCAGAATTTCCGGCGTCAGCTCCCGTAGTCTGGTCCCGAGCTCGATGTGCCGCGCGACATCGGCGAGCGTTTCATGGAAGTGCGCGATCGCCGCGGCGAACTCGGCAAATTCGGGCGCCCGGTAACTCCCGCCGGTGAAGAAGGTACGCGAATACCCCAACACGTCGTCCATGTGCCGGATCAGCTCATGCGGCGTTCGAACCTTCGGCGCCGCTCGAAATGATGCGAATTCCGCCGGAGCGCCGCGGAGGGCCTTCTGAGTGCGGTATGCCAGCGCCGCCAGGAAATGATGGAGAAGAGTCTGTTTCTGGTCCATTCTGTTGGTCCATGATACAGGGGAGCTAGGGAGTGTCGGAGCGTGCGTGCGAGCGAGCTGGGGGGGTCAACCCGAAATCGTGATCCTGCCGAGAATTCCGCGTACGAAATTTCGTCAAGTTCCTTGATGTCGATCGTCTTCGTCATCGCGTTGCGGCATAGCTGGCTCATCAGAGTCTCGCCGCCGCGTACCTAGGGTAAGATGGTGAGTACGATGTCAAATCGCACTTTGAGTTCGCCAGAACGCAAGGCCAAAAAGAGCTATACGCTCTCCCCCGAGTCCGTCGCTTTTTTGGAGGCGATGCGTAAGAAGCAACGAGCCGCGTCAATCTCGGCGATTCTTGAGGAGATCCTGCAGGGGGTTCGGCGGCAGCACGATCGCGCGGCGGTTGAACGTGCCGTCACGGATTACTACGGCTCGCTTTCGGCTCGTGAGATAGCGGATCAGGCGGAATGGGGTGAATTTGCACTTCACGAATTCCCGAGCGGGGAACGTAGTTAATGCCATCATTTCCGAAGAGTCCGCTGCGCGGCGAAATCTGGTTTGTGCAACTCCCCGTTGATCCCCCGGGAAAGGGGCGTCGCCCTGTAGTTATCGTCTCGCTCGACGCACGAAATCGCCACGAACGCGCTGACACAGTCCTGGTAGTGCCGCTCACAACCAGCATTCATAAGGACGTCCCCACGCACATCTTCCTTCCCGCCGGGGAGACGGGGCTCCCGTCGGATTCCTCTGCGCGCGCCGAGGACGTGACCGTCATCCGCAAGGGAAATCTGATCGAGCCGCAAACGCGCCTGAGACAGCTCGCCCACAAGCGCATTTGCGAACTCGCGTCGAAGGTGAGCGTCGCTATGGGCTGCTCGCCCTAAACACCGCAAGTGAATAGAGCTTCCTCACCACGAGACCAGGAATCATTTCGAAATGCCGGATGTTCGCGGTAACCACATCGCACCCATGATGCAGCCTGATGGAGCGCCGTGGCCCCAATCAACAGATCCTCGAACGGAACCGTGAACCCGCGGCGCCCCAGCTGCCCGGAAATCCCGCCCGCCATTCGCGCGATTCCAGCGGTCACCGGATAAATCACCATGTCGGCGATCAAATCGTCCACAAACGCCTGGCGCTGCTCACGGTGCGCTTCCAGATCAGTTCCACAAGCGTCACCACCGATATCCCGATCACACTGTCCCCGCAAACGTCTCGCAGCTGCCCGAAGACCTCGCCTGCGCTATGTTTGCGCCGCTCGGCGATCACCAGCGTGCTTGTATCGACGATCACTCCCACGAGGACGGGGTCCAGGGCTTCCTCTCGCGGACAATCTGCTCGACATCGGCTGCGTAGTCCTCATCCAGTGTGACCGCGTATCCCCGCCGCTTCTCACGCTCCCCCGCCAGCTCGATCAGCTGCGAAAGCGTTCGCCGCTCTGGATCGGCGGCCTTAATCACCGCGACAGCCCGTCCATCGGAATTCACAACGACTTCTTCGCCATGCTCCACCTTGCGCAGCACGGCGGCAAAGTCACTGGCAACCTCGGCCTCGGTCATGTGCACTTGCGCCATATCTCCAATAGTACGCCGGAAGATCCCGGGTGAGCGGTGAAAGGGCCGACGCGGTTGCGGTCGCGATATTGCCGCCGAGCCCACAAGAAACGTCGGGCGTGAGCGACACCGCACCCGCATCGCCGCGATTGGATACACCGCAGTTGCCTCCGAGGTGCTGCGGTTCAAGTGTCGATCAGTTTTCCGCCCGACGTTTACGAGACGCTTGAAACTTGGGGTACTGTTTTTCTCCCCGATCAGGACCGGTCATTGACCGTGCGGGAAGCGGCCACAAGCTACAATCAATTTGAATTAGGACGCCATTGATCAAGATGACGCCGAACGAGGAGCAGTGTTGTGATGAACGGTAACACCGATCGGTCCATCGTTAATCCCAACGTCAATTGTCTGCAAGGGAAGCGCTGTCCAGAGTGCGGCTCATTCGGCCCACTCGAGATAACCGTCTCAATGCGACTCCTGTTATATGACAACGGCACCGATAATGCCGAGGACGGCGCAACCGAATACGGTGAAGACACGCCCGTGACGTGCTGCGCGTGCCAACACGAAGGGACGTTCGGAGAGTTCGACGACTGAGGTTACGACAGTGGTCAACTGGGTCTACTTTCCGAAGTCATCACCCCCGCCGGAATTCGGCCTTTTGATCGTCGCGCTCTTCGAAGAGGTAGCCGCTGAGATTGATTCAACCACAAAGGTGGGACTGCACAGCGACACCGTTATGGCTCGGCTCAGGCCAGGACTGGAAAAGCTCGGATTTCGAGTTGAAAAAGGAAAGTCCGCTGAAGACAAGATAGTCGTGCCAGTTCTTTTTGGGAGAAAAGGGAAGATCTTGAAGTGTTTCAACGCCGACGCCCACGCCGTCGAAACGGGCTGGGTTCTTGAGGTCGAGGCGGGTCGAGCCGTTGACAACAATCAGTTTCTCAAGGATATTTTCCAGGCATGTATGATGCATGACGTCCTCCATCTTGCTATTGCTGTCCGTAACACCTATCGCAAGTCGGATGATTTTGCCAAGGTTGAAAGCTTCCTCGAGACGATGTATGTCAGCGGGCGACTCCAACTTCCGCTAAAGGGCATTCTCCTCATTGGTTATTGACGGCGCAGAAGATATAGCCCCCTGCTGGACAATCGCCACTACGCTTCACGAGTCTTTGAGAAGGGGAACGGGGACCTCCCGCCGGCCCTCAAGGCGACATGCCCTTTCATTGGGTGGGCGAAAACCACACGGGCCATGGTCCGGATCACCATCGAAGAAATCCTTGATGGCCTTCCACGCGCCTTTTCCAAAACCAAAGTCAAAGTCAAAACCAGATCCCGGGGGGGACCGACCGCCTCCCGATGGTCGGCCCCGAGCCCGAGCAAAAGAACGCGTCGGGAGGGCCACGCCCTTCTCATCGTCCGCGATGAGTTCCGCGCCGGTTGCTCGCCAGCAGAGCCCGTCTCCGCTTCACCGGTATCGTCAGAATAGCTGCTGGACAGTCTTTCGCAAAGGAATTATCATCGAATGGCAAAGTGCGTCTTTCCCCCGTGTCTCACTCAAGGGGTTCACCCCACCATCCGCGTTCATCCGCG
>PLFE01000026.1 GCA_003136675.1 Bryobacterales bacterium
GAAGAAGTTCCGCGGCAAGGTGCTCCGCATCATCCAGGGTCCGATCTCGGCAGCCTGAACTGCCCTGGTTTACGGGAGAGCCCAGCGCTTGCATCAAGTCACGGAACCTTCGCCGGTGAAAGGAGCGGACCAGGATGTGAGCTATCTAACCTCAACATCCTTATTCGCCTCGTAGTCCGACCAGCGAGCGCTACTTCTGCCTTCTGGCCTACTATTTTGACCGATCCGTAGGTTAGCGGTCTCCCCGCGCACCGCCTGCTTCCATCCGCAGCGCGCGCTTGTAAGTGGAGGCATCCTCTCCGGAATAGCAACACAGCAGCACTTGCTCGAGGTCGGAGGCTGCAGCAACGAAACGTCTGATTGAATCGATGGCGATTCCTGCCGCGAGAGCCGGCGGATAAGCGTATGCGCCGGTACTGATCGCGGGAAACGCAACCGTCCGGAGCTTATGACTCTTGGCAAGCAGCAACGAATTCTCATAACAGGCTGCAAGGAGCCGTGGTTCTCCGCGATCTCCGCCTTTCCACACCGGCCCAACCGTGTGAATGATCCAACGCGCTGGCAGATTGAAGCCGGGAGTGATTCGCGCCTCCCCTGTAGGACACCCCCCTATGGCGCGGCACGCTTCCATGAGTGCGGGTCCCGCAGCGTAATGAATGGCGCCATCCACGCCGCGACCCCCAAGCAGCGTCGTGTTCGCAGCGTTGACCACGGCGTCGACGTCAAGTGTTACGATGTCGCCGCGGACCACGCGCAATTCAGTCGTCACAGGGAAGCCTCCGAATGAGCGGCTATAGCGCCCTCCGGAAGATAATACTGAACTGGCGACAAACAGTCATACCTGACCCGGAATCGTCACCATTGAGCGCCTTCGAAACCTCTATCGAAATTCTGCGGTCACTTCGATCTTACCGAGAAGATGTTGATTGAACTCGTCCAGATCTTCTGCCGGAATCCAATACTCTTTGTGAATAGCAGCGCCGACTTGCTGCACCTTGTATCGGCCGAGGAAATCGGCGTCGATTTGGAATCGCGTAACGAAGCCCGCGCCGCTCTCTTTGACATTCCAATCACGCGCGATCTGTACAGCATAGGCCTCGTTAGTAACAGGGTAGAATATTGGTTGCCCTGGGAGCCGCGGCGGAAATCCGCTCCATCCGGATGCGGCGATAAGCTCTAGCTCCTTCGGTCCAACGGGTCGATAAAGCGTCACGCGGTGTAGACCAGCTGGTTTGCCGCTGCCAAATCGCGCGATTAGATTTGTGCAAGCCTCGCGGACTTTTGGACGATACGCGTCACTGATCGCCTCGATTTCCGTATCTGCTTTTGCCAGCCCGTCCTGGGACCACCGATCGCGAACTTCCCCGAATGGCAGATGATCCGTCTCACTGGCAATAGCGCCGAAAACTCGGAAATCCGGATCTACTCTCCAATCGGGAACAACGTGATGGGCATATCCGGCCAGCGCGATGCTACCTTCGATCACGCCCAGCTCGTCGTTGAGCATTCTTTGCGCAACTAATATTGCGTCCGGAATTGGCCAGGGTAGCGGTTTCTCAGAAGACATTTTTGTCAGGGCTAGACCGAATCAATCGACTGCACATATGAAGAATGGGCGCTCCCGGAGCACCGTCTTACGATCGTAATTTGCGGGTGGCGACGCGCCTTCGGCCAGTGCGACCACGGCCCCGCTGGGGTCGACGAAACTGTGGTTGATCACCTCAACTACATCATTGAACTCGTACCCATCAGGAAGCTGCAGGAATTCGGCGCGGAATGGTGTTCCATAGGAGAAGACCCGGCCGTCACGCATGCGAAAAACCCAGCCGGTCCAAGCCATAAACGTCTCACCGCGAATCTGTTTCAGTAGCGCCAGCGGAATTGCATGTTTCGANNGTATGGATCGTCGCCTCCGAGGCGTCCTTTACCCTCTAACTCCTCCTTGATCCGTCTTTTCGCCAAATCAACCAACCGCTGTCGCGGCTGAATGACAGCGCACGGAAGAAACGCACCGTCCTTTAGCGTCAGCGAGCAGCGGTACAGTGACCCATAGATCGGGTCCTCGATCGGCTCGACCTCGCCTCTAATGCTGTTAACCCACTCGTACATTCGATTAATCCGAACTGCTATGCCGATTCGCCGCGTTGGCTCGTTGCCGGCATCGACACAAGGGGGTATCCCAATATCATTTGTCGTCCTGGTCGAGGGGCAGTTCTCCGAAGTTTACCTTACCGATAGGACGACTCGTCTTAGCCCATAACCGTGGTGGCCATGCCCGCATAGCGCCCGTTCGACCCTACCGCATCCGCCCCCGGCGGCTTTGACAGCCGGGAGAGGTGCAATCGAGTTATTGCCAGTTTTGCCCCCATTTACGGGCTTACGGACTGACCGCGAACCGTGGCAACATCAAACGGGACGCGCTCGTCACTCCCACTCGATTGTCTCCNNATCTACCGCCAAAAACTTCCGCTTGGGGGCGATAGACGGCGATAGATGCCGAAAGGGTCGCGGCGTTTTGCCAGCGAGCGACAGAAACAACGTTCCATGGATGTCTCAGTCATTCAGTCATTAGGGAACTCATAATCAAGGACTGGTCATAGTTGGCGCTTCAGCGTTCATACACAAAGATCGAGTGGTTCCCTTGTCTTGGTCATGCCGTCGATAGAGTTTTGGTAGACGTTGCTGGTCCCCTCATTGGTTCTTGCGCCTCCATGGATATTGACGCATGAGTCATTGATTGAACGCACTACGGTCTCACGTGTCAAAATCCTTTGCGTATTGATCCCACGGTACGTATCGACATGCCGCTTCCACCATTGCATGAACCGGCAGCTCCCTCTCTCGCTCACCGAACCAAATCACGACAAGCGAAGATCCGCAGTGGCGGCCAATTGAATGGAAGCGAACGATTCGACTTGCCGGAGGAATCACGTAGACAGCCCCGCTAAACCCCCAGAGTTTGTCCAAGCGAGATCTCGCCTGGCTAATTAATTGATCGTTGTACTCCTCGACAATTGCCCCTTCTAGCCACCCAGCGTACGTTTCTTCCATATGAAACGCCTCGATATCAACACCGCGATTACATACAAGTGAAAAGTCGCGTTCCCGCATTTCGGGATCCTTAGCGTTGATATCTACATATTTCATTGCAAGGTACCTCCGTTTGGTCGGCCCAGTAAAATGGTTACCATCAAGAATTGCTCTGAAGTGGCACTATGTCGCCGCGACTATCTTCAGCGGCTCCTCCACTCGCGCCCGCGGGTACGCGATGCACCTCAACTACCTATCCCCGCAAAGCTCTCGGCGCTGATCCATTCGGTCACCACGATTCCGTACACTTCGTATCGCCGCACCATGCGCTTCCCGTCGACCGTGAGTTGGAATTTCGCGGACGCCATGATGGCGTCTGCAATCTTTCGCCCGGACCGGCTCAACGCCGGCGTTTCCGGGGCGGGTTCCCGCCGGGGAGCGCCCGGGGATGGGCGCTTGACCATGCGAACCGCGTTCAATGGACCGTCCCGGGCGAATCGGAATCCAATAGCGCCCGAAGGCGTTCATCGGCCTCCGTATTCCCCTGATCCGCTGCTCTCCGGTACCACGCCGCCGCCTGCGCCACATCCTTGGCGACGCCGTCGCCCCTTTCGTACAAAACTCCGAGGCGATACTGGGCCTCCGCGTTACCCTGCTCCGCCGACCGGCGATACCAAAACGCGGCCTGCATCAAATCTCTGGGGACACCCTTGCCCTGGGCGTACATGTCGGCAAGCCAGCACTGACCGACATCGCATCCCCGCTCGGCCGCCTCGCGATACCAATGGACCGCCTGAGCATGATCGATCTCGACACCGCGTCCATGCTCATGGGCGGATCCGAGACATCGGAGCGCCCTCACATCGCCCTGGTCGCCGGACTTGCGGAACCACGCCAGCGCCGCCGCCTCATCCTGGGCGATCCCGTCGCCTCGTTGGCATAAGACTCCGAGCCAATACTGCGCATCGGCGTTGTCCTGCTCCGCCGCCCTGCGAAACCAAGACACCGCACGTACCATATCCTTTGCGGCACTTGCAACCCCGGTCGAAAACGCTAGACCGAGCATGCACTGCGCCATATGGTTCCCTTGCTCGGCGGACCTCAGGTACCAAGACAGGGCCACGTCCTCGCTTTTTGTGACACCAAATCCATGGGCATACGAATACGCGAGATTGTATTGCGCCACGGAGTCTCCCTGCTCCGCGGCTTTTCGATACCACGACACCGCAGCGAGCGGGTCCAGAGGAAGACCTCTCCCTCTGGCATACATGACGCCCAACGAATTCTGAGCCTTCGGGTCACCCTGCTCCGCCGCCGGCCAAAGTATCTCAAGCGCCCTGGCGAAGTCGCCGGACTTGGCCAGCTCGATCCCGTGGTCAATCTCTTCCGAGGATAGCGCCGATGAAACCAATTGTTTTTTCGCAAACATGACGATGCCTCCAGATGTTTAAACCTGGAGCAAGACGCATAACGGCATTCCCCGTTTAATTGCCGGGTTGGCCGCATCGCCCCTGATCGGGGTGTCCACCTTGCCCGGGTAGGCAGGTTGGCGGGAGCGTCCGCTCCACTCTTCAATGCAAATTCGATATTACTCGCTATCCGCCGCCGAACAAGACGCTTCGTTACATATTGATCGGCATTCTTTGTTACGAGAAATCTGTCACGATTCACGAGCTCCGTTAATGCCCTTCCTCGTCATTGAAATGCTCGGCCCTTTCGTCAAACTCCGATTGTGTGAACCGCGCCACGACGTGGTATCCATTCATGTCCGACGCCCGAACCTCACCGATTTGTACACCGCCATCGCATGCTTCTACAACAAAGCGATGCCCAACGACCAAAAACTCCCGCTTCTTCTCGACAGTGCGTTCACCACGCTCAAATTCATCCCGCGCGTCCGCTGCTGCATCTTCAGTATCAAACCACTTGGCCATGATGTGCCCGTTAGACGCCATATGACCACCCAACCACCTTGAAGCTTCTGAATCGCGTACTTTGCCTTGATGTGTACAACAACTCTCCTCACCTACCAACCGGCGATATTACCCCAGATCTCCACGGTGTCCACGTCATCCAGAAACGCGCCGTCCTCATTGGCAACCCCGCTCGCTTTGCGCACAATATGGCGTCCGACTTCTTCTCCAATGATCTGGTCAACCCAAGCCACAAGATCGCCAGTGCCAGCTCGCGCTTGTTCATCCGAAATGGCAAAACCCTTTGGCAACCGAATCCAGACGACGTGCCAGTAATAAGACGACGTCCAAATTAGCGCACCATCACTCTCATTGATCATCTTTGCTTGCCCGCTTACGTGCTGTCGACATACTTCCGTCAGCCGACGAAACGCTCTCTCGGCATCTTCATCTGTCACAGCCACTACACCGGAGTCCCGATCAGCAAGTTCGTTCCCAGCCTCGCATCCCGCTACGGCAAATATTATGCTATGCATCACGACCCTCCTCCCATCAATTCACGATCCATCGTTGCCGAGCCTGGGCGGCGGCGCGTTTGGAAATGACGAACGCTGGATCATCCAGGCCTTGCGACGAGCATTGGATCTCATTCGGCACTACGACCTGCACGTTCGAATCGTAAGCTGCGGCAACCCAACGCCCGCGATGACGATCCTGGCCAGAGAGTGGGCGCAATCCGCCGCCCGCGGCAATCGGGATTGCTCTTTTGTCGAGTTGCATAACCATTGTTGGTTAGTCCAAGAGTTGAGACCACTCGATAGCTTCATCTCGCAGCGCTTTCAGCGCCGCCTCCTCCGACTCAAACTCCTGCGACGCCTCATGAGTGTCCAAGTCTTTCCAGCACCACACCGTATCGAACTGCTCCGACTGGTAATGATCTAAAAGCAACCGCCGAGTGTCGATTGGGGAAATCTCTCGCTGTAAATCGCGACCCTCTTCGGCTTCATCGCGGTCGTCACCTAGCCATAAGAGCCTTGGTACAGCGTCGGGACCCGCGACCACAATAGCTGCCTGGCCGAATTTCTTTCCGATATCAACCGCGGCTGGTTCCGAAATTCCTAAAATCAACAGGCTTCTTTCCGGCTCCCAATCTCCCGCCGGGTCGCGGCCGAAACCCTGGTATGCCTGAGTGCCCGCCTCTTGAATCGTCTTGAGCAGCTCGGTATGCGCCCTGTCGTTTTCCGTAGTCGACGTCGGTCGGCTCCCCGGATTCCAGGCTGTGATGTAGGCCGACTCATGCACCTGGAGTCGACGATATAGATCCTGCAATTGATTGTTTTGCTCCCCGACCTGCAGGACCAGCTTTCCCGATGGCGTTTCGGCCTCAAAAAGCGTCCGGGAATACGCAGCCATCAAGGCGTTCCGGTCGAGAGCTGTTTCATTGAGGCTCATCAAAAGAATTCCAGGTCGCTTCGTTCAATGACCTCAAACCCGAGCGCCCGGAGGTCGCCAAGGATTGCTTCTAGATTCGAGGTATCAATTCGTACGATGTCCAAGCAATTGAACGCACCCCACCTCTTGGCGTATTTCTCGACGATGGAGGGTGGGAGAAATCGGTCCTGAATGCTCATCAGCATAGACGGAAATTCCGCGTCTTCCGTTCCGGGAACATCGCTTACTTGGAATGGTTGATCATCAGCGATCCTCTCCCGAATCTCGGCGGCAGATAGCTCCTCCCTCTCCCGCATCAATTCCTTAATTTCGCGTAAATCCGACGCCGAGATTGCCGCCTTGAATTCACCCCAGGTTTTGCTGCGTTCAAGCGCCTTCATCAGTCTATCGTGTTCCTCCGCCTTCTTCGGCGGTGCGAAGACAAGGGCTTTCCCGTTGTACTCGACCACCCGGAAATAGAGCACCTGATCCTTCGAACGCGTACTCGCATTTTTCACGATGCATCCTCTTCCCACGAAAACTTTTTCTGTCCGAAGTGCCCATACGCCGCCGTCGCAAAGTAGATGGGTCGCTTTAGGTCTAGTCGCTCAATGATACCTCCGGGACGAAGATCGAATTCGCGGCTGAGATGTGCCGCAACTCCCTCGTCCTCCCGAGTTCCGGTGCCGTAAGTATCGACCCCAAAACTCACGGGCTCTGCGACGCCAATGGCATAAGCGATTTGAACCAGGCACCGCTTGGCCCATCCGCGCGCCACCACGTGTTTTGCCAGGAATCGCGCCATGTAGGCTGCTGAACGGTCCACTTTGGACGGATCCTTACCCGAGAAGGCTCCGCCGCCATGGGGCGCCGCCCCGCCATATGTATCAACAATGATCTTACGACCCGTTAGCCCTGTATCCCCCTTGGGACCCCCGATTTCAAACGAGCCGGTCGGATTGACGAGTTCTCGGTAATTGGCAGAACGCAGGCTTGTGGGGATCACCGGGCCGATGATCTGTTCGCTAACGGCTGCTATGAGCTTCTCCTGTGATATTCCACGATCATGCTGAGTCGAAAGTACCACTGCTTCAACCGCCACAGGACGCCCGTCCCGATACCGATACGTGACTTGCGACTTCGCATCAGGCTGCAACCACGGTAATACCCCAGACTTCCGCAACTCCGCCTGCCGACGCACGAGGCGATGCGCATAGACAATCGGCGCCGGCATCAGCTCAGGCGTCTCATCGCACGCATATCCAAACATCAGCCCTTGGTCGCCCGCGCCTAGGACCCCGTCCGCGCGATCCACGCCCTGGTTGATGTCGGATGATTGCCCGTTGAAACGGACATCGATATGGCAGTTCTCAGGATCAATACCGGTCTCTGCGCTTCTATAGCCGGTATCACGGAGAACCTGCCGGACAATGGAATCCGCCCTCCCACGAATCTCATCCACGATCCCGAGGTCGCGCGCCCGAAACTCCCCGGCCACGACAACGTACTGATCAGCGAGCAGCGTTTCGCAGGCAACCCGCGAATTGGAATCCCGTCGAAGGAATTCATCCAGAATCGCGTCCGAGATCCGATCGGCTAGCTTATCCGGATGACCCTCGGAAACCGACTCGGAAGCAAACAGTCCGTTGCGGATCATGGAAACCCCTCCTTCCGGATCTCTTCCTTGAACTTACGCTCTAAATACTCGAAGACGTCCAGGTGATCCTGCAATGTGATCTTGGATTCATCTCGAACAAATGCTCGAGTCAGGGCGATCCAGCGCGACGACTCGAAAGGACGCTGATCCGGAGGAGGCGCGGTAAACGTAAGAAGTGACAGGAATAGCGGTGCATTCGAGGCACCGTGGCGTAGTCCAACCGAAAAGCCTGCACCCCCTTCGTTAGCGAATCTCTTCCGTAGATTCTCCAAATCAACGGAGCAACTCTGATTCTCGCGAATTGCATGTAGTTGGTGCAATAGGTCACCCGTTCCGCGCTTTCCAAGGTGTTCAAGCTGATAGTCAGAGATAGCGCCTAATAGTGCACGGCATTGCGCACGCAAAACACGGTCGTCGGTAAGCATATGGCTCCAGAAACGCAAAAACCCCTGATCCGGCGTTAGCCGGCTTCGAGGGGTTTAGGTTCGAGACCGGACGCTTTAGCAGTATTTTTTAATCGCCCCGCAAGTAGTCTTTAAATCGGCGATACAAACAAAATACGCCCATAACAGCGTCAAAGTGAGTATTCCGGACCATCGTGACCGTCGATTCCGGCTGAACGTGACCGACTGTTCCGGAGGAACGTGACCGGTCGTTCCGGTCGAACGTGACCGGGAATTTCGCTTGAAGGTGACCGATTTAGGGCCATGACCGGAATCCCCGGTCACGGTCCGGAATGAGCGGTCACGTTCGACCGAAACACCACGCCGGATCTGCGCTGGACCTGTTGTTTGCTGACGTAAGCTGCCCGATTTTTTCACGGGGGGAGCCGATGCCAGCCAAGCGGAGTGCCATGCGCAAA
Organism: Bryobacterales bacterium; assembly: GCA_003136675.1. Taxonomy (GTDB): domain Bacteria; phylum Acidobacteriota; class Terriglobia; order Bryobacterales; family Bryobacteraceae; genus Bog-113. The sequence goes on from PLFE01000026.1 coordinate 8,894, forward strand.
ATCAAAGATGTTCTACGCCTGAAGTTCGAGGCGCGGCTCAGCCACGAGCGGATCGCGGCGGCGAGCGGGATCTCCAAGGGAGCCGTGACCAAATACGTCCAGCGGGCGCTCGAGAAGGGGCTTGGGTGGCCGCTGCCGGCCGATCTGGACGATGGCCAGATCGAGGCCCTGCTGTTCCGTCGCGCCGCCCCGCCCGATCAATACGTGGTGCCGGACTTCGCCCATGTTCACCAGGAACTCAAGCGCAAGGGGGTGACCCTGCAGCTGCTGTGGGAGGAGTACGAGGCCGCCCACGGCGAGCGGGCGTACCGCTACACGCAATACTGCGAGCACTACAGCCGCTATCGGGGGAGCCTCGCCCGCTCAATGCGCCAGGTGCACCGGGCCGGGGAGAAGATGTTCATCGACTACAGCGGCGACACCGCCGCGGTGATCGACATGGCCACCGGTGAGGTGCGCGCTGCGCAAGTGTTCGTCGCCGTGATGGGAGCCTCGAAGTACGCCTACGCGGAGGCGACTTGGACGCAAGCCCTGCCGGACTGGATCGCCTCGAACATCCGGGCGCTGGAATTTATGGGCGGCGCGCCGGCGCTGCTTGTGCCGGATAATCTGAAAAGCGCGATCAAGACCGCGTGCCGCTACGAGCCGGAATCGACCTCGACGTACGGAGACTTCGCGAGCCACTACGGCACGGCGATTTTACCTGCAAGACCCTATCGCCCGAGAGATAAGCCGGCCGTGGAGATGAGCGTGCTGGTGGTGCAGCGATGGATCCTCGCGCGACTGCGTAACCGTCAGTTCTTCTCGCTCATCGAGCTGAACGTCGCGATCGCCGAGTTGCTCGCGGACATGAACCATCGGCCGTTCAAAAAACTGCCCGGGTGTCGAGCGGAGGCCTTCGAGGCAATCGACCGACCGGCCTTGAGGCCGCTGCCGGCCACCCGCTACGAATACGCCGAGTGGTCCAAAGTGAAGGTCAATATCGACTACCACGTCGATGTCGAGCGGCATTACTACAGCGTTCCCCATGCCCTCGTCGGGCAACACCTGATGGCGCGTTACACCGACACCACCGTGGAGTGCTTCAACAAAGGCACTCGCGTTGCCGTCCACGTGCGCAGCTACCAAGCCGGCAAGTTCACAACCTTACCGGAGCACATGCCGAAATCGCACCAAAAGCACCTGCAATGGACGCCGGGCCGGCTGCTCAAATGGGGCGAGAAGATCGGACCCGGGACACGCGCCGTCGTGCAATGGCAGTTCGATCATCGACCCCACCCGGAGCAAGGATACCGCGCCTGTCTGGGGTTGCTCAGTCTGTCCGACGAGTACGGCGACGAGCGTCTGGAGGGTGCGTGCCGACGGGCGCTGACCATCGGCTGCCCGACAGGCAAGCGGATCAGGATGATCCTGGTCGCGAAGCTCGACCAACATCCCGACCTGTTCCCCGCCGCTGAGACCGCGCCGCCCACCGCAAGCCGAGCTCACGCCAACGTGCGCGGCGCGAACTACTTCCGATCCGAATCGACGATGACCGATGACACCACCACCACTGACGAAGGAGACAATGAGGCATGCTCATCCAACCCACGCTCGATAAACTGAACGCTCTGAAGCTCAACGGGATGGCAATCGCCCTGAGCGATCAGATGACCCACGGGGCCGCGCAGGGACTCGCCTTCGAGGAGAGGCTCGCGCTGCTGCTCGATCGCGAGAGTCTGTACCGGGAGAACCGGCGCATGACGCGGCTCGAGCAGCTTGCGCAGTTTAAACAACGCGCGGCGCTCGAGGACCTGAACTACCGCGACCGCACCGGCCTCGACCGCTCGCAGATCGCCGCGCTCGCCGCTTGTGACTGGATCCGCGCCAATCAGAACGTCTTGATCCATGGCGCGACTGGCAGTGGCAAGAGCTTCTTGGCGTGTGCTCTCGGCCATCAAGCCTGCCGCAACGGCTTGAGCGTCCTGTACGTGCGCGCACCGCGGCTGTTCGAGGAACTGACGCTGTGCCACGCCGACGGCAGCTTCCGCAAACGCCTCGCCGCCATCGCCAAGATCAGCGTCTTGATCATCGACGACTTCGCGATCGCCCCGATCGGGCCGCGGGAGCGCAATGATCTGCTCGAGTTGATCGATGATCGTGTCGGCGCAAAGTCCTGCATCGTCACGAGTCAGCTGCCGATCGAGGACTGGCACGACTACATCGGCGACCCGACCTTGGCGGACGCGATCCTGGACCGCATCCTGCATCGCTCCCATCGGATCCATCTCGAGGCGAAGGAATCGATCCGCAAGACCGAAGCGGAGGAGGAGTTTGCCAGGGACCGCAACAAAGAGCGGGTCAAGTGATGCGTCGTTCCGCGACCGACTCACCGGACCTCGGAAAAGCGAAATTATTGACTGATCGTGACCGAGGAGAGTAGAAAGCCGTAACAGCGCCGACCCGGCGGAGTCACCGATCACGTTCAGCCGAAATCATCGGTCACGTTCGCCCGGAAAGAGCGGTCACCTTCGCCGGAATACTCAGTCAAAGTCAATTCCAGCGAAATATGTCGCGGATTGGAGCGCCTCGATTCTGATTGGGCGGCACAATCACCGTCAGCGGTAGCTCCGGTTTTGCAGCGCCGAATCCCGACGAACTGCTCTTGGCGGCTAAGCCGCCGAATGAAGCGGCTGAAAGGCGCTGGGCCTGACCTTTCGGCGCCTCGATGAGGCGCTGCTGATTCTTGGCACCCTGCCCTTTGCACTGACTGGTGCCGTATGGTTTCTTTATCTGAAGGGCTATAACCTCTCCGTTGCCACCGGAGTCGGATTCATCACCCTCGCGGGCGTCGCGGCAGAATTCGGCGTGATAATGCTCTTGTATCTAAAGCACACGGTCACAGCGCGCCAGCAAGCCGGCATTACGCACGGTGAGCGGATCCATCCTTGCCGATGCGATACGCGATGGCGCTGTGCTGTGCGTACGGCCCAAGGCGATGACCGTGGCTGTGATCATCATCGGACTGCTGGATCTTCTGGGGTCACAGGACGGGCTCGGAAGTCATGAGCCGACTCGCCGCGCCGATGGTCGGCGGCGTGATTACCGCACCCCTGCTCTCGATGTTTCTGAGCTCGGCCGCGTCTCTATCGCCTATGGCGCAGCAGCGTGCGTGTCACGCGACAGTAGTTATCGGCACGGACGCTAAATCCGGTGCCCGCCGTTGCAACACCAAGCCGAGTTATTGCCAGTTTTGCCCATAAACTCAGGGTTCCCTGCCTCTTCCGGCCGTGCCAAAATGGGGCAGTGCCTTGGTCACTCCCACTCAATTGTCTCCGGCACGTATAAGCACCTGATAATAGGAGACTTCTTCTCGGCGTACTCCGAACTTACCGTCAGATCTACCGCCAAAGACTTCCGCTTGAGCGCGATAGACTCCGATAGATGCCGAAAGGGTCAAGGCAATTTGGCAGCCATACCATGCGACTGGGGCTCCATTGATCAGGATTTTCAGTTTC
>PLFE01000073.1:0-54511 GCA_003136675.1 Bryobacterales bacterium
TGGCTGCAATCGAGCATCAGCACCGTGGCGCAGGAGCTTTGGTATTCGCACTGATGCACGTGCAGATCGCCGTATTCCAGATTGAGCGGAACGGTTGCGCCCTCGCGCCGCACGGCCGAGAACAGTGTCTCGCTGATGTCGAGGTTCATCGTGTCGCCGAACTCATATTGCTTGGATGCGCCGGAAGATTCGATCCCGGTAGCCAGGTCGCGCGTGTCGTGTCTGCCGAAGCTGGATTTCCCTAATGAACCCAGCAGGTCTTTCAACGTCTTGAAGCCCAGGAAATCGAGCGATTTGTCGGTCACTTCGAATTTGATGCTCGCGTCCGGAGCCGCGCCGCTGCCACCCTGCGGCTGCTCGATGGGCTTGTCGGGATGCGAAATGCTGACGTGGCCTTCATCGGCCAGCTTCTGCACGAGACTTTCGAGGAGCTGGTTGATCTGATCGGGAGACATGCTTTGCAGCTTCTCCATCATCTGCTGCATTTGATCGTCGGGGAATAGATCGCCCGATTCGAGCGCCCGCTGGATAGCCTGCTTCAGGTCTTCCATGGTGCGCTGATCCATCTCCATAAACTGCGAGTAGTTGGAGTTGAAGCCGCTTTGCAGGAAGAAATCGGAGAGGGCCTGGAGCAGATCCTGGGCGTCGATGCCGAAGTCCTCACCGGTGTACCGCGAGTACTTGATCGATTTCATTTAGTTAAACTGGCGCCGGCGCCGCTCCCGCTCGCGATCTTTCTCATCCCGTTCTTCCCGCCGCTCGCGCGCGGGCGCCTTCTTTTCTTCCGCGCCGAACTGATATTGCTCGCTGCGGCTGATGCGCCGGTGCGCGTAAAGGCCTTCCAGAATGAACTCGCCGGCGGAGGCGCGGGCGGCATCGGATTCATTTTCGGTGAGACCCAGTGCCCGGGTTTTCTCCATGAGCCCCTGGATGGAATTCAACTGGCGGACCATGTCCGCGGCGCTCACGGTTTCGCCGAGTTCCAGCGAGCCGCCCAGATCGAACCACTGGACGATGCTGTTTACGTTGACTCCCTCGAAGTAACGGTCGAAGACCTTGCCAACGGCGATGCGGATGATCTCTCGCGCCACGGCGTCGCCGCCTTTTAGTTCCCCTTCGTATTCCAGTTCCAGCTTTCCGGTCATGGCCGGCAGAGCCGAGTAAATGTCAAGAATACGAGGCGCGACCGTATCGTCGTGGTTCGCCAGCGCGCGGCGTTCCGCGTTGGAAACGGCATTTTCCAGCACGGAGATCGGCAGACGCTGCGAGACGCCGGAGCGTTTATCGACGCGCTTGTCTTCACGTGCAGTAAAGGCGAGGTGCTCGACCACTTCGGCGATGTATTTGGGGACTCTCGAATCGCCACCCGGATCTCGCGCCGTCCAGGCTTCCTGCTGCGTAATCTCCAGGCCCTGGCTGAGTTCCACCGGATAATGCGTGCGGATTTCGCTGCCGATGCGGTCCTTCAAAGGCGTGATGATCTTGCCGCGCGCGGTGTAGTCTTCCGGGTTGGCAGTGAAGACCAGGAGGATATCGAGAGGCAACCGCACGGGGTAGCCCTTAATCTGCACGTCGCCTTCNNCCTTCCTGCATGATGTTGAACAGGCCCACCTGAATCTTGCCGGCGAGATCGGGCAGTTCGTTGATGGCGAAAATACCGCGGTTGGCGCGCGGCAGCAGGCCGTAGTGAACGGTGAGTTCGTCCGAAATATCCTGCCCGCGCCGGGCCGCTTTAATCGGGTCGATATCGCCGATCATGTCGGCGATGGTGACGTCGGGAGTGGCCAGCTTTTCGACGTAGCGTTCGCCCGGCGTGAGCCAGGAAATGGGCGTCGATTCGCCTTTATCGGCAATCAAATTCCTGGCGTACGCCGAGATGGGGCTGTACGGGTTATCGTGGATCTCACTGCCGGTCACGTAGGGTACGAAAGGATCGAGCAGCGTGGTCAGCATGCGAACCAGGCGAGTCTTGGCTTGGCCGCGCAGGCCCAAGAGAATGAAGTTATGCCTGGAGAGCAGCGCGTTCACCACCTGGGGAACCACGCTGTCCTGATAGCCAACGATGCCGGGAAACAAGGTTTCCCCGCGCTTCAATTTGCAGATTAAATTCGCGCGCAGTTCGTCTTTCACGGTCCGCGCGCCGGACGAGGTTTGCGAGAAAGCGCTAGCGCGCAGTTCTCCTAACGTGCTGGGCAACTCCGGAGTTGGTTTCATGAGGGGACATTTTCGTGCGTCAGCGGGATGTACCCGCAAGTTTAGCAGCAGGGGCACCTGCTGCCGCGGCGTCTACACGGATGAAGCGACAGGCTTGCAAAAGCGGTCGAACGCGTCGGTGAGAAGCTTCGCGATTTGAAACGGGTCGCGCTGTTCGATCTGATGGCGATGCACCATGAATACGGGCTTTCCGTCCTGGAACAGAGCCATCGACGGAGAAGACGGAGGGAACTCCGAGAGGATACCGCGGAGGTGCGAAACGGCAGCTTCATCCGCTCCGGCGAAAACCGTGCCCGCTTTATCGGGTTTCGCGGCGTTTTGGAGGGCGATGCCCACGGCAGGGCGCGCGCGTCCCGCGGCGCAACCGCACACCGAATTCACGATCATCAGCACGGTGCCGCTCGATTGAACCAGGCGGTCGACATCGGTGGGGGTTCGGGTCTCTTCCACTCCATAGCGCGTGAGGTCTGCGCGCATGGGTGCGATCAATGGCTCTGGATAAGGCATAAGTCCTATTCTATTCCGAATTGAATTCGAACGTTTGCGATCCGTTTTGCACGATCAGTTTTCCAGTGGGAACGCCGTGGCCCTCATGCGGAAAGAATACGGCGCCATCGGTGGATTTGCCTGGCGCGATGCGCTCCTGAACCAGCGCAATGGCGGATGCGGCAGCGGCGGCTTTGAACTTCTGATTCACGCCAAACCCTAGCGCGGCCTGGCGCCGTTTCTCATACCCGTTGTCGAGCTTCATGTTGGGGATGCCATAGATGGCTTTCTCGTAAGTGGTGACCAGTTTCACCAGGTCGCCGTGGTCGCCGCGGTCCATGATCTCGGTGACCACGGCATCTGCGCTGGCCGCGGCGATCACGTGCCCGTCGCTACGCAGGAACGTGAAGTCCTCCGGTTTCAGGGTGACGTACATATCGGAGCCGTTTGCCAAGGCGATCTGGATGAGTTCGTATTCCTTCAACTGCACCGGGAGCCGGGCGCACATAATAGTGACGCTCTTGCGGGTGAGGCTCTGGTATTTGAGGCCGTTATTCTCAAATTCGATGATTTGCGAGAGGACGGGAGAGATCGCCACGGCAACGCACGTTAACAGGAGCGCCGCGCGAGCGGAGATTGAAACCATTCATTCCAGTGTAGCGGGATTGGGGTGTCGCGGCGGAATGTGTCATCCTAGCCCTTTCCAGCATGCGTTTTTCTCATCTACTTCTTTTATCCGCACTCGTTCTACCCGCATTTGTTCTTCCTGCGCCACTGGGCGCTCAATACCCCAGTACACTCTACGGGGACCTCAAATGGCGATCCATCGGCCCTTATCGCGGCGGCCGCACGGTGGCTGCGTCGGGAGTTCCGGATCAGCCGAATGTCTACTACATCGGAGTGAACAATGGCGGCGTCTGGAAATCCACCGACTACGGACGCGTCTGGAACCCTCTTTTCGACGACCAGGGAACTGGTTCCATCGGCGCTCTGGCGGTTGCTCCATCCGACCCCAACATCATCTATGTGGGCAGCGGAGAAGGTTTGCAGAGGCCGGACCTCTCCGTGGGGGACGGCATTTATAAATCCGCGGACGCCGGCAAGACTTGGGAGCATTTAGGGCTGCGGGACGGATGGCAAATTCCGGCGATCGTCGTCGATCCGCAAGACGCCAACCGCATCTTCGTGGCGGTCCTCGGCCATCCCTACGGTCCAAACAATGAGCGTGGCATCTATCGCTCGCTCGATGGCGGGCAGCATTTCGACCGTGTTCTCTATAAAGACGAGAACACCGGGGGCGTCGACCTGGCCTTCGATCCAAAGAATTCGCAGACGGTTTACGCTTCCTTGTGGGCCGCCCGGCAAGCGCCTTGGGAGATCGGCGGTTCATTGAACGGCAAGGGAAGCGGGCTTTTCAAATCAACTGACGGCGGCAAGACCTGGAATCAACTCACCCAGGGGCTGCCTACCGTTGAGCAGGGCCTCGGCCGCATCGGGATCGGTATCGCCCCGAGCGACCCGTCGCGCATGTATGCGCAAGTGGATGCGGACGAGAAGGATGGTGGAACCTACCGGTCGAACGATGCGGGCGCTACATGGACGCGCGTGAATCATGAAGAACGCATCTGGGGCCGCGGCGGGGACTTCGCCTGCGTGCGTGTCGATCCGCGCAATCCGGACCGGATCTATGTCGCGAATACTTCCACCTATCGCTCCGAGGACGCGGGCAAGACGTTCACTGCCATCAAAGGCGCGCCCGGCGGGGATGACTATCATACGGTGTGGATCAACCCGCGTAACCCCGACATCATCTTACTCGCGAGCGACCAGGGTGCGACACTGAGCGTGAACGCCGGCGCTACGTGGAGCTCCTGGTACAACCAACCGACCGCGCAGTTCTATCACGTGATCACCGACAATCGTTTCCCTTACTGGGTCTATGGCGCGCAGCAGGAAAGCGGATCGGCTGGTGTCGAAAGCCGCAGCGACGATGGTGCGATCACATTTCGCAACTGGCACCCGATTGGGATCGAAGAGTACGGCTATGTTGCGCCCGATCCATTGAATCCGAACCTGATCTACGGCGGAAAAATGACGCGCTTTGACTGGACCACGGGAGATATTCAGGACATCAGCCCCGTCACTCTACGCTCCAGCAAGTATCGGTTTGTTCGCACCATGCCGGTGGTGTTCTCGCCGGTTGACCCACAGATTCTCTACCTTGGTTCGAACGTTCTGTTCAAGACCACCGACGGCGGCAATAGCTGGGAGGTCATGAGTCCAGACCTGACACGTGCGAGCTATGAAGTCCCCGAGGTCCTTGGCGTGTTCAAGGATCGCGATCCCGAAAAGGGCAAGCATCGCGGCGTGATCTACGCGCTTGCGCCGTCCCCCAAAGATGTGAATCAGATTTGGGCCGGTACCGACGACGGCCTGATACAGCTCACGCGCGATGGTGGAAAGACCTGGCGTAACGTCACCCCGGAAGCGCTTACCGCCTGGAGCAAAGTTTCGACTTTGGAAGCTTCGCACACCGATGCGGGCACCGCCTATGCGGCGATCAACCGCTTCCGCCTCGATGACCTGGCCCCGCATATTTACCGTACACGCGACTTCGGAAAAACGTGGACCGAGATTGTCTCCGGCCTGCCTGCAAACGCCCCGATCAACGCGGTTCGCGAAGATCCGATGCGCAAGGGCCTGCTATTTGCGGGTTCGGAACGGCAGGTCTGGGTGTCCTTCGACGATGGCGATAACTGGCAACCGCTGCGCCAGAACATGCCTGCCACATCGATCCGCGATCTGGTGATTCACGGGGACGATCTGATCGCCGGAACGCATGGACGGGGCTTCTGGATACTTGACGACATTACGCCGCTCCGGCAGATGAGCGCTCACGTGATTGCCGAGCCGGTGACGTTATTCCAGCCGCAGACGGCCCTTCGCTGGCGCTGGAATCGCAATCCCGATACGCCGTTGCCGCCCGAGGAACCCGCCGGACAGAACCCGCCCGACGGCGCGATTCTGGATTACTATCTGCAGAGTCCCATGTCGAAGGTGACTCTCGAGATTCTGGATCATGCGGGGAAGCTGGTGCGCACCTACTCCAGCTCCGATGTGCCCGACCCCATTGACCCTGAATTGAATGTCCCCACTTACTGGGTGCGCGCGCCGGTGAACCCGTCGACGGCCGCCGGAATGCATCGTTTCGTTTGGGACCTTCACTTCCCGCCGCCGTACTCGAAGGGTCACGAGTATCCGATGACGGCGATCATTCACGATACGCCGAGGCATCCGCTGGGGGCCGCGGTGTTACCCGGCGAGTATACGGTGAAGCTGACGGCGGATGGGCAGAGTTACTCGCAGAGGTTCCAGGTGACTCTGGACCCGCGCATCAAGACTCCGCCCGCAGGACTTGAAAAGCAATTTGACCTGACCACGCGGGTGACGGAGATGATGAATGCGCCGCAGGGCAGGGAAGGCCGCATGGCGGCCCGTTTGGCGGGCCTGCTGAACGTGCTCCAGGATTCCGACGCTCCGCCCACGACGCAAGCCGAACAAGCTGTTGAGGAACTGGAAAAGGCCATGAAGAGTCCGGCTGTGAAAGCGGCGCTGGATAACGAGCCGGATAGTGAAGGTGATGAGCCGTAACTTGAAGACGGTTGCCACGCCCCATGGCTTGCGGGCCCTGTTCGCCAAAGCCTCCGTTGGCTTCAGTGTTGCCGACAGGTCTGGCCGGTTCGTTGCCGCCAACGAAGCTTACGTCGGAATCACGGGATATTCCGAAGAAGAACTCACGCGGACGAATTATCAGTCCATCACCTATCCGCCGGACCTGCCCGAAAACCTGCGCCTTTCGACGCGCGTCTACGCCGGTGAGATCAGCCAGGCGGTATATGAGAAACGTTATGTCCGCAAGGCGGGGGATCTGCGTTGGGTGAGAAACAGCGTGTCGGCGCTCCGCGATTCCTCGGGGCGCGTCGGGCATGTGGTGGCGCTGACGGAGGATATCTCGGACCGGCGGCACGCGGAGAGCAACGCGCCGAAAAGCCACCACAAACTCCGTAGCGTTGTGGACAGCCCCGAGGAACGCCGCCGGATCGCCGCGGGACTCGAAGGCGATACGAGCGAGCTCATGGTTGCCGTTTCTCGCAGCCTCCAGGAATTGCAGGAATCGCTGGTGCTTCGCGCAGCCGAAAAAGTTGCCATTTCGGAAGCCGTGGCTTTAGCGGATCGGTTCGTTGGCTACATGTCAGCCCTGGCCCATATTCTTTCACCGCCCGTATCGATTTCCGCAGGTCTGCGGCAAGGCCTTCTGGACTGCGTGGAGGGGTTCCGATCGTCCACGGGCGCTGATGTGGAGACGACTTTTTCAGGCGATCTGGAACTGCTGCCGCCGTCCATCGAAGCCGCTGTTTTCTCGGCGGCGAGACTTGGACTCGCCGAATTCCGCTCAGGCGCAGGATTGGTCTGTTTCAGAGTCTCGCGTGAGCGGGATCGCGTGGTTGTCGAGGCGGACCGGGTTGAACCAGACCGCGGGGAGTCTGATCTGGAATCGATCGACATTGCTCGTCTGCGCCGCGATCTTCGCAGTGTGGGCGGCTCGATCGAAGTGTACTTTTCGAAGGGACTTCGCCGCTTTCGCGTTTCGATCCCGATTTAAGGGTTCCGCTGAGCGGGCGCCCCCGGAATTGAGCGGTATCACACCATTCCGGCTGCCGTTTCAGAATCAATGACTTAACGGTCAATCGAAAAAACACATACTCCATATAGAGATTTCCCTTGACTAGGCACTACATATTGGGGCAAGATTGCAAATGCGTTAGCAAGGAGCGACCCCCAAATATGGAACGAACATCCCCCCGAACCGCGAGTATAGTAGAAGACGTGATTGCACCACTCGCACCCCATAAAACCCGTCCCGGAATCGCATTTTCCCGGCATTTTACCGCCCGGCTGGAAGCCGGCCGCACGCCCTACGATGAAGCCCAGTGGGAGACGCGCACGGCCAGCATCGGCAATGATAAGGGCGCAGTTATTTTCGAGCAGCGCGATGTAGAGATGCCGGCCGGCTGGAGCCAGACGGCCACCAACATCGTGGCGAGCAAGTACTTCCATGGGAAACTCGGGTCGCCCGATCGGGAGCGGAGCCTGGCGGACCTGGTGCACCGGGTGGTGGACACCATCGCCGATTGGGGCCTCGAAGACGGCTACTTCGCGACGCGGCAGGATGGGGAAAACTTCCGCAACGAACTTGCGCACATGATGATTCATCAGAAGGCGGCGTTCAATTCGCCGGTCTGGTTCAACGTGGGGGTGAAGGAATCGCGCGGGTATGGCTGGTTCGCGGATAAAACCACGGGCGCGATCAAGGCGATGACCAATGAAGCGCGGCCGCAATGCTCGGCGTGCTTTATCGTTTCCGTAAAGGATACGCTGGAATCGATTCTGGACCTCGCCAAGACCGAGGGCATGCTCTTCAAGTGGGGATCGGGCACCGGCTCCAACCTCTCGGTGCTGCGTGAGGAAAACGGAATCCTTTCGGGAGGCGGCCGCGCATCCGGCCCGCTCTCGTTCATGAAGGGCTTCGATGCGTTCGCGGGCGTGATCAAATCCGGCGGCAAGACGCGCCGCGCGGCGAAGATGGTGATCCTGAACACGGACCATCCCGATGTGGAGCGCTTCATCTGGTGCAAGGCCAAGGAAGAGAAGAAGGCGCAGACGCTGATCGAGCAGGGCTACGATTCGTCGCTCGATGGCGAGGCGTACGGGTCCATCTTCTTCCAGAACGCCAACAACTCCGTGCGAGCGTCGGATGAGTTCATGCAGGCCGTGGAGGATGACGCGGAATGGTGGACCAAGTCCGTGTTGAATGGCGAGAAGGTGAAGCGGCTGAAGGCTCGCGAAGTGATGCGCCAGATCGCGGAAGCGACGCATCAGTGCGGCGACCCCGGCATGCAATTCGATACCACCATCAACCGGTGGCACACGTCGAAGAACACAGCCCGGATCAATGCTTCAAACCCGTGCTCGGAGTATATGTTCCTGGACGATTCGGCGTGCAACCTGTCGTCCCTCAACCTGATGAAGTTCGTGGATGCGGGCGGCCATTTCGATGTACCCGCATTCCGGCACGCCGTGGATACGTTGATTGTGGCGCAGGAGATTATTGTCGGCAACGCGAGCTACCCCACCGAGAAGATTGCCAGGAATTCGCAGGACTACCGGCCGCTGGGTCTGGGCTTCGCGAACCTGGGCGCGCTGCTGATGAGTTTCGGAATCCCTTACGACAGCGACAAGGGCCGTGACTGGGCCGGCGCCATTAGCGCGGTGATGTCCGGGCAGGCGTACCTCACCAGCGCGCGCATTGCCGAGAGCGTGGGACCGTTTGAAGGCTACGCCAGGAACGAGGAACCTTTCCTCGACGTGATCCGCATGCACGGAGAAGCGGTTTCGGGCATCAACTCGCGCAACATTCCTACGGATATTTATGCCGCCGCGAAAGAATGCTGGAGCAGCGCTCTGGAGCAGGGCAGGGAACATGGATTCCGCAATGCGCAGGTGACGGTGATCGCCCCCACCGGGACTATCGGCTTCATGATGGATTGCGACACCACTGGCATTGAACCGGATCTGGCGCTGGTGAAATACAAGAAGCTGGTGGGCGGCGGCGTGATCAAGATTGTGAATAACACGGTGCCGCAGGCCTTGATCAAGCTGGGTTACACGCCGGAGCAGGTGGAAGTGATCGTACAGCATATCGATTCCACGGGCACCATCGAAGGCGCACCGGCGCTGAAGCCGGAGCATCTGGCGGTGTTCGACTGCAGTTTCCGTCCGGTGAACGGCACGCGGTCTATCCATTACATGGGGCATCTCAAAATGATGGGCGCGGTTCAGCCGTTTGTTTCGGGCGCAATCTCGAAGACCATCAACATGCCGGAAGAATGCACGGTGGAAGATGTGATGGACGCCTACATCGAGAGCTGGCGCATGGGCCTGAAGGCGGTCGCCATCTACCGCGATAACTCGAAGAAGGCGCAGCCGATGAGTTCCGGTAAGCAGGGAGACAAGCGCGTGGAGCCCAAGGTAGAGCCGGCTGTCACGGTTGAAAAGATCGTCTACCGTCCGGTGCGCCGTAAGTTGCCGGATGAGCGGCAATCGATTACGCATAAGTTCTCGATTGGCGGCCATGAGGGTTATATCACCGTGGGAATGTATGAAGACGGCTCGCCGGGCGAGATCTTCATCACGATGGCGAAGGAAGGCTCGACCATCTCGGGGTTGATGGATAGCTTCGCTACCGCGATTAGTTACAACCTGCAGTACGGCGTGCCGCTGAAGTTCCTGGTGGATAAGTTCGGTCATGTGCGCTTCGAGCCCAGCGGTTGGACGGGGAATCCGAAGATTCCTTATGCAAAGTCGATTCCGGATTATATTTTCCGGTGGCTGGGTTCAAAGTTCCTTACGGGCGAGTATGCGGCTTCGGAAGCGGGAGAATCGACGGCCATGCGTCCCACCGAGGTGGAGGCGCAGGAGAAACTTCCGTTCCCGGTAGCGGTGGCGGATGCTCCGATGTGCTCTGAGTGCGGGGGCATGATGACGCGCAACGGAAGCTGTTATAAGTGCGAAAACTGCGGCGGGACGAGCGGCTGCAGTTAGCTGTTGCGCAAACAGATTCGACGTACGGCTCGTGATCGAGCCGCGTTCACCAGGTTTTGGCCTGCGCTGGGAAGAGGATGAGCCGATCGATGGGCGGCTCATCCTGCACAGGTGCGGGGTTCGCCCAAAACCTGGTGAACGTTAGTGTGATTCTTACCGAGCCGCCCGTTTGCTAAATGAAAGACTCCCTCCTTACCCGCCGTGGAGGCCGAGGTTTCATGTGCGCCTGCAACGCGGGCGCGGCTGCCGTTCCGATGGAATGAAGGAAACGGTGTGCTTGGAAAGAGGTAGCTCGGTGCATGCGTTGGCGCGGACAACGTGACGCCCGCTTTGCGTACGGCCAGTAAGCCGGCGCCTCTCCATCGTTTGACCAGCGTGGTTTAAACTCAAACGATGTCGCTTCGCAAATCTCTCATCCGGGCCGGGTTTCTTCCTGCCCTGCTATCTTCCGCCATTTTCTCAACAACTCCGTCAGCGTCCGCCCAGAGCGTCGGCTACACCGGCATCTTTGGGGGCGGCCCGATCTATAAGAACACCACGAACAACATCACACAGCTGGAGAATTCAGGGTTCACCGAGGTCATTGTCTGGAGCGTCGAAGTCAGTTCCACCGGTGATCTGAACTTCAACGGGGAATTCCCGCTCACCTCCAATGGCGTGTACGTCGGAGCCCAAACCTATCCCAACTTCGCCGCTGCTATGGCGCAGTTAAAACAAGGCACGGTCAAGCGAATCACGTTCAGCATCGGCTCTTCAAATTACGGAGACTGGGAGAATATCAAGGCCCTTGTCGATTCTCAAGGCACCGGTCCCAACAGCATCCTTTATAAAGACATGCAGGCTCTCAAGACCGCCATCCCGTCGCTCGACGCCATCGACTTCGATGACGAAAACAGCTTCGATGAGCCTTCCACGGTGGCCTTCGGCGTGATGCTGGGCGCGCTTGGCCTCAAGTCCATCCCGGATGCTTACGACAACAATTCTTACTGGGAGAGCGTGGTTTCGGAGATCAATACCCAGCTGCCGGGCGAGGTAGACGGCGTACACCTGCAAGCCTATTCCGGCGGCGCGGGCAATAATCCATGCTCCGGCTGGAATTTCGGCGGCGTCCCGGTATGGCCGGGCCTGTGGGATCAGGATGATTCCCCGACTCAGGTACAAACCATCATGACCGGCTGGAACAGCAGTTGCGGCATCAATGGCGGGTTCCTCTGGCTCTATGACGACATCGCCTCAAACCCAACACTCCTGGACCAATATGCCGCTGCCATCAACGCCGCGGTCTCCGGGACCGGCTTCACCCTCTCCGGTCCATCGAGCGTCTATGTGGATCAGGATGCGGCTGCCGGCGGCCTGATCAAAATTACCGATCTGAACGGCTTCACTGGAACCATCACGTTCACTGTCTCGAGCTTGCCGGCAGGCGTTAAAGCCACGGTTTCAGGCACCACGAATCAGCGGACATTGGTGTTCCGCGCCGGTGCGAAAGCCACTACTGGACTCGCAACGGTAACCGTGACGGGAACTTCGGGCAGCATTGCCAAGTCCATCTTTGTCACGCTGGCCGTCAGCGCGGGCACCGGTACGACAGGCAAAGGTACCCCAGTCAGTTTGACTTCTTCCTTTAATCGTTACGGTATCTATACCGACGGCACCGTGTTCTCCACCGGCGGGATCGATGGAGTCGGCGATGCGTACTCGGAAAATCTGCTCGGTACGTCACGAGTTCTCAACGAAGAGCTGTTTGATCTTGGGCCCGCCAATCAGTTGGATACCGTTAGTTGCACCGGTCAGACCATCCTGCTGCCGCAAGGTGAGTTTTCGACTCTCACATTGCTTGCCACAGGTGTGGAAGGCAATCAAGCGGCTCAGGTATTGACGGTCACTTACTCTGATGGGACCAGTACGAAATTCTCTCAGGAGTTCAGTGACTGGTATTCCCCGCAGTCGTATCCCGGCGAGAAAGAAGCGGTGGTTATGGCCTATCGCGACCTCGCGAATGGAACTAAGGACGATCGTGTGTTTAGCTTGTACGCATATCACTTCGCGCTCGATTCCAGTAAGGTCGTTCAGAGCCTCACTCTGCCAAACGACGCCAATGTCGAAGTGCTGGCCGCTACGCTTTATTAGAGGCCGGTCATCGTGCAAACGCGGGTCTCCCCAGAGCCTCCTGGACGTTAGTGTGAAATAAAAACATGACGCCCGCTTCGCATACGGCCAGCAAGCGCCTGCTCCCCTGGCTCGTCGCGGTTGCGTTCTTCATGGAGTCGCTCGACACCACGATTCTCAACACGGCGGTCCCCGCCATCGCCCACGCACTCCATGTAGCTCCGCTCAGCATGAAGGCCGTGCTGGCCAGTTACACGCTCAGCCTCGCGGTCTTCATTCCCATCAGCGGATGGATGGCGGATCGCTTTGGAACACGCGCGGTATTCGCCTCGGCCATCGGGATTTTCACCGCCGGTTCCTTGCTCTGCGGCATCTCGAACGACATCCATACGCTAGTGGCCTGCCGGGTTCTCCAAGGCTGCGGGGGCGCCATGATGGTGCCGGTGGGACGTTTGACGTTGGTGCGCACCTTCGACAAATCCGAACTCATCCGCGCCATGAGTTTTGTCGCCATCCCCAGTCTGGTGGCGCCCATGTTAGGGCCGCTTGCCGGCGGGTTGATCGTGGCCTACTTTCACTGGCGAATGATCTTCTTCCTCAACCTGCCGATTGGCCTCGCCGGTCTCTACATGGTTCATCGCCATCTGCCGGATTATCGCGAAAAGCGCACGCACCCGCTGGATCTGATCGGTCTCATCCTGTTTGGATCGGGGATCGCGCTGCTGTCGTATGTGCTGGAGATATTCGGGGAGCACAGCTTGAGCCTCCGGGAGATCCTGGGGCTGTTGGCGATCTCCGTCGTGCTTCTGACGGGATACTGGCTGCACGCGAAGAAGATTCCGTTTCCCCTCTTGCCGCTTGAACTGTTTCGCATCCGCACTTTCCGCGTGGCGGTCAGCGGCGGCTTCTTCGCCCGGCTGGGGCTGGGCGGAATTCCATTCCTGTTCCCCCTGCTCTATCAGGTGGGCCTTGGCTTTAGCCCGGTGGAATCCGGCCTGATGATGATGCCCCAGGCGATCGCCGCCATGACTTTGAAGATCACCATGCCACGTATTCTGGCGCGCTTCGGTTACCGCGGCGTCCTGCTCTCCAATACCCTGATGCTGGGTCTGCTGATCATGCTCTTCGCCACCATCGGCCTCCGTACGCCGGTGTGGATCATTGTCATCCAGGTTTTCTTCTTCGGCTTCCTCACCTCGCTGCAATACACCAGCATGAACACGCTGGTATATTCCGATGTCACCGAAGAGCAGACCAGTAGCGCCAGTTCCATCGCCAGCACCTCCCAGCAGATGTCCATCAGCTTCGGCCTGGCTGTTGCATCGCTTGCCACCGCGTTCTTCATACCGGCCCGCGTTGCCAATCCGGCGCAGATGATTCACGGCATCCAACACGCGTTCCTCGGGCTTGGTGGATTAACCATCGTGTCCATGCTGGTCTTCGTGAGCCTCAAGGCGGGTGACGGCGACGTCGTCAGCCACCGGAAAACTTTGGAACACGTGGGGTAGTTACTGGGCCGTTTTGAGGTTCAATAAGCGCTGGTGGGCCTGCTTCACCTGATTCATCTGCTTCTCGACGACGCTGCGTGGCTCCCCGGTAATGTCTAAATCGAACACGCGCTCATAGGCCGCGACAGCAAAATCTTCGCCAGTCTCACAAGCGGCGATGACGCCGGCGGGCGACTCGCCGGAAACGGCCGATTTCAAATCCATCCAGCCCCGGTGAACGGATGCCTGGAGAGTTCCGGACGTGGCCGGCTCACCGCCCAAGCGCTCCACTTGAGCGCGCAGCTCTTTGGCGAAGCCGGCCCGTTGTTTGGCTTCCTCGGCAAACTCGGTCTGGAAGTGCGGGTCGGAAACGTGCGCGGCGGCCGTTCGGTAGCCATGCTCTCCATCGAGGGCGACCTCAATCAGGTCGTTCAGATGGCGGATGGTTTCTTCAGATGTCACTCTTGATAGTCTCAGTCTAGACGCATGCCCGCAAGCCTGACGAAACTCCATATCGTGGATTCCCATACAGGTGGTGAGCCCACGCGGCTCGTGATCGACGGCGGTCCCGACCTGGGAAACGGCTCCATGGCGGAGCGTCTGACACGAATGCGCGAGCACTTCGACCGGTTTCGTTCGGCCGTGGTGAATGAGCCGCGCGGTTCCGAAGCGATGGTGGGCGCGCTTCTTTGCGAACCCGTGGACGCGGCCTCAGCGGCTGGAGTGATCTTCTTCAATAATGTGGGTTACCTGGGCATGTGCGGGCATGGCACGATCGGCCTGATTGTCAGCCTGGCCTATCTGGGCCGCATTCAACCGGGAAGGCATCGGATTGAAACCCCGGTCGGGGTGGTTACCGCCGAACTGTTTCCGGATGGGCAGGTAGCCATTGAGAATGTGCCCAGTTACCGCGCGGCCAAGGATGTCGCTGTAGAGTCCGTAATTGGCGACATCGCATGGGGAGGGAACTGGTTCTTCCTCATACAGGGTAGTCCTTACCCCATTGACTTAGCGCACGTCGACTCTTTGATTGACTACGCATGGGGTATCCGCGAAGGTCTGAATCGCCCGGAGGTGGATCATATCGAGCTATTCTCCGAAGCCGGCCGTAACTTCGTGCTGTGCCCCGGTAAGGCTTACGATCGTTCGCCTTGCGGCACTGGGACAAGCGCGAAAGTGGCTTGTCTCTATGCCGATGGGAAGCTGAAACCGGGTGAGATCTGGCGGCAGGAAAGTATCGTCGGAAGCGTGTTCGAGGCCAGTGTGGCCGTCCGGAACGGCGAGATCATCCCTACCATCAAAGGTTCCGCGTTTGTGAACGCCGATTCCACGTTGATTCTGGATGAGCGCGATCCGTTCTGCTGGGGTATTCCTCATTGATTCCGGACGTGGCGATCGTTGGCGCAGGCATTGTCGGCGCGGCGTGTGCGTTTGAGTGCGCACGCGCGGGTCTGCGNNTGTCATGGACGATTCGGAGGCGCAGTTCGCACTCACCCGGCTCTCGCGCGAACTCTGGATGGAGCTATCTCCCGACTTGCCCCGCAGCGTGGAATATGAGGCCTGCGGCACTCTTTGGGTGGCCGCCGACGAGGAGGAGATGCGGGAAGTGCGGCGCAAGCAGGAATTCTACGCGTCGCGCGGAGTGAGCACGCAGATTCTGGACGCGCTGCAGCTTCGAGAAGCGGAACCGAATCTTCGAGATGGCCTCGCGGGCGCTCTACTGGTGAATCAAGATAGCGTAGTCTATCCCCCCTGCGCGGCCGTGGAGTTGATCGCCAGGTCCGGGGCCACGGTTCTTCGCGCGCGGTCGGTCGGCATCGAGTCCCAAAAGGTAATGCTGGCTAATGGGGAAAGCCTCGAAGCCGGGGTGATTATCAATGCCGCGGGCATACATGCCGGCGCGCTCATGCCCAGCGTTTCCGTCCCGATTGCTCCGCGCAAAGGGCACTTGCTCATTACCGACCGCTACCCCGGGTTCGTGCGTCACCAGTTAGTGGAGTTGGGCTATCTGAAGAGCGCGCACTCCACGACGGGCAGTTCCGTAGCCTTCAACGTGCAGCCCCGGCGGACCGGTCAGCTTCTGATTGGTTCGTCGCGGCAGTTTGGGGTGAACTCTCCGGATATCGATGCCCCGATGATGGCCCGGATGTTGCGGCGGGCGACTGATTTCATGCCCGGGATCGCCCGCCTATCCGCCATTCGCAGCTGGACCGGGGTCCGCGCGGCGACTCCGGATAAGCTGCCGTTGATTGGACCTTGTCCGGGTCTTCCCCATGCTTTCATCGCCGCGGGACACGAAGGCCTAGGGATCACCACTTCGCTGGGGACGGCGCGGATTCTGACGGACCACATCGTTGGGAAAACGCCGCCGATTCCCCTCTCTCCTTACTTGCCGGACCGCCATGCCTGAGATCACAATCGACGGAAGGCGAGTTACGGTCCGGGAGCAAACGTCGGTTGCCGCGGCCATCCTGCAAGCGGGCGTGTCCTCGTTCCGCCGCTCTGTGACGGGAGAGCCGCGCGCGGCGCTGTGCGGCATGGGTATCTGTTACGAGTGCCGGGTCACCATCGACGGCGAACCGCATGCCCTGAGTTGCCAGACTCTGTGCGTCGATGGAATGGTGGTTGAGACGACATGAAGATTGTGATTGTCGGCGCGGGACCTGCAGGATTGGCCGCGGCGCGCTCCGCTGCGGAGGGCGTCGCGAGGAGCGGTGCCGATGTCACCCTGATTGACGGGAATCACTCGACGGGCGGGCAGATCTGGCGCGGCGGCGGCGCACCTGAGATAGAAACGGGCGTGGCCACCTTGTTGAACACGCGGGTGGCTTCTCCCGATTTGCTGACGTTCGACAAGTTGATTCTCGCGACCGGCGCGCGTGAATTGTTCCTGCCGTTTCCCGGCTGGACTTTGCCCGGAGTGTTCGGCGCGGGCGGATTGCAGGCGCTGGTGAAAGAGGGCCTTGACGTTCGCAACAAACGCGTCGTCGTCGCAGGTACTGGGCCTTTATTACTCGCGGTGGCGCATTACCTGAAGACGCACGGAGCGGACATCCGGCTGATTGCCGAGCAGGCGCCCTGGAGCAAGCTCATCCGTTTCGGCGCGGCGCTGCCTTCGCGCAAGTGGCTGGAGGCCCTGCGGCTTTGGAACCCGTGTTTTTCCCCTTCCACCTGGGTGACCGAAGCGCAGGGGACCACGCACGTCAAAAGCGTGAGCGCCGGCGGAAAGAAAATCCCGTGCGATTATCTGGCGATTGGTTATGGATTGGTCCCCAACACGGAACTCCCCCAACTGATGAAGGTAGATCCGTGCGCCCTGGACGAATACCAGAGAACGTCGAATCCGGCGATATTCTGTGCGGGTGAAGTGACCGGCATTGGGGGCGTTGACTTATCCATTGTGGAAGGAAGCATTGCCGGTTACGCCGCCGCCGGCGACGTAGAAAAAGCCCGCGCATTTTTCGTCCAGCGCGATCGGTGGAAGCGCTTCGGGACCGCCCTTGCCGAAGCCTTCGCCCTGCGTCCTGAACTGGCGCAACTCGCGAGGCCCGATACATTCGTCTGCCGCTGTGAAGACGTCACCTACCAGGAGCTCGTCGCGAAGGCCTCGTGGCGCGAAGCCAAGATCCACTCGCGTTGCGGAATGGGGCCGTGCCAGGGGCGTGTCTGCGGCCCCGCGGTCGAATTCCTTTTTGGCTGGAAGCCGGATTCGGTGAGGCCTCCCTTGTTTCCCACTCCCTCGGGTAGCTTCAGTATGATTGGGAACGAACCTCAATGACCACTCTCTGGCGCGGCGTGATGCCCGCGATCACGACACCGTTTCACGAAGACCTGTCGATCGACTACGATTTTTTCGCGAAGCACTGCGCGTGGCTCATCGAGAACGGCTGCTCCGGAATCGTCGCCCTCGGATCGCTCGGTGAAGGCGCAACGCTGTCCTTCGACGAAAAGCGCGACTTACTCAACACGGCGGTGCAGGCAATCGGGCGGCGCGCGCCCGTTGTAGCCGGTGTCTCCGCGCTGAGTACCCACGAGGCGGTCGCGATAGCTAGGATGGCGCAGGAAGCCGGGTGCCGGGGTTTGATGGTTCTGCCTCCCTATGTCTACATCGGAGACTGGCGCGAAATGAAAGCGCACGTCTCGGCGATTCTGGAAGCCACGCCGCTTTCGGCGATGCTGTATAACAATCCCGTCGCGTATACGACGGATTTTCTCCCGCACCAGGTAGCGGAGCTGCTCGCCGGGCATGCCAATCTCCACGCCATCAAAGAATCCAGCGCGGATGTTCGGCGCGTGGCCGCGCTTCGCTCCGTGGCGGGAGAACGTCTGCAAATCCTCTGCGGCGTTGACGACCTCATTGTGGAAGCGGTCGCCATGGGTGCGTCGGGATGGATCGCCGGACTGGCCAACGCGTTTCCGCGCGAATCCGTGGCGTTATTTCAAGAGGGCTCCTGGCCGCTTTATGATTGGTTCCTGCCGCTGCTGCGCATGGATACCGTTCCCAAGTTCGTGCAGTTGATCAAGCTGGTGCAGCAGGAAGTGGGAATGGGGAACGAACGCGTCCGAGCGCCGCGCATGGCGCTGGTGGGTGAGGAGCGCGCGGCGGCGTTGGCGACCATCAAGAACGCGCTATCTTCCGGCCGCTCGTAACAAGCTTGCGGCCGCCAGGTGGGAACTCAGGTTATCGGAAAACGTATGCCCGCCGGACCCGTCTACTTTGGCCACGAAATACAGGTAATTCGTCGGGGCGGGCGAAATGGCCGCGCGCAGGGAACTGAGCCCGGGGTTGGCGATAGGACCTGGCGGTAGCCCGGCATTCTGGTACGTGTTATACGGGTTCATGCTTTCCAGATCCGACTTATAGATCGTGCCCCGGTAGCGATGCTCGAGCAAGGCCGCATAAACCGTGGTGGGGTCGCACCCCAGCTTCATCCCCAGGCGCAGCCGGTTGGTGAATACACCCGCGATCAAAGGACGCTCGGCGGGTAAGCGGGCCTCGCGCTCCACCAGGGAAGCGAGGGTCACCACGTCGTGCACGTTGGGCAGGTCCCCCAATTCCTGCCATCGCGCCCGAAAGCGATTGGTCATGGTGCGGCATAGCGTTGCGGCGGTTGAGTGCTTGTCCAGACGGTACGAATCGGGAAACAGGTAACCCTCCAAAGAGGGCGCCTGCGGGTCCAGGTCCGCGATCGGCGCGGGGTCCCGCGCGGCTTTCAGAAAGTCCTCGGGAGCCATGATCGCCAGCGGTTTCAATTGCGCGGCGATGTCAAACATGTTGAACCCCTCGGGAACCACCAGCACCTGATAGAAGGTTTCGCCGCGAGCGATCTTGGCGAACACCTGCAGGGCCGACGATGGCCGATCGAACTTGTATTCTCCGGCTTGCAGCACCGAACCGGGCGAGAGTACGCGGGCGGCGGTGAACAGCCAGGGCTTCTCCACGACGCCGGCGTGGGCCAGCATCGCCGCCATCTCTTCGGTTCGCGTCTTAATCGGAATATCGAGAAAGACCGCGTCGCCAAACCCCCGGTAAGGTTGATTCAAGCGAAACCACGCCCATCCGCCGGCCACCGCGCAGAGCAGCAGACCGCCCAGGAACAACCGGAACAGAAATTTCAAACTGGCGGCTCCTGGTACGGATTCCAGCCATGTGTTTGCAGGTAGTGCGAATCGAGGTAACTCTGCAGCAGAATCACGGCGGAAATGCGGTCGATGGCGGCCTTGCGAGCCCGGTTGGCGATGTGGCTGCCGCGCAGGGTGCGTTCGGCCTCGCGGCTGGTGAGGCGTTCGTCCCACATCTCCACGGGCAGGCCGAGGCTGGCTTGGAGCTCGACGGCAAACTCGCGCGCCCATTGCGATTGCGTACCCTGCTCGCCATTCATGCTGCGCGGGTCTCCCAGCAGAATTCGATCCACGCCATGCGCGGCGGCAATGCGCGTCAGCTCCTGAAGATCCCAGCGAAGATCGCGACGGATCATGGTGGGCAAACCCTGCGCGGTGAGGTTCATCTCATCGCTCATGGCGAGACCGATACGCCGTGTGCCCAGATCGAGTGCCAGAACTCTGCCCATAACAATTTCGCCTCAGTATCGCATTCGACGCGAATTCGAATTTTCCGTCCCACAGAAGTGGTCCCTCAGAAAGCGAGAAATTCTCACTCCCAATCACACTCAAGGGTAATGTCCGATTTCTGGCGGCAGCTTTTCGACCCGAACGCCTTCATGCCGCATGTCCACTGCTACCTGTGGAACGCCGGCCTGATCCGCCTTCACGTCATCAGTGATTTGGCCATCGGCATCTCCTATGTAGCGATCTCGGTGACGCTCGCCTACCTGATCTGGCGCGCCCGGCGAGATATCCCGTTCTCCTGGATGTTCCTGGCGTTCGGCACCTTCATCCTGGCCTGCGGCGCCACCCATTTCATGGAAGTCTGGACGTTGTGGACGCCGCTTTACTGGGTGTCGGGATTGGTGAAGCTCGTCACGGCTGCGGCCTCGGTGCTCACCGCGGCGCTACTCCCTTTCCTGATTCCGAAGACGCTGGAGATGATCCGTTTATCGAAAGAGATGCAGGCCGCCAATGATGACCTTCGGCAAAAGGCCGCCGTGCTGGAGAATTCATTCGAGGCCATGATCTCCGTGGATCTGAACTACTCGATCACCGGGTGGAATCGGGCGGCCGAGCGAATGTTCGGCTACGAGGCCGCCGAGGTGTTGGGGCGCCATATATCGATTCTGGCCCCTTCCGAGCTTGCGCGGGAAACCCCGGATGCGATCGAGCGCTTCATGACCGGCGGAGGGCCGAGTTCATTCGAGACCGTTCGGGTTCGTAAGGACGGTAGCAAGCTCGATATCAACGAGATCCTGTCTCTTTCCTTCAATCGAGCCGGAAAAATCCGCGGAATCAATCTGGTGAAACGCGATATCACGGAGCGGAAGCTCGCCGAGGAGATTCTTCGCGTGGCCGTGGAATCCGCCCCGAACGCCGTGGTGATGGCGGACCAAACCGGCAAAATCAGGCTGGTGAATTGCCAGACGGAAAAGCTGTTCGGATACAGCCGTGCGGAACTGCTGGGTCAACTGGTGGATGTGCTTGTGCCGCTGCGATTCCGGCGAGGACACCCGGCCGTTCGTGCCGAGTTTATGTCGCGTCCCGAAGCCCGGTCCATGGGAGCCGGCCGCGATCTTTTCGGGCTACGGAAAGACGGTACGGAATTCCCCGTGGAGATCGGATTGAACCCCATCCGGATGGCCGGCGACACCTGGGTCCTGAGCGCGATATTGGATATCACCGAACGGAAACGCGCGCAGCAGGAGATTTTGCAGCTCAACCAGGAGTTGGAGAGCAAAGTGGTGGACCGCACCACCAAGCTATTCACAGCCAACCTGGAATTGCAACGCGAAATCGGCGAGCGCAAGCTGCGTGAAACGGAAATTCGGGATCTGAACTCGAAGATGGAGAAACTGGTGGTGCGCCGCACCAGGGAACTGGAAACCGCCAACCAGGGCCTTCGCCACGTCACCACCATTCTGGACAATTCCATTGAGGCCATCATCTCCCTCGACCTCGACAACCTGATCACAAGTTGGAACCTTGCGGCGGAGCGTATGTTCGGCTACACAGCCGCGGAGGTGGTCGGCCGTCCCATCTCGATTCTGGCGCCCCCCGATTTTGCGACGGAAACGCCGGACGCGGTCGAGCGGTACCTCACGGGCGCGGGCGGCAGCTCGTTTGAGACCGTTCGCGTCCGGAAGAACGGAGACAAGATCGACGTGTACGAGATGCTGTCTCCCATCACGAATGAGGCGGGAGAAATCCGAGGCGTCTCGCTGGTGAAACGCGATATCACCGAGCGGAAACTCGCGCACGAGATTCTGCGCGTAGCCGTGGAAGCCGCGCCCACCGCCATGGTGATGGCGAACCAGGACGGCAAGATCGTTTTGACCAGCGCCCAAACGGAAAGGCTCTTCGGATACTCCCGCGAAGAACTGGTGGGCCAACTCGTGGATGCTCTGGTGCCCCAAAGATTCCGTGGCGGGCACGCCACGCTGCGAATGGACTTCATGGCGCATCCCGAGGCCCGATCCATTGGTGCCGGCCGCGATCTTTACGGGCTGCGGAAAGACGGGACGGAATTCCCCGTGGAGATCGGGCTGAATCCCATCCGGATGTCCGGCGACACCTGGGTGCTGAGCTCGATTGTGGATATAACCGAGCGCAAGCGCGCGCAAGTGGAAATTCTGAAGCTGAACCGGGATCTGGAACGCCGCGTGGAGGAGCGCACCACGGAACTCTCCGCCGCGAATGCGGAGTTGGAGGCTTTCTCCTACACGGTGGCGCACGATCTGCGCGCTCCGCTGCGGCATGTCGCGGGGTTTGCGAACATCCTGGCGGAAGAGCATGCAACCGGCATGAGCGCGGAGGCGCGGCTGCATCTCGAAAAGGTGCAACACGGCGCGCAGAACATGGGGAGCCTGATTGACGATCTTCTGAAACTGGCGAAAATCGGCCGCCAGCCGGTTGCCAGGAAGACAGTTCGCCTGAACGTTCTGGTGGATGCGGCCTTGGCGGTTCTGCCTCACGACGATTTGGGCCGGAAGATCGAGTGGCGGATTGAGGATCTGGGCAGCGCCGAGTGCGACCCCGGGCTGATGCAACAGGTATTTGTCAACCTGCTCTCGAACGCCATCAAATACACGCGCCGTTGCGAGGCCGCCGTCATCGAGGTGTCGCGCATCGAAATCGACCACGAACCGGTGATTCGCGTTCGCGACAACGGCGCGGGCTTCGACATGCAATACGCCGGCAAACTGTTTGGCGTCTTTCAACGCCTGCATCGCGCGAAGGATTTTGAAGGCACGGGGGTGGGGCTGGCCACCGTTCAAAGAATTGTCCAAAAGCATGGCGGCCGCGTTTGGGCCGAGGCGGAACCGGATAAAGGCGCGGCCTTTTCCTTCACCGTTCCGGGGCCGCCAGAAAGCGAGAAGAAGCATTGACTGGAAAAAGAAGTATAGAAGTCCTGCTGGTGGACGATAGCCCGGAGGATGTGGAGTTGACGCTCCACGTGCTGCGGCACAACAAGCTCTCGAACGCAATCCACGTGGCCGAGGATGGCAAGGAGGCGCTGGATTACCTCTTTTGCAGGGGGCAACATGCGGCGCGTTCCATTGACGACCGGCCCCGCCTGATCCTGCTCGACTTGAAACTGCCCAAGGTGGATGGTCTCGATGTGTTGAAGGCGATTCGCGCGGATGATCGCACCGCTACCATTCCCATTGTGATCCTGACTTCTTCGAAGGAGCAGCGGGATCTGCTGCGCAGCTATCAATCCGGAGCCAACGCGTTTATTCAGAAACCGGTGGATTTTGCGCAATTCCAACTGGCCATCAAGGAGATCGGGCTGTTCTGGCTGGTGGTGAACGAACCGCCGCCCAACTCCGCGATGCTCTAGCGGCCCAGCGAACACGATGCCCCAACCGTCGAGCCCCGAACTATCGAGGCTATACCGATATGCCGTCCCTGTGATCCTGGTTGCAATTGCCGCGGGACTGCGCCTGGCTCTCGATCCGCTGCTGACGGGGAAAGCCCCTTCCGTTTTTTTCATTTTCGCGATTCTGGTATCGGCGCGGTATGGCGGACGGGGCCCCGGACTGGCGGCCACCGCCTTGAGCGTGCTGGCCGGTGCGTTTCTGTTTGTGGAACCGCGGTTCAGTTTCCTCGCCGGTAGCACGGGGGACGCCCTGAACCTGGCGTTATTCACGGTGGTGGGGGCGTCGATCAGCTTCCTTTGCGGCCAGTTGCGGAGAGCTCTGGCGCGGAGCGTTGAGGAACAGGAGAGGTTTCGATCAATCTCGAACAACGTGCCGCAGTTTCTGTGGACCGCCCCACCGGACGGCGCGCATGATTTCATGAACGCTCGCTGGTTCGAGTACACCGGCGCTGACCCCTCGACGCCGATCGGATCGAGTTGGCGGGCCTTGATCCATCCCGACGATTTGGCGGGAGTATCCGCCGATTGGGAGCGGCTGCTCGCCTTGACGGGACAGGGAATCCGGGAGTTCCGTCTGAGGCGTCATGATGGCGTCTACCGCTGGTTTGAGACGCGCATGGTGGCTTTGCGGGATAACGGCGGGCGCGTGGTGAAATGGCTCGGATCCACCTGGGACATTCAGGAGATGCGGGAGTTGCGCGAAACGGCGCGCGCGGAAGCCGAACGCTTTGCCCTGATAGTGGCGACTGTTCCCGGTCTCATCTGCCAGTATTCCCTACGGCCCGACGGGACGAGCGGGATGTCGTTTGCGAGCCCCGGCCTGAAAGATATCTACGATCTCGATCCAGCGGACGTGGTGGAAGATGCCTCGCAGATTATTGACCGTATCCACCCGGACGACCGGGAACGCGTGGTGCGGACAGTGACGGAATCCGCCCAGACCCTTTGTATTTGCCGGGATGAGTTTCGCATCCTCAATCCGGCGAAAGGCGAGCTTTGGGTGGTCACCCAATCGGTCCCGAGGCGGGAAGCGAACGGGGCCGTGACGTGGTGCGGAATCGTTGCCGATGTCACCGCGCGCAAGCGGGCCGAAGAGGAGATATTGCGGCTGAACGCCACGCTGGAGCAGCGTGTGTTGGAGCGCACCGCGCAACTGGAGGTGGTGAATCGCGAACTGGAGGCGTTCTGCTACACCGTGTCGCACGATTTGCGCGCACCCCTGCGCCATATGGCGGGCTTCGCCAACATTCTGGTGGATGAACATGGCGAAGAAATCAGCGCCCCGGCACGAGAGCGGCTGATGCGCTTGCAGAGCGGCGCACAGAACATGGGAAATCTGATTGACGACCTGCTGCGCCTGGCCACCATCGGGCGTCGGCCGGTTTCCCGCCGCCATACGCCGCTGAATCTCCTGGCGGATGCCGCTTTCGCCGCGCTCGCGCCGCAGCGCCTCGGCCGCCAGATCGAATGGCGCATTGAGGAGCTGGGCACCGCGGAGTGCGATTTTGAACTGATGCGGCTTGTATTCCTCGATCTTTTTTCCAACGCGATCAAGTACTCCCGAGAGCGCGACCCCGCCGTGATTGAGGTGGTGCGCACGCAGGTGGGCGAGGAACCGGTGATTTCCGTACGCGACAATGGCGCCGGGTTCGACATGGCCTACGCGAACAAGCTGTTTGGCGTCTTCCAGCGCTTGCATAAGGCAAGGGACTTCGAAGGAACGGGAATTGGCCTCGCTACGGTGCGGCGCATTATTCAAAACCACGGCGGGCGCGTTTGGGCGGAGGCGGAACCCGACCGCGGCGCGACCTTCTCATTCACCATTCCAGGCATTTCCAGAGACTAAACGCCGGCTCACCCTTATGGGAAGCTTGTTGCTGATGCTATCTCCCGCGGCTCGGGATCTGTTCGAGCAACTGAAAGGCAAGGCCCGGAGGAACCGGAAGCGCGTCGTGTTCCCGGAAGGGAACGATCCGCGCATTCTCGCCGCCGCGGAGCGGCTCCGCGAGGACGGACTGGCCGAGCCCGTGCTGCTCACCGAGCCGGTGCTGGACCGAGACCTCGCGACGCTGTATTACGCCCGGCGGAAATCTAAGGGGATAACTGAAGAACAGGCGGAGCGTATCGCCGCGCACCCGTTATATCGCGCCGCGTTGATGGTGGCTGATGGCCAGGCCGAGGGGTGCGTGGGCGGCGCGGTGAATACGACCGCCGAGACCGTGCGCGCGGCGTTGCAATGCATTGGACTGGCGCAGGGCGTGCGTTTGGTTTCGAGCGCGTTTCTGATGGCGCTGAGTGGCGCGGAGTTCGGCTCCGGCGGACTCATGTGTTTCGCCGACTGCGCCGTGGTGGTTTTGCCTGACGCGGAACAGTTGGCCGATATCGCGATCGCGACCGCCAAAACCACGCGCGCTCTGGTGGGCGTGGAGCCGTCGGTGGCGCTGCTCTCTTTCTCCACTTATGGGAGCGCGGGACACGAACGGGTGAATCTGGTGCGCCATGCGCTAAAGATCGCGCGAGAGCGTGAGCCCGCGCTCTCCATTGATGGGGAACTGCAGGCCGATGCCGCGCTGGTGCCACACATCGGCCAGTCGAAGGCGCCCGGCTCAATGGTGGCGGGGCGTGCCAATACGCTGATTTTCCCGAATCTGGAAGCGGGGAATATCGGCTATAAGCTGGTGGAGCGGCTGGGAGGCGCGACGGCGATTGGACCGATTCTGCAAGGGCTCGCCCGCCCCATGAACGATCTCTCCCGGGGCTGCCGCTGGGAGGACGTGTATCACATGGCGCTGATCACGGCCTGCCAATGAACTGAATTTTGGCCCTATTCTCGACGCGTGACCCCGCCGATAGGTTCAATGACGAGGGAAGTACGGATGACCAGTTTTCCGCAGGCCGAAGGCATTACTCATAGTGTCACTCACATCCCGGGGGTGACGACGCTTCGCATGCTCTGTGTGGAGGACACCCCGAACGACGCCAAGCTCTACATCTGGCAGTTGCAGAAGGCGGGGCTGTTCGTGAGTGCCGATATCGTGGAGACTTTGGAAGAGTTCGAGCACGCTTTAGGCTCAAGCATTTACGACATTGTTCTAGCGGATTACGCCTTGCCCGACTTCACTGGCATGGATGCGCTGGCATCGCTGCAGAAGATGAATAAGGACATCCCCTTCATTCTGGTGACCGGGTCCATGGGGGAAGATGTGGCCGTGGAGTGCATGCGGAGGGGCGTAACCGACTACGTCCTGAAAGACCATCCGGAGCGTCTGATTCCAGCCATCCGCCGGGCTTTGCACGAAAGGGCCGCCAGGCAGCAGCGGCTTGCCGCGGATGAAGAACGCCGAAAAGCGCAGGCCCTTGCGGATCTGAATCGCGAACTCGGAATCGCTGAAGCGGAACTGAGAGCCGCCAAGGAAGCGGCGGAAACAGCCAACCGCGCCAAGAGTGAATTTCTTTCGTCGGTGAGCCACGAGATTCGAACGCCGATGAATGCGATTCTAGGCATGGCCGACCTGCTGGGCGAATCGAACCTGGACGCCGAACAGAGGCAGTATGTCGACGTTTTTCGCCGCGCGGGCACCAG
The DNA here is from genome assembly GCA_003136675.1 of Bryobacterales bacterium. Taxonomy (GTDB): domain Bacteria; phylum Acidobacteriota; class Terriglobia; order Bryobacterales; family Bryobacteraceae; genus Bog-113. Next base: position 27,032 of record PLFE01000073.1, read on the forward strand.
TCTGCTGGCCATCGTCAACAATGTGCTGGATATGTCTAAGATCGAATCCGGCTACTTTGAGCTGGAAAGGATTGAATTTAGTTTGGCGGATGTGGTGGAGCGCAGTCTTGAGCTGGCGGCGTTGAAAGCCAGCGAAAAAGGACTTTCGCTCGTTTCATGGATTGTCCCCGGCGTTCCCGCGACTCTGATTGGTGACCCCACGCGCTTACAGCAGGTCTTGATCAACCTGCTGGGGAACGCGCTGAAGTTCACCGAAAAGGGGCAGATCGTTCTAACCGCGGAGCCTCATGAATCCGGCAAGCCAGGGCTGATTGAAGTCGCGGTGTCGGACACGGGCATTGGGATAGCGCCCGACAAACTGAAGACCATTTTCGAAGATTTCGCCCAGGCTGACACCTCGATCACGCGAAAACACGGTGGCAGCGGGTTAGGGCTGGGCATTTGCCGCCGTCTGGTGGCGTACATGGGCGGGCATATCACGGTCGAGAGCGAACTGGGCCGCGGAAGCACCTTTCGGTTTCAAGCCCAATTTGAGGTGGGGGAGGGCGCTCAGACAAGCGCTGAGGTGCACGATTTTCACGGGCGGCTGGTGCTGGTGATAGAAAGCAACGCCACGAACTGCATGATTTACCGTGAAACGCTCACTGCCTGGGGGCTCAGCAGCACCGAATGCTCGACTGCGCGTGAAGGTTGCGCGCACCTGGCCGAGGCTTTGCAACGGGGCGCGCCCTATTCCCTTGTGATCCTCGATCGGCAGCTTCCCGATGGGGATGGCTTCGAGGCGATTCCCCGAATCCGCGCTTTGCAGCCGGGCGTGCCGATCGTCATGCTCACCTCTGACAGCCGGCCGGGAGAGGCGACGCGATGCCGCGCAGCTGGAATCTCCGGTTACGCCGTAAAGCCTGTCAAGCGCACCGACCTCCTCCGCCTCGTCTGCGATGCCCTGGGCCAGCCAGTGGTGCTCGAAACCCCGGTTCAACATGGCGCGGCTGATGCAACGCCGGAATTCGTCCGGGGCCCGCTTCGAATTCTCATCGCGGAAGATTCGTCCGATAACCGGCTACTGTTGCGGGCCTATCTGAAGCAAACCCCCTATAGGCTGACTTTCGTGGAAGATGGCGAGCGCGCGGTGGAAGAGTTTAAGAACGNNTGCTCGACGGTCTGGGGGCCACGCGAGTGATTCGCAGTTTTGAGAAAGAACGAGGCGAACCGCCCACCCCAATCCTGGCGCTCACCGCCAGCGCTTTGGCCAACGATCTGGCCGCCAGCAGCGCCGCCGGCTGTAACGCGCATCTTTCCAAGCCAATTTCCAAACAGAAGCTTCTTGCGGAGATCGAGCGCTACGGGCTTTCCTCGCCCACCGCGGATAGCACCGAGCCGATTCTTGTGGAGGCGCCGCCAGAGGTGGAAGAACTGGTTCCAGAGTACCTGGCGGAGCGCAAGAGAGAGGTGGCGATTTTTCACAAATTGATGGCGCAATCCGACTTTGAAAGAATTCGGATTCTGGCCCATAACATGAAGGGCAATGGCCGGTCGTTCGGTTTCCCGGAACTGACCGTTATCGGTGCGGCTATGGAGCGCTCGGCTCGAGAGGCCAGCGCGTCCGCGCTCGCGGGCCAACTTCTGGAGCTCACCGGATACCTGGACAGGGTGCAACTGAAACCGGCGTTGGTGTAACAAATTCCCATCAAAGGGCCTAAGGTTCTTGAACCGCAAAGCCGATCAGATACTCAACTGCCATGACAACAGAAACCATTCAAACAAAACGCGAAGAAACACCGGCACAGTATCGAGTTCTGCTGGTGGAAGATAGCCGGGATAGCGCGGCTCTGGTGAAAGCGTACCTGAAAGATCCCCGGATTCACCTCACCGTTTCCGCGGATGGGGAAAAGGGGCTACAGGCTTTCAAACAATCCGTCTTCGATCTCGTTCTGATGGATATCCAGATGCCGGTGCTTGATGGTTGCGCGGCAGCCCTGGCGATCCGCCATTGGGAGGTTGAAAATTCTCTTGCGCCAACCCCGATCACGGCGTTGACCGCCTCATCCACCGCCAGTGAGTTGTCGAGGATCTTCACATCCGGCTGTTCGAACTACCTGCCTAAGCCCGTCACGAAAGAAATTCTTCTCCAGACGGTGCGGCAATTCCTTCACTCGCGTCCCAAGAGCGCCGCCCTGCAAGCCGCGTAGCGAGCCTGGACAACCAGTACCGCACGACCCGTATCCACTTCCGTCCGACTTGCCGTCGGTACCGCGATATGAAACACTGATAGGTCTAACCCTAGCCTATGCTTTGTAATCTTATGTCGCGTCATCTTATTCCTGCAACCGCTATCATGGCCGTGCTGAGCCTTACCGTCAGCCTCCCCGCCCAGGTAGCTACTGTGCAGATTACGCGCACACCGCAGGGTTCGCCGGTACCCAACGATTTCATCGGCCTCAGTATCGAGAACACGATCGGCCAAACGTATTTCGGCACGTCCGGCGCCCCCAATACCGTCTTTCTCCAGCTATTGAAGAACCTGGGGACTTCCGGAAGCCTGCGCATTGGCGGCAACACCGGGGATTCCAGTTGCTGGGCCGGCCAGACCGCGCCCGATCCGAGTATTTGCGCTTATTCGCTCACTTCGGCCGACTTCGCCAGTTGGGCCATGGCCAGTTCCCAAACAGGCTGGCCAATGCTGGTTGGCGTCAGCCTTGCGCAGGCCGAATCGCCCGGGGCGCCACAGTACATTTTGAACGAGATTACCAAGGGGCTGCTCCCGGTTTTACAAAACCACCCGAAAGCGACGCTGCTTGGCATTGAGCTAGGGAATGAGATCAATCTTTATTACACCAACCCCGCTTACCGGCCTTCCACTTACTCGGTTGCCAATCAAGTTACGGACCTATCGAGTTATGTCACTGTTCTGAAGAACAATTCCACGACCAAGTCGCTGACTCTTACCGTGCCCGCTTACTATGATCCGTCGGTGAACTCCATCGAGCAGGGTGTGGATGTCATTGTTGCGGATCTGACGAAGTGCGCCAAATGCTCAACGAGCAACGTCGGCCTGGTCACGTTGCACGAATACCCTCTTTCGCTCTATAAGGGGCAGGTCCCCACCATCGCGCAGTTGCTCAGCAACAGCATCGATGTCAACACCGAGCAGGTGTTCACACAGGCTGTGAGCGACGCGCAGACGAAATTCGGTCTCAGCGTCCAGCTCGATGAAAGCGGATCCGTGAGTGTAGACCCCGGGCAGCCGGGCGTGAGCAACGTGCAGGCGGCGGTGCTTTGGGAGTTGGACTTCGCCCTCGACATGGCGCGCCTCGGCGTTCGCCGCTCGAATTTTCACATCCACGATGGCAGCTATTACATTCCGATCCAGGTCAATTCAACCGGGAGCGGTTATCAGGTGGAGGTCATGCCCACATATTATTCGCTCTATGGGTTCGGTGCGGCCAAGGGTCAGCAATTTCTCCCCGTGACGACCACCACCTCCGCGAATATCCGCGCCTACGCCCTTTCAACGTGCGCCACGTGCGCGACAACGGTCTATTTGATCAATAAAGACCTCACCGCATCGGGTACGGTACAGATCAGTCTTTCCACGCCGGCGACCAACGCGACCTATTTCGAGATCGCCGCTCCCTCTTTAAGCTCGTTCGTCCAGGACATTACTTATGGGGGTGTGCAGTTCAGCAATTCCACGGGAACCCTCACGGGCCCGGTGCAATCGCAAACCATTCAGCCGGATTCAAACGGCAACTACACCGTGACGCTGGATAACGCCGCCGCAGGCGTTCTCACCATCCAGCCGTAGACCTCTCAGACCAGCCGAAAGTCTCGCGTAACAGAAGGCTTCGGCTGGCCGGTCTTGTGCGGAATCATCACGATATTCAGATCCAGTTCCGTCACCCTGGAACCCAGCCTCACCACCAGCTTCTTCACATTTTCAATGGTGACGACATCGAAGACGGCATGATGCGGCGAGCGGATCTCGCAGGAAAGCGTCCAATCGTTTTTCTTTAATTCGGCGGTTTGCCCGCTGACCGCGATGTCGGCCTCGGTGAGCATGCTCCACAACACATCCACCGGCTGCTCGGCTTCCAGAATATCCTGCACGATCAGCGCGCGGCTCTGCGCCAGACCAATCTTGCGCTGCCACTGCTTCACCTTTCCCGGATAGGTCTTGCTCAGATCGATCTCCACCCAGGAGAGATCCGGCGCAGGTTCAAAATGGACGATCCTGGCTTCCGCTTTATGATCCTGGTTTTCACCGTCGATCAAAATCGTGTTATGCGCCACAGTGCCGGCTTTGAAGTAGGTGTAGCGCTTCAATCCCAGGTATCCGGGCGCGTTGCTGTCTTCCGGGCCGGGATCATAAGCCCACCTAACTCCACCGGCATCGAACACAAACGTCCCCAGATCCAGGTGCGAACGATTGGTCTTGTTGTCTCCGCCTTTTACGCCCAGAAACAGCGCGTTCGGATCGTCCCAAGCGGTTCGCAGAAAGGCAACGTGGATACCGGTGAACACCTGGTCAAGCGGCTCTTCGCCGCGCTCGGGCTTGGCGTCTTTATAAAACCAGACGATGTCCAAAGGATCGGTGTGAGCCGACTTATCGGCGTCGCGCTGCTCGGCCCCCGCGTAGACGGGCTGATTGAAGCGCCGCGCGAGCCAGAACATCTGCGCCGACGAGACGGGGTCGTCGGTCGCATCGCCGAAATTGAAAGTTTTCCCTGTCGGTCCGATAAAGTCAAGCCGGAACGTTCCCGTGCGGTCAAACCCTTTCGCGCCGGGCAGTCCGAAGTCGTTGTCGAGGGCGCTCTCCAGCGAAGACAGAAGATACACCAGATAGCGCGTCCCGTAGTTCCAGAATGCCGGACCTTCGGGCCAGCCGCCATCCGGTGCATAGGTGGCGAGCGCGTGGGGCAGCGAGTCGAGCGCGTTCCGCAGGATGCCGCGGGCCAGGTCGGGTTGCTCGTCGGCCACAGCCAGCGCGCCCATGGCTATACCGCTGTTGCAGACCAGGTTCCAGTGATGCGGCGCGGACACCCACGCCGCGGATTCCTTATATGCGGCGACCGCGGGGTTCAGTCCTTTCTGGATGAGCGCGTCCCGGATCCAGTCGCGATCCGATGGCGCGAGACCGGGATACAGCCAGTCATACCCGATCGCAAAGGCGTGCGTCATCTCCGCCACATCCAGAAAATGCGGCGGATTCCAGTTGGGTAGCAACGCTGCGGCGCGTAGCTCTTTCACCGCCCGGTCCAGGTACCGCGACCCACCATCAAGCCGGTACATCAAGGCCAGCGTATACACCCGGTCGAGCACGCGGCGCGATTCCGTCAAGAGTCCGGAACCCGCCGGTTTATAGTCGGTGACCGCGGTGGTTTGCAGTTTGTCGGCTTCGCGTTCCAGGTTTTCGCGCAGCTTGCGCGCCACCGGATGCTCTCGCGTCAGTGCTCTCACGCGCGGCAAATCGGTATCCGGCAAAATCAGACGTGGATGACTCGGGCGCAACCCGGCCAGAGGGTCGGACTTCAGGGCAAGCGGCTGCCCAAGAGCGGGTTGACGGAAAGCCATGCCGGCAACGCCCAACTGACCGAGCAGCAAACGCCTTGTCATGGAACCGCCCGGCATGGGCATGGGAGGAACCTAAGCCGCGCCGCGGCGCGACCGTACCTGCTCCGCCTCCCAGCGCTTTTCCGCCTCGGCGTATTGCGTCAGTTGCGCGCGCGAAGGCGTCACGATGTCTTTCTCCATGTCCTCGGCGGAGGTAATCAAATAGCGCAGATGCTGCACGGCTAATCGCGAACACCACGCGTCGCTCATCGGGGTTTCCATACTGGCGGCAAGTTCCCGCAAAGTGAGATGCGACATCGCGATGGTTTTCTGGATGGTTTCGTCGTCACAGTGCAGAACGAATTTCACGTCCACCGAGTCGCTATGCCGGATCGAAATCGCCGTCTGTAGCCATTTGAACCACACTTGCCAGGTGCGTCCAAACGGATCGGGTCCGCAACTGAACTCGCGAAAGTTCTCCATCACCGTTATCTTACCCTGTATCTTGATGAACCCTTACCAGAATGAACTGAATGTTGGCCGGCGGATCGCGCAGCGCGCAGGTGAGATCGCGCTCGATTACAAGAGCAAAGGGATCGGTTTTGAGTCGAAAAGCGACGAATCACCGGTGACCATCGCCGACCGGGAATGCGAGAAACTGGTCGTCGCGGAGCTGCAGGAGGCGTTTCCCGGCGACGGTCTGTTGGGCGAAGAGGGCGCCATGAAGGAATCCCACAATGGGCGCAGGTGGATTATCGACCCGATTGACGGGACGCGCGACTTCATCCGCGGTACCCGCGCGTGGTCTGTTCTGATCGGACTTGAAGAGAATGGGCGCGTGGTTGCGGGGTTCGCGTACTTTCCCGCCCACCTGGAAATGTACTTCGCCTCCAAGGGCGGCGGCGCGTGGTGGATTCCCGCTCCGGAAGCGGAGCCGCAGCGCGTGCGGGTCTCCGGCATCTCCCAGCTTTCCGAAGCTCTCGTTTGCTTCAACGGCCTCAGCTATGCGCACCGGTATCCGTTTTCGAAAAACCTGACTGATTGGCTGGCGGGAACGTGGACCGTGCGCAGTATGGGCGGCTGCGTTGACGCCATGCTGGTTTCGAGTGGCCGCGCCGATATCTGGGTTGAGACGCAGGCCAAGCCGTGGGACCTGGCGCCGCTTCAGATCATTGCCGAGGAAGCCGGCGCGGTGACCTTCGATTTCTCCGGCGAGAACACGATCTACGGCGGAAATTTCGCGATCACCGTTCCGGCGCTGGCAGATGAAGTGAAGCGCTTTCTAGCGAGTTAGCCTATTTCTCGCTAGGGCTATCGTCGGCTGGGATGTCGCCCAGAACGTACTGGATGCCCGCCAGCATGTGCAGGATAAACGGGCGGCTGAAATAGATCTTCTCATCGTGGCCGTGGGTTTCGTAGAACATGCGGCCGTTGCCCACGCGCTGGATATAGCTCAATGCATAATCGCCGTCGGTGCGCCGGGTGGCCGCTGGTTCCCTGGCTTTGTCTTCCGCGCTCATGCGCTTGTAGTTGATGCTGGTGAGAACGTGCACGCGCTTGCGGCTGAACGAATCCTGCGGGAACGTGTAGGTCTCATCGACAATCTCAAAACCGCGCGCCGGGAACATAGCGGTCAGCGGGCTCTTCGGGTCGTCGACTTTCACGGGGATCAATGTTGGGTAGGTCCAGTGAAACTTGAAGTAGCCGCCGATCATTTCGTTGAACTCCGGCCAGGTTCCCACCTGCACAGCGGTTTCGCCCGCGGTTCCCGGCTGGCTCATATGGTAGGAATCGGAAGCGGCGTGGATGCCGGCGAGTCCCTTCCCGCCTTTCACAAAGTCCATCAGCGCTTTCCTGCGCATATCCGTCGTAGCCTGGTCGTTGGGGTCGTCCAGAAACTGTCCCGTGGTGCTGTCGAGAAATATTGCGTCGTAGTGGCTTAGATTCTCCGGCGTAATGGCGGCGGCATCGTAAGTGATGGTTGTCATCCAGGCGCCGGTCTTGTCTCCCAGATACTCCACCATTTTGGCTGCCAGCGGGATCGAAGTGTGTACCCAGCCAACGGCCCGGCAGAGAACCAGCACGTGGCGCAGGCTCTTGGGCGTGGCGATGGGCTTGTCGGGCAACGCCGCCATCATCGCGGAAATGTCGGCGGGGCTTGCGAACTGTTTTTGCGGGCAACCCTTGGAAAAGCCTCCTTGGAATCCGTCGACGGGGCAGTTGGCGGGTTGAGCGGCGGGCTGGGCAAACGCGGCGTGGCCCGTCAATATCAAGGCTCCTAGCGCGGCGCCAACATGGCATCCTTTAAGCGTCATAATCGTATGATCTCCTGAATCAGTTTATATCCGATGCTTTTTTGTTGACACCAGCTCGCATCGCATGTCATCCTGATTGCCGAAACGAGGAGGGGTCCCATGCGGGTCTTTGTGCTCATTGCAGTGATCCTGCTCGCGGCAGCCGGTGGAGAGGCTTCGGCGGCGACGCAAGCGGAATGTGTGCAGCGCTGCCCCCACTGCGGCGACGGCGCGGCCTGCGACGCAATTTTTGAGACCTGCATGAACCAGTGCATGGCCGGACCTTCGAAGTCCGCGCCCCTACAGGCCGACGTCTGGGGCGCCATTGCCGTCTCGCCCTCGACTCTGCTCGAAGGCCATTCGTGGAATTTCAAAAGCGAGGCGGGCGCCTCGAACCGCGCGCTTACGGAGTGCCGCGCGGTGACGAAAGCCCACGATTGCAAGGTCGTGATCACAGTCGCCGATGTTTGCCTGTCGCTGGCGATCAGCAAGCCGGAGAAGGTTTACGGCGTCGGCGGTCCGGGTCCCGGCGTGAATTACGCCAACGGCAACGCCACCTTGCACTGTCAGCGCGCGGGCGGCAGGTCCTGCGCGGTCGTGACTTCGTTTTGTGCCGACGGCATTCTGCATCAGGCTGCGCCGCTTCCATCGGCGTTTGGACGTCGCCGTTAATTACATATCGAAAGCCGGCAGCGCGGCGATCTCATCCTCCGGAACGCTCTCCATCGGCAGGCCGGCCTTTTTCCACTCGCGCAATCCACCCACGATCACAGCGCATGAAGTGCCTTTATCCAGGAGTTCCCGAGCCACCCGTGCGCTGGTTGCCTGCCGGACGCACGTGCAATACACCAGCACCCGGCGGCCATCCGGAATCGGCGGGGTTTCGCGGCGTGCCGCTGTCGGTTCCAGTCTCTTCGAACCCTGAATGCGAGTGGCGTTGCGCTCATAGTAGCCGTGGCTTCGCACGTCGTAGATCACCGCCTCGCCTGAGGAAAGCGCGCCTGCCGCATCTCGCGGGGAGATGGAAGGGACCGGTTCCAGCGACCGGGATCGGAGCCACAGAGCCACCTGCCATCCAACGTAGAGGACCGCGAGTACGAGGAACACGAATCCCAGCAAGTGCCCGAACGCTTTATAGCCCTTGGTGATGGCTCCGATGGCCCCGCTGAAGGCGTACCCAACCGAGAAATACGCGCCAAGGTAGAGCACGGCGCCCGCGGAATCGAGCCGCAGAAATTCGCTCGCGCGCATCCGCATGCTGCCCGCGAGCGGCGCGGCCATGGTATTAATGCCCGGCAGGAATTTCGCAATGAGCAGCAGCTTTCTCCCGCGCCGGTAAAACGATTCGGCGGACCGGAAAATACACGCCTCCGGTTGAAGCGAGAGCCGGCAGAGGATGCCCAGCAGCCACCAACCGGTATAACGGCCCATCAGGTACATCAACGTGTCGCCCGCGAGCATCGCTGGAATCGCGCTCGCCAGCACATACCCCGTGTTCAATTGGTGTTGCGCGCAGGCCGAGCCGGCGAACAGCATCACCAGAGCCGCCGGGATCGGGACGCCCACCGATTCCAGAAACACCACCGCGATGACGATCAAATATCCGTGTTGGAGTAGCGCCGTTAGGGAGAGGTCCATTTAGTGTTTTCTACTGCGATAAAGTATTGGTCGAGCGAAGTCCCTGAACCCACTCTCTCTGTCGAGAAAGGATGAACATATTATGGCCACATTACAAGCCCCGGTCACCCCGCAGGTCACCGGCTTTTTATCGAAACCCCGGAAGATGCTGATCAACAACCAGTGGGTTGAATCGGTTTCCGGAAAGACATTCCCCGTTTATAACCCGGCCACGGGCGAAGAGATGGCCCAGGTAGCGCAAGGCGAGGCGCGTGACGTGGAACTGGCCGTGAAGGCCGCGCGCAATGCGTTCGACAAAGGTCCCTGGCGTCTGATGACGGCTGCTCACCGGGCGCGGCTCATCTGGAAGCTGGCCGATCTGCTGGAAGCCAATCTGGAAGAATTCGCGATGCTGGAATCGCTGGATAATGGCAAACCGCTCACCGTCGCGCGCGCGGCCGATGTCCCGCTGGCCGTGGAACTGTTCCGCTACATGGGCGGCTGGACCACCAAGCTGGAGGGCCATACCATTCCGCTCTCGGTGCCCTACACGCCGGGTGCGCAGTATCTGGCTTACACGCAGCGCGAGCCCGTCGGCGTGGTGGCCCAAATCATTCCCTGGAATTTTCCGCTGCTGATGGCGGCCTGGAAACTCGGACCGGCGCTCGCCTGCGGCTGCTGCGTAATCCTGAAGCCCGCCGAGCAGACTCCGCTTTCCGCGCTGCGTCTCGGGGAGTTGATTGTGGAAGCCGGCTTCCCGCCGGGAGTGGTCAACATCGTGCCCGGATACGGTGATGCCGGCGCTGCCTTGGCCGCGCATCCCGATGTGGATAAGGTCGCTTTCACCGGGTCCACGGAAGTCGGCCGGCTGGTACTTCAGGCGGCTTCGGGCAACCTCAAGAAGGTTTCGCTGGAACTCGGCGGCAAGTCTCCGAACGTGGTGTTCAAAGACGCCGATCTGAGTACCGCTATCGACGGCGCGGCTAGCGCCATCTTTTTCAATCACGGCCAGTGCTGCTGCGCGGGCTCCCGGCTTTTCGTAGAACAATCCATCTTCGACGAGGTGGTGGAAGGCGTGGCCGAGCGCGCCAGGAAGATCCGCATCCGTCCGGGGCTGGACCCGGAGTGTGACATGGGCCCGCTGGTTTCGCAGGAGCAACTCGATCGCGTCTGCGGCTTCTTGGCCAGCGGCAACGCCGAAGGCGCCAAGGCCGTGACGGGCGGCGCGCGCTCCGGTACGCAAGGCTACTTCGTGGAGCCGACAGTTCTTGTGGGCGCTCCTGAAAGCGCCAAGGTGGTTCAGGAGGAGATCTTCGGACCGGTGGTGACCGCGATGTCTTTCAAGGACGCGGACGACCTGTTGACGCGTGCCAACGAAAGCGTCTACGGCTTGGCAGCCGGTATCTGGACCTCCGACATCGGCAAGGCGCACCGCCTGGCCGCTTCCCTTCGCGCGGGCACCGTCTGGATCAACTGCTATAACATCTTCGACGCGGCGCTGCCGTTTGGAGGCTATAAGCAATCCGGATGGGGCCGCGAGATGGGACACGAGGCGTTGGAACTTTATACCGAAACCAAGTCGGTTTGCGTCAGGATGTGATGAAGGCGGGTTCAGACATTCAATCTGCCCCGCGTCCTGTTGTTTGCCGCCCGTCGATCACATCCCTCACCTTGAGGGAGAGTTGATCCGGCGTGAATGGTTTGGCCAGGTAATTGAGGCCCTTGGTGATGTCACCCTGGTTGATCGCCTCTTCGCTGTAGCCTGACATGAAGAGCACCGGAACTTCAGGCCGCAGCGGTTGGAAGCGTTGCGCCAATTCGACTCCATTCATGTACGGCATCACAACATCGGTCAACATCAAGCCGATGGGCCCGTCGTAACGCTCAGCCGTCAGTAATGCGTCGCCCGCGGTGGCCGCTTCGAGCACGTGGTACCCGCGGCTTTGTAGGATGGTCATGGTCAACTTGCGAACCTGCGGCTGATCTTCCACCACCAGGATCGTCTCTTTGCCGCTTCCCGCCAGACTCGGCAACTCGTCGAAAACCTCTCGCCCGGCGGCGGCGACGTCGGTCTTCGGCAGCAGGATTTCGAAAGTGCACCCTGCGCCGGGCGCGCTCTCGACCGAGATGGAGCCGCCTGCCTGCTGCACAATTCCATAAACGGTGGCGAGCCCGAGGCCGGTTCCTTTGCCGCCGCTCTTGGTGGTGAAGAAGGGCTCGAAGATGTGTTCCCGCGTCTCCGGATCGATGCCCATGCCGTTGTCTGAGGTGGAGACCAGAACGAACGGCCCAGGCCGGGATCCTCTTTGTGCGGCGGCCGCGCGATCCAGCATGACATTTTCAATCTTGATCGCCAGACGGCCTCCCTGGGGCATGGCATCGCGCGCATTCGCCGCCAGGTTCAACAGCACCTGGTTGATCTGGCCAGGGTCCGCCATCACCGGCCAGGAAGCGGCGGAGAGAGTGGTCACCAGTTCGATGTCCTCTCCCAGAAGACGCTGCAGCATCTCGCGCGATTCATTCACAAGATGATTCAGACTGACTACCTTCGGTTCCACGAGTTGCTTGCGGCTGAAAGTGAGTAACTGCCGGGTCAAAGCGGCCGCCTGGCGTCCCGCGCGAAGGATCTCGCTCAGAGGGTTGCGCAGAGGGTCGTCTTCGCTCAGATCGCGCAGCGTCATGGCGCTGTATCCATTGATGATGGTCAGAATGTTATTGAAATCGTGCGCCACGCCACCGGCCAGCCGTCCCACGCTTTCCATTTTTTGCGATTCCCGCAGCGCGGTTTCCAGCTTCACATTCTCCGTGATGTCTTGAATCACCACCACGACGCGGTTCTCTCCACTTACCGAGATCCTCGCGTAAAAACTGCGCGAGGGCTGCTCCCCTGCGCCCGTATATTGATACGTCCATGTTTGGAGCGCACCGGATTTCAGGGCTTCGTCGATCAAACCGCGCATCTTGGCGCTCACATCCGCGGGCATGATTTCATCGATGTGCTGGGCCTGCAGAAATTGCTTCGGGTCCTGAAGGGATTCGCCTTTGGCTGGTTTGTAGTCCAGAATGGCCCCCTGCTTGTCCAGAGAGAGAATCAGATCTGGAACGGCCTGAAGTAAGGCCCTGGTATGCAACGCGGTCCTGCTTCTTTCGGCTTCGCCGCGGGCCTTCTCTTTTTCGGCCGCGATACTGGCGGCCCAGAAAGACTGCCAGTTCCCCTTGGTCTGGGCCAGCAGAAAGAAGAAGTAAATCACAATCACGGCCGCCACTGCCACGCGCTGGTCGCCGTGTGCGATCACTTCATAGCAGATGGTGGGAACCATCATCAGGGAGAGGCAACGCCAACCCATGCGGTAGTCCGGAGCAAGTGAGGAACTGCCGCCCGCCGCCAGTCCCGTCGTAATCAGCAGGACGAACATCGCCGTCCATTCCATGCGATAGAAGTGGACTGTGATCAGGCAGAACGCGCCCCAGACAGCGAACGCGGCGTAAGTGGACGCGAGGAAGATGGGCCGGATCACTCGCGCTTTCGAAGTTGTTCCTTCAGGCAGGCGCACCGCCGATGCAATCCGGATCACGCCCACCAGAAGAGTGGCGCACAACACGAGGGAAAACACACTCGGATGATCCCTGTAATAGGGCGTGGAGAAAGCGACTACCACCGATACATAGAAGTAGACCAGCGCTCCGGGAATGGATCTCTTGGCAAGTTCCCGATCTACCCGAATAGCGAGTGCGGCGCGCACTTCCGGTTCGAGCGCCGACCATTTCCGGGGAGACGAAACCTGCTCCTTCACGCTCGGGTCTCGTTAGCGGTATCGGTTATATCCGGTAAAGGAAAAGGAATGCCGGTGATCAGCCGCGCGCTGCGGTTCTGAGTGAGGTAGTTAAAGGCCCACTGCGTAATCACGATGATGCGGTTACTAAATCCTATGAGATAGGCGATGTGGATAAACAACCAGACAAACCATGCGGGCGCGCCGGACAAGTGCAATTTATGAAAATCGGCAACGCCGGACAGGCGTCCGATGACGGCCAGGCTCCCTTTGTCAAAGTAATGGAACGGCTTCACCGCCTGATTCTTCAAACGCCTGACGATGGTTTTCGCAACATAGGTCCCCGCCTGAATCGCCGTCTGCGCCACCCCGGGTAATGGCTTGCCGGTCTGGTACGTAAAAGTCTGCAAGTCTCCGATGACATAGATTTCCGGGTGCCCCTTGATGGTGCAATCCGGTTCGACGATGATTCCGCCATTCTTGGTGAGTTGCGCTCCAGTCTTGTCGGACAGCACCTTTCCCAGCTTCGACGCCCGAACACCGGCGGCCCAAAGCACGGTCTTGCAGGCGATATGCTGCTCCTCACCCGACTCGGTTTTCAGAGTGACACCGTCCTCAGTAATGTTGGTCACATGGCAATGCGCGCGGGACTGCACACATTTCTTGAGAAGAGACTTCTCGGCGGCTTTCGAAAGATCTTCGGGGAACGTTTGCAGGATTCGTTCCATACCCTCGACGAGGATGATTTTTGCGTCTCTCGAATTGATATTCCGGAAGTCGTGCTTCAGCGTGTCGTTGGCGATCTCGGAAAGAGCGCCGGCGAGTTCGACCCCCGTGGGCCCTCCGCCGACTAATACAAAGGTGAGCCACTCGCGTTGTTTCTGGTGGTCCGGCTCGCGCTCGGCGGCTTCGAACGCGAACAGAATTCGCCGACGGATCTCGGTGGCGTCTTCAATCGTCTTGAGACCCGGAGCAAATTTCTCCCAATCGTCATGCCCGAAGTAGGAGTGCGTGGAACCGGTGGCCACGATCAGAGAATCGTAAGGGACGCGGCTGCCGTCATTGAGAATCACTTCGCGAGTGGCAACATCGAAATCCTCCACTTCGCCGAGCAGAACGCGAGTGTTTTTCTGGTTACGCACCACGTTGCGGATCGGGGACGCGATCTCACCGGGCGAAAGCTGCCCGGTCGCAACCTGGTAAAGCAAAGGTTGAAACAAGTGGAAATTGCGCCGGTCGATTACCGTAACTTCGACGGGAGCATGTCTTAGCGCCTGCGCGGCGGTGAGACCGCCGAAACCACCGCCCACAATCACGACTCGATGCATCTTCTCAGCTTACAGAATGCCGTTTGGCTCCGGCGGCTTTGTGGATCCGTCTAACCGCTTCCACGACGATGGCGGGTTCATCGACATTGATCATATGGTTGCTGTTCTTTGCGACAGTCAGGCTACCATCGGTCGATAGCCCCGCTAGACGTACTTGACCCTCGCTCCAGCCTTTTTCAACAATGGCGAACGGTCCCGGGAAAGGTTGGCCGTGAGTGATCACCGCGAGCGGCAAATCGCCGAGACTGCCAAGAATCGGACGCGGGAGTTGCTTCAGAGACGCCAAATCGTCAGCCGCCGCGGCGTACTCCACCTGGCGGACGAACGGGAAGCCGATGCGGTCGAGAGACACCCAGTTACTCAGCAAGCGAGGCACGCCAAAACGCGACGCAAAACCCACGGCCTTTAACATCGAGCCAAGCTTCGAGTAGAAATCCAGAACATCCGGCCGGAAGATGGTGGCCTCTTCCGGCGTATCGACCAGCACGAGGCCGCCGGTAAGCCCGGGATATTTCTGGGCGAAGGACCGCACGATCAGGCCGCCGTAGGAGTGCGCCACCAGAACGTAAGGCGTGGGGATCGAGGCATTGGTGAGTAGAGCGTGCAGTTCCTCGGCCCTTTGTTCAATTGTTCGTCCGGCGCGCGCCTGCTCGCTCCACCCGTATCCCGCGCGATCGTAGGTGCAGACGGCTGCGAACTCAGCAAGCTGATCCTGCAGTGGCCACCAGAGCCGCGATGGTTCCCCAGCGCCCTGTTCGATCACCACCGTGGGGCCGCCCGTTCCCTTGCACAGGAGGTGGAGCTTGTGGGTTCCGACGGAGACGAAGCGTCCCGGCGGGGGATTGCGAAGCGCGTCCCTCCTTTCCCCGGTGCGTTCGTAGAGGACCCCGGCTGCCGGCGTAAGAAGGAGGATGAGGATCAGAGCAATCTGCCAATGTGACATGAGGTAATAATCTATAATAATACAGGCATGAACAAAATACAAGCACGTATAAAAGGAGGCAAGCGCGACCGCACCCGCGCCAGCCTGATTGAGGCCGCGGCCGCGGTGATCGGCGAAAAGGGCTTCGACCGCGCGTCTCTCGAAGAGATTGCGGCGCGCGCCGGGATGACTCGCGGCGCAGTCTATGGCAATTTCAAGAACAAGGAAGAGCTGTTTCTGGCCCTCATCTCAACCCACTGGGAGCCGATCATTCCTCCGCTGCAGCCCGGGGCCGGGCTAAAAGAGCAAATGCGGATTCTAGGGAAGACGGTAGCGCGGGAAGCGATCGCGCGACGGAGTTACGCCGCCGCCGCGGCCGCGTTTCAACTCTATGCTCTCACCCATGCGCCGATGCGCCGGCAGATGACCAAACAAAATGAAGCTATCTATCAGCGCATGGCGAAAGGCTTGGTGCAGTTTGTGCCGGAAAAGGCCTTACCTATGCCGGCAAGGCAGTTCGTCCGCGTTCTGGATGCACTGATCACCGGGTTACTCTTCACTTACTTCCAGACCCCGGATCTGATTACGGAAGAGATAATCATTGCAGCATTCGAAGCACTGGCATGATACGATGCGCGGATGGCTGCGAACGCTTGTACTCCCCGCCGCGAATTCCTGATTCTTCTAGCCGCTGGTTTGGCCGCTGCTACCGATAAGCCCGAACCGGCCCCGCGCTTCACAGCAAAAACTCTCGACGGCGACAAATTCTCGAACGATTCGGTAAGGGGCAAGGTGGTGCTCCTGCAGTTCTGGGCCACATGGTGCCCCTACTGCAAACACGAGCAGGGATTAGTCGACGACTTGAACTCCGAATTCAAAGATAAGGGGCTGATTGTTCTGGCCATTGACGTGGGCGAGTCAAAGAAGAAGGTGAAGAAGTATCTGGAAGATTCGCCTCGCCAGTGTCGCATCGTACTTACAGAGGATACGAATCTCGCGGCCATGTTTGCGGCGAATTCTTATCCAATCTATGTCTTGATTGACCGGGACGGAAACGTAGCCGGTACACAGCGAGGTGCGGGCGGGGAAGACGCGTTGCGCACGCTGCTGAGCAAGGCCGGGTTGGAATAGAACGTTCGAATGGACCTTAGGAAACCGGCTACAGAGCGGCTCGGCGCTTTCTCCGACGGCGTTATCGCCATTATCATCACCATCATGGTGCTGGAGTTGAAGACTCCGCCTCATGCGAACTGGGGCGCATTGCTGGAGTTATGGCCCACGTTTCTGAGTTACGCCCTCAGTTACCTATTCGTCGGTATCTTCTGGATGAACCACCATCATCTGCTGCATCATACGCAGTGGGCGGAACCCATGGTGATGCGGGCTAATTTATTGGTTCTATTCTTTGTCTCACTTGTCCCGTTTTTCACGCGGTATATGGCGGAGAGTGACTTGAGCTCCTTTACCACGGCGCTCTATGCCGGCATCTTTCTGCTGGTCACACTCGCCTTCATACTCTTCCAGCGCGTGATCGCGAAGCAGTTTGGATTGAGTGCGGAGTTGCGGGCGATGGATCGGGCGGCGCGCCGACGGAATTGGACCGCGTTGATCGCGTATACACTGGCCATTCCGGCAGCATATCTTCACCCGGCCATTTCACTCGTTATGATTGGCGGAGTGGCGGTGCTTTACTTTGTGCCGGACGCACTCAAGCGAACAATATCGCGGCACGACTGAAGGGCCTTCTTTCGATAGGCGGCTTCGATCTTTTGCACCTTCGCGTCACTCGCGACCAAAGCTGAAGGCGCCCATAGGTCGCGAACCGCTCCGATGGGCAGGGACCAAGTCTCGCGCGCAATCTCAAGAAAAGGCTTTAGGATCGCCGCGAACTCAGGATTGGCGTAAAACCGCAACCCGTGCATGGCCCTGGCGGCCAGACCGAGGCTCAGGTTTCCGGCCAGCACGGATTCGGCGATCAGCCGAAACTGCCTGCGGGAATTCGGGAGGTCGGAAAACCAATCGATGCGAGTGTTCGGAGTCACGGAAACGGCCTCCAGTTCGCCGCTGTCCAAACTGCGACGAATCATGTCAGCGCTTCCCCCGATGAGCGTGAAACTGAAATCATCGTCGGAGTTGACGCACCAGGCACGATCTTCCGGCCACCAATATTCCGGCAGCGACGTCACGCCGGGCTCTTCGAGCACGCTCATGGCATCCTCCAGTTCTCCGCTGTAGAGGCGCTCCTCGAAAGGATTTATCGAAGGACCCCCATAGTAGAACCAGCACCGCTGATTCAGCGTAAACGGGGCCAGGATGTCGGCCAGAACCCGGCAGGTGACGGGGTCCAGGCGGCCGGGGCGTGTCAAGTGTTTCGGCCAGACCGGCTCCGCCAAACCCTCGCAAAAGAAACGCGCGTCGATTCCCGGATGAAATTCGATCCCGGACCGCTCGGCCAGTTCGCACCACGGCACCCGTTTGTCTTTGGATGGCCCGTCGAAGATCGGGTGGAAGATCTTGGCATAGGCGGCGAAGCCCTCCGGCACGCAGCGGACGACCGGCGTGCGTTGAAGAGGATCGCGCGCCACAGCCGCTCCGTGACCCATTTATTCGGGCTCAGGTCATGAACCCGTTGCAAAGGCATGAACTCTCAAGTGGTGAGGTTATAGATCAAACCAAACGGGTCCTGAACATAGCATCTTGGAAAATCAGGCTCATCCTTGACAATCTTGCAGCCTTGGGCTACCAGACGCAACTTGGTCTCCTCCACGTTCGCGACCGTTACTTCGAAGACCGGCCCAAGAGCGGGACCTCGCTCGATGAATAAGTTGAGGTGGTTTCCATGGATGCTGATCATATTCGGCGTCGCGCCGGTAATCTCGAATCCGAGCTGTTCGGCATAGAACGCGGCAGCGACCTCCGGATCGAGCGCTTGAATCAGAATGTCAGTGCCGAATCGATTGGCCATTCCCTATTGTGCGGCGGAGAAGCTCCGGCTGATAAAATAAGGCTTAACCAATGAGGATTCAACAATGGCGATAAGCCCCCGGCGCAATGCCGTTACGGTGGACGTGGGTGGTGTGAAGGTGGGTTCGGAGTGGCCCATCGTGGTCCAGTCCAT
Organism: Bryobacterales bacterium; assembly: GCA_003136675.1. Lineage (GTDB taxonomy): Bacteria > Acidobacteriota > Terriglobia > Bryobacterales > Bryobacteraceae > Bog-113. Next base: position 45,634 of record PLFE01000073.1, read on the forward strand.
GACCAACACCGACACTGCCGACGTGACGGGAACCGTCAACCAGGTGATGGCGCTGGCCAAAGCCGGTTCGGAACTGGTGCGCGTGACGGTGAATACCGAGGAAGCCGCCGAGGCCGTCCCAAAGATCGTCGATACNNCCCGGCCTGCGCGAGGGCGCTGGCGAAGTACCGCATCAATCCGGGAAACGTGAACATCGGCAAGAAGCATGACGATAATTTCCGGACCATGATCGAGGCCGCCGTCGAGTATCGGAAACCTGTTCGAATCGGCGTCAATTGGGGATCGCTCGACCAGGCGCTGCTCACGCGGATGATGGACGAAAATTCACGCTTGCCGGACCCGAAAGATGCGCGCGATGTCACGATCGACGCGATTGTGGCGAGCGCGGTGCTTTCCGGCGAAGCGGCCGAGCGGCATGGCTTGCCGCGAAACCGGATCATCCTTAGCGCTAAGGTCAGCGGCGTGCAGGATCTGATCGATGTATACCGGCTCCTGGCGGCGCAGTGCGAGTATCCGCTGCATCTGGGACTGACGGAAGCCGGGCTGGGCGCGAAAGGAATCGTGGCGACGACGGCCGCGCTTTCCGTGTTGCTGCAGGAAGGCATTGGCGATACCATTCGCACGTCATTGACACCCATGCCGAATGGCGACCGGACGGAAGAGGTGACGGTTTGCCAGCAGATTCTGCAGTCGCTGGGGATACGCAGCTTCACGCCGCAGGTGACCGCGTGTCCGGGTTGCGGGCGGACCACCAGCACCTTCTTCCAGGAGATGGCCGACCAGATCCAGAACTATCTGCGCGACCAGATGCCGGTTTGGAAAGAGCACCATACCGGCGTTGAGGAGATGAAGGTCGCCGTGATGGGCTGCATCGTAAATGGCCCGGGCGAATCGAAGCACGCGAACCTGGGTATTTCGCTGCCGGGCACCTTTGAAGAACCTGTCGCACCGGTGTACGTGGACGGCAAGCTGGTAAAAACGCTCCGCGGGGATCACATTGTTGCGGAGTTTATCTGCATGGTGGATCGCTACGTGGAATCGCACTACGCGGCGCAGGTAGAGACGGTCGTCTAGTTTGCGCCGGCAGCGAGGACAAACCCGCTCTGATTGGGAGCGCTAGGCACGTTACCAGCGACGACTCCGAGTGTTGCCCGTTCGCGGAGCGGACGAAACCGGAAGCGGTGGCCGTGGAATCACTCACTCATCCGGTAATCACGCCGATGGAATTGATGGCGTTCGGGTTGGTGCCCTGGCCGTCGGCTGTTCCGGCGTTAGGCGCGTCGAATGTCCTGAGGGCTCCATTGGCAGGCCGCAGGAAGCCGTGGCTCGCGCCCGCGGCATCCGCGTACCACCCGGCGATAGTGCCCGCTCCGTTAATGCCTTGGGGATAAGTTCCCCCGTAAGCTCCGTGCCCTGCGCCGGGGACATCGATCGAGGTGATGGTCCCGTCGGGTGTTCGCACATAACCGTGGTAGACCGTAAGATCGGGATCTGTGAAATACCCGACGATCACGCCATAATCGTTAACCCCTGTAGGGCAGGTCGACCCGGAGGAGGCTGCACTGAATAGCGTCACCGACCCATTCGCGGTGCGTACAAAACTTTGAGCGTCCGAATCGTTGAAGAAACAGCCTGCTACGTCGCCTGCGGAATTTAAACCGGCGATCGAGATAAAGGACGTCTGAAACGAGAAGGTGGTGAACGCGCCGTCAGCGGAACGGATGAAACCGATCGCTCCACTGGGACCGTAATAAATCCCGGCGGTGCTACCCGCATTGTTGATGGCGCGGAGAGTCACGTTTTGGCCGTCAGGCCCCTGAATTGCAGTGAATGCGCCGTTTGCGGATCTCAGGAATCGGTGAGGAGCGCCGTCGTTGGTGGTGTAGGAGCCGGCGATGGTTCCGGAGGAGTTGATGGCGCTGACGAAAGTATCCTGCGCTCCCGGAAACTCGAAAGTGGTGAATTTCCGCTCCCACAGCACAAGGGCAGAAGTAGCCCGAGGCAAATCTTTATTACCGAATTTATCTTGGTGCAGCCGGTGCGAAGAAATAATAGTCCGCCGTGTAATGGCTGCGGGTTTTGTCGCCTTTGTGCGAGGCGTCGCAACCAGAAGCCGGCGCTTTGCCACCTTTGGTATTCAGGCGCTGGATAGTTGTGATTGCCTTCATCGCGCCGTCGCCGCTGTGACCCGTTGCAGTTACCAATAACCAGGGAATCGAATCCGCATCGGGCGTTGTGTTCGCGACAGGCTTCCCCGTTACCTGGCTGCCGTCCGACCATTGCCACGTCGGTCCTTTGAAGTGGGACCCAACGGAGTGTCCCGCATCGTCGGAGAGCTTGGCGTCGGGTCCGCTGAGAACCCATTTCGAACCGTCGCATTGGTAGATCTGGTCGCCGGATGCGTGCGCCTGGAAGCGCAGCGTTTCTCCCGCCGGCGGGGTGAGATTGTCCGGCGCCGCGAGCATGAGGAATAAGAAAAGCAGCATCTTAATAAGTTACACTTCGTGTGGGATGCCGCGTTATTTTACGCTCGCGCAGGTACGGGAGGTTCTGCCTCGCGTGAAGCGGCTGATCGCTCAGGCGGTGGACGCGAAGGAGAAGTATCAGGAAACGGAACGTTGGTCGCAGGACTTCATGCGTCGGATCATGGTGATGGGCGGCACGGTGGTGGACCGGAAGCCATTCCTGATGAACAACGACACGCAGAACCGCTGCGGCGAGCGATTGAAAGCTGCCGTGGAAGGGATCGAGGAAGCCGGCGCCGTGATCAAGGATCTGGATCGCGGGCTGGTGGACTTCCCGACGATGCTCCACGGCAACGAGGTGTATATCTGCTGGCTGCTGGGTGAAGAAGACGTCGCCTACTGGCACGGCGTGGATGAAGGCTTCGCCGGCCGGAAGGCGATTGACCGGGATTTTCTGGACAACCATAACACCAAGGACGTAGATTAACGGGAAGGGCGGATACAACTTGGAAATCTCACGACGGAAGTTCTTCGCAACATCGGCAGCCGCAGCCGCCATCGCGGAACAGGATTTGGCGGGGCAGACCACGCCGCCTCCTGCAGCGGCCAAGCCCGGCAAATTACCGGTGATCATTTGCGCGGCGAACGGCTACAAGTACCTGGACCGCGCATGGGCGGCACTGCAGGGCGGCGCCGATACGCTGGATGCGGCGATCGAAGTGGTGACCGGACCGGAGGACGATCCGAAAGACGACAGTGTGGGGCTCGGCGGATTGCCGAATGAAGAAGGTGTGGTGGAACTGGATTCGTGCTGCATGCACGGACCCACCCGGCGGGCTGGTTCGGTAGGCGGGGTCCGCAACATCAAGAATGTTTCGCGCGTCGCTAAGGCCGTGATGGAACACACCGGGCACGTGATGCTTGTCGGGGACGGCGCGGAACGGTTTGCGGTGTCCATGGGATTTCCGCGGGAGAACCTGCTGACGGAGCATTCGCGCAAGGTGTGGACGCTGTGGCGCGAAGTGCATTCGAATCAGGACTGGTGGGGCCCCCAGATTGGCGCACCGAACTGGACGGCGCCGGATGGGGGGACTGCCGGGAAGCGGATGAACCGGTTGGTGGAGATGGCCGCGTCGCTTGGCATTCCGGAGGAGGAGCGCATGGATGCCGTGCGCAAGGTGCTGCATCCGCCCACAGGGACGATCCACTGTTCCGTCGCAAACGCGATGGGCGAAGTATCGGGGATCACGACCACAAGCGGACTGGCGTGGAAGATTCCGGGACGCGTGGGCGATTCGCCCATTATCGGTGCGGGCTGCTACACGGACCCGGATGTGGGGTCGGCCGGCGCGACGGGAAGCGGCGAGGAGAATATCAAAGTCGCCGGCGCGCACACCATTGTCGAAGCCATGCGCCGCGGACTGGAGCCGCGCGAGGCCGGCATGGAAGCGCTGAAGCGCATCGTACGCTTTCACCAGGACGATAAGAACCAACTGCGGTTTATTGGCATGACTTACTATGTGCTGCGCAAGGATGGCGCTTACGCAGGGGTCGCTCTGTGGAGCGGCAAGCCGGGCCAGACGCCGCGATATGTGGTGCATGATGGCGAGAAGCGCACCGAGACGTGCACGTATTTGCTCGAAGGGGAGACGCGAGGCTGGCCTCCCATTCCAAGTGTGCCCTGGTAATCGGAGGACTGAGCCGCAGCCATGACCGCGGATGATTTTCGCCGCATCGCCCTCCGCCTCGACGGCGCCGAAGAAGGTTCGCACATGGGGGCGGCCGATTTCCGTGTTGGCGGCAGGATATTCGCCACCCTCGCCTCGCAAAATCTCGGCTACGGGAACCTGATGCTGACGCCGGAGCAGCAGGCTGGCTTCGTCGCGGAAATGCCCGAAATCTTCCTTCCCGTTGCGGGCGGCTGGGGACGAAAGGGGGCGACGCATATCCGGCTCACCGCCGCCCATGAGGATGTGCTCGCCGGGGCGCTGGAAACGGCATGGAGACTGCGCGTCGGGAAGAACGTCAAGCCGGCAAGAGGAAAGCGCCCGCGGAAGTAACGTCGCGGTATTGATCATCACCCACGTTTCTGTTGCCGCGGTTGGTTCATATTGGAGGCAAAGGTTTAGCATGGCTGCACAGATCTTTCCCGAAGAAGTTACCGAGCATCTGGAGGCTGCAATTCATCTCTCGAATCGGAGAGTGCTTCTGCGCGGGCGCTGCTCTGGAGTGCTTGCCTGCGTGTTCAGGCGAACTCGGAACGTACGCGATCTCGGAATCCGGCTTGACTCTTGAGCAGGCGACGGCGATGGTCGCTGAAGCGAGGAGATGTTCAGCTGGCGAAGCTCAGATCGGCGCAAACCTTCGCCGAAACGATTCATGAGATTCGGGGAAAGTACATGTTTGTTCCTACGAGCGCGGCTCGTTTTATTTTGAGAAAGGCGGATGAGTTGCGGCTCGAACACGATGACAGCGGTCATCGATGCTTCCGCGCTCATCGCATTTCTCCGAGCCGAACCCGGTGTCGAGACGGTCCGGAGTCTACTTTGGCGGTCGCAAGCCCGTCATGCGCATGCGCTGAACCTGTGCGAGTTTACTCCCCCGAGTCAAAGCATTTGCCTGGGGCGATACGCCCAGACACCGTTCACGGTATCTCGTTCAAATTTCTCTTTTAAATCGTACTTTCCCTGATCATAGTTAGCGCTAAACCAGTCAACCCAATTTCCAATCCTATTCCTTCGTTCCTCAAGAGCGACGAGGCCGACCAAATCCAGCCTTTCGGTTATCCATGCCTCCTGGCTCAGTTCCTCAATGAGTCGCTCGCGAGCAACCCAAACTTGTTGCTCGCCCGAGAGTTTGGGAATAAGGTCCCCGACGAAGTCACGGACTCTTTTGGCGCCCGGAGCGGGACGCCAGCGCCATGTCGATCGGCAACGCGCCCGAACTCCGCCAAGTGGATCTCGCTATACTCGATCCCAATCCGGTCGAGAAACTCGCGGACTGAATTCGGAATCTGGGGTGCGACGAGCCACATCAGCACGTCGTTTTCGCCCCGGGCCTTTAGCTCGTCCTTGTATTTGGCGAGTTGAGTGGCAACCTCATATTTGGCCGAGACGGCTTTCAACTCCATTAGTATTCTGGTTTCGAATCGATCCTTGAACAAAAGGTCAAAGCGCCCGACGCCAGTGAAGGATCGCTGCCTTCCGAGCAGTTCAAAGCCTCGACCGGGGAAAAAGTCGTCTGGGTGCTTCGCGATGAGATCTTCCATGTCCCGCTCGAGCATAGGGCGCTCCTTCATAAGTCCATGTACGAAACGTCCATCCGAAAGAGGATCGGGTTGCGGACAGGCTTGATGTTCTCACAGTCGCCAAAATGTCTGATCTCGGTATAGATTCATCGGCTACTATTGACGGGACGTGGCTCGGAGAGGGCATCTCGATACTATGAGCTACGAGTGGCTGGTTAACTCTTCCGCCGATAAGGCTCATGAATATACCTCTGCGATTCCTTGGCCGCTTCCGCCTCTGGCGCGAAAGCAATTGCCTGCTCATAGGCCTGAGTCGCCAAGCCATGGTTGTTCTTTAAGTCGTAGATTTGCCCCTGCCGCATGTAAGCCAGCACGCCGGTATTCAAATCCAGTTCTTTCGGCGCCTCAGTCACTTTCTTCAAATTCACCAGCGCTTCATCCAAATCGTTGTACCAGAACTGAATATTTCCCTCTTCGAAATAGATCTTTTCCCATGGAACATTCGCGAAACCGGGAAGATTTCTCTTCTTCAGTTCGGCCAGTTGATCAATCGCGCCCAGAGCGTTCTTCTTATCTCCCAATGCACTGTACATCTGGGCTTTCTCGAATAACAGGAGATAGTCGCGTGGATACCGCCGGAGTAAGTCATCCAGCAGCGGAATCGCGTCTTTTGAACGTTCTTCCCGCCGGTAAAGAGCGCAGAGAAGAACTTCCGCGTCCACCCGATTCTTCTTACCCTTCTTCGCCACCGACTCAAGGGTCCGGATGCCCTCCGCGCGGTCCCCATGGAAGCCGGCTAGAAACCCGATCGCACGCCACGTCCACGGCAAACTACCAACAATATACTGATTGACGCCAAGAATCAGTCGCGCATCATAGTTCTGGGGGTTGAGTTCGACCACTCGCGCGGCTAGCTTCCTTGCATCGGTCGCATCGCTTAACGCGGATTTCCATGCTTTCGTCACCAGGAAACTATAATTCGATCGCAATCCGTAAGTCACCGCCATGGCATAGATGGCATCGGTGTCATTTGGGTTCTTCGCGATCTTCGCCTGCGAGAGGGCGAACGCGCTCTTGATCGCGGAATCAAACTGGTCCTGCACTTCGCGCGTCGGATTCATCTTGGGACGCCGGAGGAACGAATTATTGCCGGAGACCAACTCGCTTTCGAGCGCCCCATTGCGGAACATCTCGCGGTAAAGAAGCGTCTGGGCAATGTTATTGCGGATGTCGGCGTCACTGGGATACGCTTTCTCGGCCTTGTAAAAATCGGCCAGCGCTTCGTCGTATTCGAGATTGTAGAAGTGGTCGAACGCGCTGGCCACAACCGCCGCATCGTCGGACGCGCGAACGGCTATCGGCAGTGTCAACGCACTGATCAGGAGGGCGAATGGAATTCGGTGCATGCCGCTGTTTCCGATTTTAGCTTTCGTATCGCCCACATTGCGTGCTCTCTCACCAATTCGTCATCGAAAACCGCAAGCTTCTCAAGCGGCTCAATCAACGCGGCTGATCCGGAATTGCCCATTGCCACCGCTACATTTCGCAGAAAGCCGCGATAGCGCGCCCGATTCACCGGCGTCGCGCGGAACATCGCCAGAAACTCCGGCTCGCTCAGGGCCGCCAGTTTTTCAAGCGGCGGCGCGAATGTTCCCGGCATGGACGCGAACTCTTCTGTAACCGCCGAGCGCCCGTTCCACGGGCACACATCCTGGCAAATGTCGCATCCGAAAATATGCCGGCCCACTCTATCGCGGAGCGATTCATCCACTGCGCCGCGCAGTTCGATCGTGAGGTAAGAAATGCAGAGCCGTGAATCGATTCCATCAGGCAGGATCGCTCGCGTCGGGCAGGCGTCAATACAGCGCGTGCAGGTTCCACACCGGTCCGGCGCCTGCTCGGCCGCCGGAACCAGCGGAAGACTCGTAATTAATTCCCCGAGGAAAAACCATGATCCGCGAGCCTGGTTAATCAGGCAGGTATTTTTCCCGATCCATCCGAGTCCGGCCGCGTGCGCCAGCGACCGTTCCAGCACGGGCGCGGTATCCACGCAGGCCTTCCACTCGTGCGGTCCCGCTGCTTCGCCCAGTTCGCTTGCCAGCCGTTCCAGACCTCGGCGGAGCACGCCATGATAATCCTCGCCCCAGGCGTAACGGGCAATCCACCCGCGCTCGGAATCGCTGTACGCCGTGGAACAGGGCTCCGGCCCGTTGTAAAGCTTTCCCACGCAGATCACCGATCGGGCCGAAGGCAGCAGTCTCCTTACATCCTGACGCAGGGCTGCACGATAATCCGTGAGATACCGCATGGCGCCCGCGTGGCCTCGCACAACCCAATTTGAAAATCGTGCAAAGTCGGGTATCTCCCCGACGGCCGCGACTCCGGCGATCTCAAACCCGGCGCGGGCGGCAAGTGCCGGGATGTCCTGTATCATCTATCACTTCCGGCCAAAACGGCAAATTCGTGAATCCAGCTCAATCCGCGTCTCCGTTCAACCCCGTTTTTTGCCATACAGAGCCTTATCCCATCCGTTTAAGGAGTAGTACTTTGAGGGCAAGCCTCATCCCGCTACACTTTTGATGTACGTTCAGGTCCTAAATTCAGGTCGTTTCGAGGAGAGAAGAACAGCGCATATGCCGAAGGCTATCAAATACGTCGAGAAGGCAGCCGCCGTTGCGGCCAACGCGGCCTGGCAGGTTTTTGACCGCGTCAACCAGATCAATCAGGCGCCGTCGTTTACACCGAAATGGTCGGACAAGCCGCTTTTGAAGACCTACGAGAAAACCAAGCCGCCACTGGGTTGGCCGCGTACGACGGATTCCCTCTGCCCCCGCTGCGTCCCCGAGATTCGCCAGCAGATTGTGGACGGCAAGATCCCGGTCGAGATCCTGAAGAACGACAAAGTCGGCGAGATCAAAGCGCAGGTGATCGAGCGCGACGGCAATATCCTGATGGTGAAGGATTGCCCCATCCACGGCCACTTCGAGGATGTGATGTCCATCGACCCCGCCTTCTTCAAGCATCTGGAAGACGTTTTCCCTGGCCGCGATATCCGCGCGCACAACGATGAAAAGCTGCACGACCACGGTACCAGCACCATCAAGCATGGCCGCGGCTCGGTGCTCACGGTGGATCTCACCAATCGCTGCAACATGATGTGCGACCC
>PLFE01000073.1:54558-87013 GCA_003136675.1 Bryobacterales bacterium
ACTCGCGCAAGGTGGGCTACAACAGCGTTCAGGCCGCCACCAACGGAATCGAGTTCGCAAAGAGCCCGGAATTCTGCAGGAAATCCGCCGAGGCCGGTCTGCGCTACGCCTATCTGCAGTTTGACGGCGTCGGGAACGAAGCCAATTCGCATCGCGCGGTAGGCAATCTGTTCGACGTAAAATTGCGCGCGATTGAAAATCTGTGGTCGAATGGCGTCGATATCGTGCCCGTGATCACCATCATTAACGGTGTGAACAATGAGCAAGTCGGTTCGGTAGTCCGGTTCGCCCTCGACAACCCCAAGAAGATTCCATTCCTTTCGTTCCAGCCCGTTTCGTTTACGGGCCGTGACGAGGCTGTTACGGACGATCGCCGCAGTGCCCAGCGCTACACGCTTTCGCACTTGGCCCACGACGTGAAAGACCAGACCGGAATCGGCGAGCCCATTCGCGACTGGTTCCCGATTTCCTTTATGAGCACCTTCTCGGATTTCGCGGATCTCATTCACGGACCCGCGGCTGACTGGGGCCAGATTTCCTGCGGATGCCATCCCAACTGCGGAATCGGCATGGCCGTGATGTGCGACAAGGAAACCAAGGAATACGTTCCGGTGACCGCGTTCCTGAACGCCGACCGCCTGGCCAAGGACATCGGACGCATCACCGACGCGGGTCGCGGCAAGGTTCTTTCCGGTGTGGGGATCGCGCTGGCGCTGATGCGCAATTACGATCCGTTCAAAGCCCCGAAGCATTTCAGCCTGAAGGCCATGATGGAGAAGTTCGACAAGTGCTTCCGCATCACGAATAAAGATTACGGCAAGGTTTCGGGCGACCGCACCATGGCCGATATCGAGAAACGCCGCGCGGACCGCTGGAACTTCCTCTTCATCGCGGGCATGTGGTTCCAGGATCTGTTTAATTACGACTTCCGCCGCACCGAGCAGTGCATTATCCCGTACGCCACGCAGGAAGGCGAAATCAGCTTCTGCGCGTATAACACGGGTGTGGGCTGGCGTAACATCATCGAGAAGATGCACATGACAGCCACGCTCTCGAAGTGGTACGAGGACAAGGGGCGTCACGAGATCTTCGCGGGTGGGAAGAAGGTGGGCTTGCAGACCGCGGAACATTCCATGATTCTTCGGGATGAGGATGTGCATCGCCATCGCCAGACCGACCTCGACGAAAAGGGCATTGCCAAGACCGCTCGTGAGGAAAAGACCCGCAAGCGCGACGAGACGCTGAAGCAGAAGCTGGAAGACGCCAAAATGGAGAAGCTCTATCGCGAGCATGTACTAGGCGAGAAGCCGATCCAGGATGGGTTTGTTCCGCTCGGGACTCTGATGGCGACGGTGCCGGCTGCGGATACAAAAGCGGAAGAGCGTGAAGAAGTGGGTAGCTTCGGCGATTAGGTCGTAACTTGGATTTGGTTTGAGAAAGCCCGCCCCGAGAGGTTATGGCGGGCTTTTTCTGTTTTAGTGGACGGGGGCGGAGACGAGTTGGAGCCTATTGAGATGTCGGTAATGCCTGGTGTTATTCGTGACGAGCGGTGCGGATAAGGAGGCAGCGGTTGCGATCCAGGCGTCAGCGGAACTGATCTGGTGTCCCTTCAAGAGACTTTCGTTCCGAATGGCTGCCCAGGCAGAGCACAAGCCATCGTCAGAATCGACGATTTCGAAGTCCGACAAATAGGTCTCAAGGATATCGGTCTTGCGCTCTCCCCAATTCGCTTCTAAGGCGCCTTGACGCATCTCCGCCAGAGTCATGAATGAAGCGATCAATTGAAAACCGCGGACGATGCGGGCATAAGGCGGCGCAAATTGTGGATGCCACTTGAGGATGTAACTGGCGACGTCGGTGCCGACTACAACTCTAAACGTCCCGGTCGGAGGAGACGTCAAGATTGCGCTGCTCATAGATGCGACGTACGAAGTCCTCGGTTTCTTCCGCTGGCCCCGGGTCGATGTGGATTAGCAGACGATCAAAGGAAGACAAGTCTGGGGGGATGAGGTTCGGCGGATCTTTCGGGTTGTTGAGGAGATTGGTCCATTGCGATTCCTCATTCAGTGTAGCTGAGAATTGGTCGTTCCGCTTGGAGGAGACGTCAGGACGTCGGTGCTTATAGATATCCCGCACGAACTCTTCGGCCTCTTCTTTAGTCGACGGCCAAGTGTGGCTCAGTAGGCGTTCAAGGGAGAAAACCTTTGGGCGAACAAGGCTTGGCGGGTCTTCATCCGGCTGTGCAGGTTCGTGGCTCATTGACAAGCTGCTTGGATCGTACTGGATTCTCGGCGAGGGGTTGTCTACAACTGTCGCTGCTAATTCAAAAGTCGCTCGCTTCCTGCCCCCGCTCTCGAAGGATCATCTTGAACAGGCGTTCGGCCGGAATTCGTCTAAGCAGGTCCTGCCGCTGCAATTCGGTCGCTTCATCGACCGTGACGATCGCCGAGTGAGTCCGATCAATCCAACCGCCGCGGGATTTCGGTTCGATCCAAGGTGTGTCCGTTTGCCCGTTCTCATAAATATCGAGGATCTTTCGTCTTCTCTCGCGAACCCTGAGGACGACCCCGCAGAAGGTGCCAGATTCGCAGTGTGACTGATTCTCGTCGTAATGGATCGCTAAAATCTCGAGGTCGCTGGGATCGAGAGGTTTCATAGTGTCGTAGGCTCACGCCACCGCATTCTCCGCGATCGTCTTCCTATAAAACTCCGCACTCAACTTCGGCGTCCGCTTCAACGTCTCATAGTCCACATAGTGAATCCCAAACCGATTCGTATACCCATCCGCCCATTCAAAGTTATCCAGCAAACTCCAAAGGAAGTAACCCTTGATCGGATAACCTTCGCTGGCCGCCCGCTGCAAATGTGTCAGATGATTCCGCAGATACATCAAGCGATCCGTATCGTAAACATGTCCGTCGGGCGTCAATACATCATCCGAAGAGCAGCCATTCTCAGTAATATAAAGAGTCTTCGGTTTCCAGACCTCACTTACATTCCGCACCGCCCAATACAGCACCTCAGGACCCACGAACAACCAGGGCGAAGGCACGTGCGGGAATGACTTCGGACGCGGAACTACCGCATAACCGAGCTTTGAATCATCGGGCCGCACATACTCCGGCGTATAGACATTCAGGCCAACGAAATCCAGCGGACAGCCGATGATTTTCATATCGCCCGCTTCCACTTTCGGAGCGTTGGCACCTTCCTGCTCCAGATAACTGTCGAGGTATTTCCCCTCCATCACCGCCGTCAGGAACTGAGCATTGCCGTGACGCGTGGCTTTTTGCGCGGCGGCCACACCCTCTGCGTCCTCAATCACCGGAGCGAAGACAGTGGCATTCTCCGCGAGCCCGACCATCGTTCCCGGCTTGGCGGAAGCGCGGATGGCCTGCACTGCCATGCCATGTCCCAGAATTCCGTGATGCCTCACCTGGTTGGCTTCCGCCGCCGGAAGGCGCAAACCCGGCGCGAACTGGCCGGTCTTATAACTGAGATCGGTCATGCAGACAAACTCATTGGTGGTGAAAAAGTGGTGCACTCGATCCGAAAGCCGCTTCGCCACATAACCCGAGTAATCCGCAAACGCCTTCGAAGTGTCGCGCGATTGCCACCCACCCACGCGATCCTGCTGCGCCTCCGGCAGGTCCCAATGGTACATCGTTATATAGGGGTCGATCCCGTTGGCCAGCAGCTCGTCCACCACGCGCTCGTAGTAGTTGATGCCTTTTTCATTCGGCTGTCCGGTACCGTCCGGAAAAATACGCGGCCATGCCACGGAAAGCCGGTACACCTTCGCGCCTAGATTCTTCAGGAGCTGAACGTCGGTCTTATAGAGGTGATAGGAATCGTCGGCTATATCGCCCGTCGCGCCGTTGTTTGTTTTGCCCGGCGTGTGCGAGAACGTATCCCAGACTGAAGGTTTTCGGCCACCTTCGGCGACGCCGCCTTCCGTCTGGTACGCCGCGGTTGCACAGCCCCACAGGAACCCGCTGGGGAATTCTAAGCGCTTCGGGGACGCCGGTTTCGCTACTGCCCCTTCCGAAAAAACGGAGGCTGCGGTAGCGGCAGCGGCAGTGATCTTCTTGCCGAATGATCTTCTGGAGAATGGCTTCATGTGGACGACGGCGAGTATACTACAACGGAACCGATGGGAGGCGTTGGGCAATTCCGTTCGCCGCTCTGGCGCTTCCATCGCCTCCGGCGGCAATTGCACACGTCGCAGCCGCAACCTCAGAGGGAATCTACATCATCGAGAACATCGATCACAACGGGCTTCGTCCAGCAAATCACAAAGAAGGAAGGGTTGCCGAATAACCGGGTGGAATGCCTGTTTCTCGAAAAATCCAGCGGGTTATGGCCGGAACGGAGGGCGCGGGCGTCATGCAAATCCAATCCACGGGATTCACTACATTCCGGGAACAAGACGGCCTCGCCGCCGATCGTGTGTTTTCCGTTCTGACGGATCACGACAGGGCGGTCTTGGCCGATACCATCCCTTCCACGGTGGCGGCCCACCAATGGTCGGGCTGTGCCGGTTTCCCGGAAGCAAGCCCGGCGGATCTGGCGCGCACTAACCCGAAGGCTTGTTACGCCCAGGACACTGAGATCTTTCGTGTTTTTCGAAGATTCCCGGGGACCCCGGCACCACTGTGGTGGCCGAACTTGAGGTGGCCAGCCACGAAATCCTCCTGCGCGTCGACGACAACGGCCCTGGATTGGGTAACGGAGCGGCCCACAGCACTCATGGCGGCAATGGGATCCCCAGCATGAAACGACGCGCCCAGAGCCTCGGTGGACGCCGGGACTGGTCGGCCATCCCCGGCACTGGATGTATCGTGGAAGCACACGTGCCCGCACGCTCGCCCAAGATCTAGCGATTTGAATTCCCCCCTACATGAACGTGCGGGTTGTATCCGCCCCTTGCAGCCTGTACAACTAATCAGATCGCGCACCTTCATGCCGCGCGGTACAAGCAGATGCAAAGGAAACAGAAATGACTTATCTACACGGAATGGTCCGCAAGGCAATGATCTATTCCACTTTTACGATGTTATGGTGCTGTCCGTACGTCCACGCGCAGCAGAACTCGGCCACAGCCAACGTGGCCGGCTCGGGCACGGTCGATTACCTCGCGTTGTGGACCGCAACAAGTACTTTGGGAAACTCGGTAATCTTCCAGGGCTCGGCAGGGGATGTCGGCATTGGCACCGCCTCCCCGGCGGCTACGCTCGACGTGAACGGCACGGTGAACGCGGCCACCGGCTTCAACCTGGGAGGGTCGGCTTTCGCGTTCGGATCCATCGCGAGCAGCAACGCCTTTTTTGGCTTCTCCGGAAACGCGACCATGACGGGCACCGCCAACACCGCGATTGGCGTCGCCGATTTGGAGGCCAACACTTCGGGCTATGAGAATGTGGCCGTCGGTTACGGAGCTCTGGAGCATAACACCACTGGGTACTTGAATAATGCCACCGGTGTTGGCGCTCTAGAGGCCAACACCAAGGGTAGCCAGAACTCCGCCACCGGGGGTGAATCCTTGCAGCGCAACAAGACGGGCAGCCTGGACACAGCCACTGGCGTCGGCTCTCTCGCGAGCAACACCAGCGGCAGCGACAACACCGCCGAAGGCTGGCAGGCGCTGTCGGAGAATACAACGGGCGACTCCAACACGGGCGCGGGTTACGGCGCGATCGGATTAAATACCACGGGCGGCGCGAACACGTCCACCGGTATGCTGTCCCTCTATTACAACGTCACCGGCAGCAACAACACCGCATTGGGATACTCCGCGGGTCCCGATATCGGTTCTCCGAACCTCGGTTTCGCGACGGCCATAGGCGCGGGGGCAATCGTCAGCCAGAGTAACGCCCTGGTGCTGGGCGGTCCGCTGGGCAGCGGCTCCGCGGTCAACGTCGGCATCGGCACAGCGACGCCGTCTCACGTGTTCACCATCGCGCAGGGCGCCGGGCAGGCCATCGCCGACGGCTGGAGCGTATATAGCTCACGCCGCTGGAAGACCAACATCCAGACGCTGCAAAGCGCCATGGAGAAGGTGGAAAAGCTGCGCGGCGTCTCCTACGATTTGACGGCCACAGGCAAACACGAAGTCGGCGTTATTGCCGAAGAAGTTGGGGCGGTGGTTCCTGAAGTCGTCACCTGGGACAGCAACGGCAAGGACGCTCAAGGCGTGGATTATAGTCGTCTCACCGCGCTGTTGATCGAGGCCGCCAAAGAACAGCAAGCGCTCATCCGCCAACAACAGACGGAGATCGCCCGGCTGGCCCTACAGGTGAAAAGCATCCAGGCTTCTCTCCCAGCCTCCGGTCCAACCGTTGCGTCGCTTCAAAACGTGAAGGCCGAAGCTTGGCCCGCCCACCAATAGGCCGAATGGTCTTGTATAATTTTTCCACCGTCGTGATCGTTAGCGGATGCAACCGGCCATGGGCTCCCCGAACTAGACGGCATCGCGGGACTCCGGATCTTGCGGGAGCGCTATCCGTGGATCGCCGTTGATGCCGACCGCCGGATGGGTGGCCCTCTCTCCGCAGGAGATGCGCCTGTTGAAGCTCTTCACCGAAGGCCACCAGAACAAGGCCGCGGCCGTTGACGCCGTCAGCCTCCACTTGCGTTCTATTTACGAAAAGCTACACGTGCGTACGCGCTCCGAAGCCGTCCCGCGCGCCCTGCGGGACGGCCTCATTCATTAAATTCTGGGGCGGACGCCTCGGCGGACCCATTACCTTTTCTCGCCCAAGCCGGAACCCCATTCACGTCCCGAACTGCGACCGGTCCGCCTTATCTTTTGCTACCATGCCCGCAATGGCCGAGCCCACTCCCACCGCAATCCTGCGCGCCCATGGTCTCTCCAAGTTCTACCAGTCCGGCCACGACCAACTGACCGTCCTCGCCAACATTGACCTTGAAGTGCAGCGCGGCGAACGCCTCGCCCTGACCGGCGAATCCGGCGCCGGGAAAAGCACCCTGCTGCATCTGTTAGGCGGCCTCGATTCCCCATCCGCCGGACAAATCCTCTACGAAAACCAGAACATTTCGTCTTTGAACGAATTCCGCCTCGCCGAATACCGCAATCGCCACGTTGGGTTCGTTTGGCAGATTCATCATCTTTTACCCGAATTCACAGCGCTCGAAAACGTGATGATGCCGCTGTTGATCCGGGGTTCACGGCGCGATTTCGCGGCCTCGGAAGCTGCGGCGCGCCTCGCGGACGTGGGACTCGCGGCGCGCGGACACCACCGCGCCGGCGAACTTTCCGGCGGTGAACGCCAGCGCGTCGTCCTGGCCCGCGCGCTGGTGACGGGTCCCTCCCTCCTGCTGGCCGATGAACCCACCGGCAATCTCGATCAAAAAAGCGGCGGAGCGGTGTTTGCGCTCATCGAAGAGTTGTGCGGGCAGTTCGGGCTGACTTCTGTTCTTGTAACGCACAATGCGGCCTTTGCGGCCCGCTGTGACCGTGCGCTGCGGTTGGAAAGCGGGAGCCTGAAGTAAATTTCATCTTCTGCCGATTGAGGAATTATGACGGGCCCGATATCGCGACCGCGCGCCTCGGCATTATAATTGTGTTAACGGACATCTTCCGGGCTACGTCTCACGGTCTTAAGGGGCAATAACGGTCTCATATTATGTTTGAGCGCTATACCGAGAAAGCACGACGCGTCATCTTCTTCGCGAGGTACGAGGCCAGCCAGTTCGGCAGCCCGTACATCGAGACGGAACATCTACTGTTAGGACTTCTTCGCGAGGATAAAACCCTCGCCAATCGATTCCTCCGCTCCCACGCCGCGGTGGAATCGATCCGCAAACAGATTGAAGGGCATACCACCATCAGGGAAAAGGTTTCGACCTCGGTCGATCTGCCCCTCAGCAACGAGTGCAAGCGTGTGCTTGCCTATGGCGCGGAGGAAGCGGAACGGCTGAGCCACAAGCATATCGGCACCGAACACCTGCTCCTCGGTTTGCTGCGCGAAGAGAAATGCTTTGCCGCCGAGATTCTGCATGAGCGCGGGCTGCGGCTCTCCACCATTCGGGAGGAATTGCAGCGCTCGCAGTCGGAAAAGGTGGCTTCCAACCGCCCCAAGGAGAGCTCTCTGCTGGCCGAGTTCAGCCGCGACCTGACGCAGGCGGCGATGGACAATTCGCTCGATCCGCTGATCGGCCGCGATTATGAACTCGAGCGTGTGATCCAGATTCTGTGCCGCCGCACCAAGAACAACCCCGTATTGATCGGCGAACCCGGTGTCGGGAAAACGGCCATCGTGGAAGGTCTCGCGCAAAAAATCGCCGAGGGCGACGTCCCGTCGTTCCTGGCTGACAAGCGTATCCTGGCGCTTGATCTATCCTTGATCGTGGCCGGAACCAAGTATCGCGGCCAGTTCGAAGAGCGACTGAAAACCATCATGAAAGAATTGATGGAGAACCAGAACGCCATCATCTTTATCGATGAGCTCCACACCCTGGTGGGAGCCGGTTCGGCGGAAGGTTCGCTCGATGCGGCCAACATTCTGAAGCCGGCTCTGTCGCGCGGGGAAATTCAGTGCATCGGCGCAACCACCCCCAGTGAGTTCCGCAAATCGATTGAGAAGGACCGGTCATTGGAGAGACGCTTCCAGGCCGTTAAGGTGCCGCCGCCTTCGGAGACGGACGCCGTGAAGATTCTCTATGGCATCAAGGATCGGTACGAGAAATTCCACGCAGTGGGATATACCGATGAGGCCATCGAAGCCGCCGTGTTCACTTCCAGCCGCTACATTCCCGATCGCTTCCTTCCAGACAAAGCCATCGATCTGATCGACGAGGCGGGCGCGCGCGTCAAGCTGCGCCAGACCACCCTTCCGAGCGACCTGGCCGATATCCAGAAGCGCATCAAATTCATCGTCCACCGCATGGAAAACGCCATCGCCAACCACGAGTTCGAGAAGGCGCGCTTCTATTCGGACGAAGAACGCAAAGAGCGCGAGAATATGCGCCAGCTCCGTGAGAAATACAACCTGGACGATTCTTCCACCGGTGTCGTCACCAAAGACGATATCGAAGACGTGGTGGCGCGCTGGACCGGCGTCCCCATGACTTCCATCAAGGAAGAAGAAATCGCCAAGCTGATCCGCATTGAAGAAGAGCTGCACAAGCGCGTGGTCAGCCAGGAGAAAGCCATTTCGGCTCTGGCCAGGGCGATCCGCCGATCACGGGCTGGTTTGAAGGCTTCCAACCGCCCCGCCGGTTCGTTCCTTTTCCTCGGGCCCACGGGCGTCGGCAAGACCGAAGTGGCGCGTGCTCTGGCTTCGTTTCTCTTCGGCAGCGAGAAATCGCTGATCCGGTTCGATATGTCGGAGTTCATGGANNCCTCCGGGATACGTGGGATATGAGGAAGGCGGTCAGTTGACCGAGCGCGTGAAGCGTTCTCCTTATTCGATTATCCTTCTGGATGAGATCGAGAAGGCGCATCCGGACATCTACAACATCCTGCTGCAGGTCTTCGAAGACGGCCAGCTCACCGATGGCCTGGGCAATACGGTGGATTTCAAAAATACGATCATCATCATGACGTCGAACCTTGGCGCGCGCTTCCTGGAGAAGCGCGGACATCTTGGGTTCTCGGCGCCGCATGTGGATGGCATCCCGTCGAAGGTGGAAGACCTGGTTCGCGCCGAAGTGAAGCGCGCGTTTAATCCGGAGTTCCTCAACCGCCTGGACGAAGTGATCCTGTTCACGTCGCTCAACGACGACGATCTGCTGAAGATCATCGGCCTGCTTGTCGAGATGATCAACGTGAACCTGGTTGCGAAGCAGTTGAAGATCAGGCTCACTGAAGACGCCGCCAAGTACATCATCGAGAAAACCCTCGGTGACCGCAGCTACGGGGCGCGCCCGCTACGCCGCGCGCTGCAGAAATACATCGAAGATCCGCTTTCGGAAGCGCTGATTCAGGGGCAGCTTCCGCGCCCCGGCGAGCTTGAGGTTTACCTCGGGGAAACCGGAATCTACTACCGCGCTCTCACCGGTGGCGAGGCGCTTCCTGTCCTGGTCGGTGTTCCCGAAGAAACGCCTGCCGATCCCATCCCCGGCACGCTGCTTTACACGTTCTAAATTTCGTCGCGGAACAGCGCGTGGTACACCAGGTGGCTGGCGGCATCGATCCATTGTGCCAACTCACGCTCGGGTAGCCGGGTAGCCTCCGCCAGCAGGTTCCAGAAGAAACTATCCATCACGCGCGCCAAACCCGCCACGTCTACCTGGGGACGCGCCCCGGGCAATTCCTGGAGCAGCGTGAATGCCATCATGACGCGGGCCGTGGTCCACGCGCGAATTTCCTGTTCATTGCCCGCCAGATCGACGTCCGAGAGGGCCGCTTCGCGCCACGCGCGATAAGCCCCCAGAAATTGCAGATCGGTCGCCAGCGCGCGAGAGAGAAACCCCCGCAGCCCGGCGCGGATGTCAGCGGCGCCCTTGGGCCGCAGGTCCATCTGGCTGAGCTTCTCCAACAGTTCGTCCATCAGCACCAGCAGCAGTTGCCGCTTGGAACGGAAGTGCAGATAGAACCCGCCCACGGCCAGGTTCGCCCTGCGAGCGATGTCCTCAATCGATGTCCCTTCATAGCCCTTTTCCCCAAATAGCGCGAGGCCGGCTGCCTTCAGCCTGGCTCGTTTGTCAATGCTGCGTTCCTGGCGCGGCTGGTGCGGCAGATCTTGGCCAGCCAGAAGATTCGGCCGCGTCATCTTTTGAAGATCGCACCGGCCATCGCACCAGCGCAGCAACAGAGCATCCATCCTCCGAAAACGCCGGCTGCTTCAGGAGCCATATTGGGAAAAATGGCAGGGAAGAAGGCGCTGGAGAATGGGTCGAGCAGCAGCGTCGGCAGCGCCAGCGAGATCGCTCCCATCGGCCACTGCTCCCTTGGCAGATGAAAGCCTGTGCAGAGCCGCCGCACCAGCCAGGCCATTACCGCAAAGCTCGCCGCGAACAGGATCAAGGTCGAGATCGATTGATGAAGATGAAGCAGCCGCTCGCCGAACAAGCGAAGGGAAATCGTGCCGGCCAGCCAAAGTCCAATCCCATAAAGAAGCAAGCGCGTATCTATATTGAACATGAATTCATATTCATATATCTCTTCGTGAAATGCAACCCACATGATCAAGACTTAATGCCGGGCTATGAAACTGGCTGAATTCACAGTCGTCTATCCAGATAGGTGTTAGAAATGCATGTGGAGGACACTAGAATGACCACCATCACCAAGATGAAGAAGAAGATTATTGGTTTCGGCGCGTTCACGCTCTGTGCGGTGAGCGCCTTCGCGCAGCAGTACCCCAATCCGCAATACCCGCCGCCACAGGGGCAATATCCACCGCCGCCACAAGGGCAATATCCACCGCCTCAAGGCCAATACCCGCCCCAACAAGGCCAATACCCGCCGCAACAGGGCCAGGGCCAATACCCGGTGCAGCAGCAGAGTTACGGGCAGCCACCCATGATGGCGCCCCAACAGCTCGATCAACTTGTCGGACCCGTCGCGCTTTACCCCGATGGTCTGCTCGCTCAGGTACTCACCGCGTCAACCTTCGGTTACGAACTGCCGGACGCCGCAAACTGGGCCAACAATCACAGTTACCTGCACGGCGACCAACTCGCCGCAGCCATACGGGAAGATCAACTCCCGTGGGACCCCAGCGTGATCGCGCTACTTCCGTTCCCCTCCGTCGTTGCTTACATGGCGCAGAACATGCAATGGGCGCAGCAACTCGGCGCAGCGGTTCTGGCCCAGCGCAACGATGTCATGGACGCCGTGCAGCGCATGCGCGGGGAAGCTTACCAGTATGGTTATTTGCGTTCCAACCAATATGACAATGTCGTTTACGACCCGGGTGCAATTCAGATCGAACCCGTCGATCCAGCTCTTTATTACGTCCCGATCTACGATCCCGGCATCGTTTTCTTCCGTCCGAGAGCCGGCTTTTTCGTCGGCGGCGCCATTCACTTTGGGTTTGGAATCGGTATCGGCGCGGCCTTTGCCCCCTGGGGATGGGGCGGGGTGGGCTTCGGGTGGCGGGATCATACCATCCTGGTAGATCATCATCCGTGGGGGCGCACCTGGGGTAACCAGCGCGGTTACGTGCATCCGTACGCAACGCCGTATCGAGCGACCGGACCACGCACCGAGAGCCACCAGTTCCACGAACTCGAACGCCACGGCGGCGGCGAACACGAACGCCGCTAGAGGTTGATATTCGGTCTTCCGGCCGGGTGGCGCAACTGCGCTCCCGGCCATTTTTGTGTCCGGCGCTATCGCAGCTTGACCTCTTTGTGAAACAGCTCCACGCCAAACGAAGGGTTCTCCCTCGTTCCGCCAATGTGGATCGGAACTTCGGTCCCCGCGCCGTGCTTCGCAAATAATGGATCGGCCACCCGCAGCAGCATCGACTTCCATCCCGTGAAAGCTTGCGACACTTTCGCCTGCATCCGGAACAGCCCATCGAAATCCATCGCTTCGCTCCGGAGCCCATAAGTTCCATTGAGAGTCACTTGCGCGCCCGGCAGCGTGAAAGATAGCTTAGTCAGAGTTAGCTTGCCGCCGCCCAAAGTAAAGTTCCCGCGGAAGTCCGAAGTCACCTGCAAAGGTTCCGCGTCGGGCTGCGATAACTCCTCCGGCTTCCCCTGCGCCCGCACACTCAGATCGGAAAGCCTCTTCTCAACCGTGCCGCTGGTGAACTTGGCCGATTCAATCCCAAACCTCCCCGCCAGTTGCAGACGGCCGATCACATCGCCTTTGCCGGGAGGAAGCAGAAAGTCGGTGGATAAGGAAACCCCGCCGGCCATGATGGGCGCCCCTTTCACCGCAATCTTCAGAAGATCGTCGACGCGGCCTTTGGTTGTCTTCACGTCAAGTTCAATGAATTTTCCCGGTATCCCCTCGCGGTGCTCCACCTTACCGTTACAGATCAGCTCCGTGCCCAGAAACGTCGCATCCACCGGATGCAGGTAAGTGTCGCCGTTGGTCCCATCCACGGTCGCGTCGAACTTGGTTTGTAGTCTCACCTTATGGTCGCTGGAAGACACGCGGAAATCCGGGATATCGGTGGTTCCCGCGACCGCGATTTCATTCAAACGTCCGTGATAGTCGCCCGTCGAAGAGAGAATGCCGCTGATGCCGGTGAATACGCCGAGATCCGCATTGGTGAAGGTATAGTGGCCGTCCACCGGAGAATCCCCGGGCTCGCCGCTCTGCCATGGTCCGAAGTGCCCGGTCGATTCGATCAGCCCCGGCGGCGTCGGGTTCGTCAGCGTTGCCCGAAACTCCATCGGCCGGCCCGGCCCCACCGAATGCATCGTCAGCTTCGAGACATCGAATTCCAGCGGTTCCTTGCCGGCCACCTTAGGCAAAATCTGGAGAAATGTTCCGTTGGCGATAACCTCATCCACGACGATGGAAGACCCAGCGCTAGACCCGGAAGGCGGAGTCGCGGAAGGTGCAGTCGCGCTGCCATCGGTCTTGGGCGGTAGGGTCAACCTCAGCCCATCAAGGTCCACCGACGAGATGTGTATCGGTTTGCCCAGCAGCGCCCGCAGCCCCGCGTGGATTGTGAACCCCCGCAGCGTAACCATCGGAGGCACATCCATGCGGCCGTGCAGGCGCAACTCTACGCCTTCGCCGGTCACCACCGCCTGCGGGAAGAGTCTTACATGGAGCGCTTGGATTTGAACCTTGCTCTGGTATCTCTGCTCAATTGCCGCCACCAGCCGGTCGCGAATCAGGGGCTCGTAGTGTGTGGCCAGATAAGCCGGAACGGTCACCAGAATTGCCGCCGGAACGCAGAAGGCGATCAACATCCGCCAGAGTGTTTGCCGAATTAGCACGCCCTCAGGGTAGCAAGCGTGTCACC
Source organism: Bryobacterales bacterium (assembly GCA_003136675.1). Lineage (GTDB taxonomy): Bacteria > Acidobacteriota > Terriglobia > Bryobacterales > Bryobacteraceae > Bog-113. The sequence continues at coordinate 68,457 of PLFE01000073.1, forward strand.
ACTTAGATCCGCTGCTTCTTCCATGCCCCGCGCCGGAACATATACAGCGCCATAGCCGTCAGAGAAAGATCGGCAATGGGTACCGCCCAGAACGCGCCGCGCACCCCATACGAGAGTCGCACTCCCAGCACATAGGACAGCGGCAGTTGAATCGCCCAGAATGCCACCAGATTCATCAGAGTCGGGGTCATTGTATCGCCCGCGCCATTGAACGCCTGCACCAGAACCATACCCCACGCATAAATCATGTAACCCACCGCGAAGATGCTCAGGCAATCGACAGCCACTTCCGTCACGCGCGCATCGGTTGTGAAGAAGCGCACCAGCGGGGCGGGGAAGAACAGGAACGCAATCGAGATCAGGCCCAGGTAAAGCATGTTGAACCACGCTGTGCGATAGACGGCGCTCTCCGCGCGCCCCGGTTTGTTGGCGCCCAGGTTCTGTCCCACCAGCGTAGCCGCCGCATTGCTGAATCCCCACGAGGGCAGGATGGTGAAGATGATCAGCCGGATCGCGATGGTATAGCCCGCCACCGCGGCGCTGCCGAACGTCGAGACGATTCTCATCAGCCCCAGCCAGCTCGCCGTCGCCACCAGGAACTGGATGATGCCCGTCGCCGAGACGCGCAGCATGCGCATCATCAGGCCCACGTGGAACCTCACTTGCGAAGCGCGCACTACGATGCGATTCTTCCCGTTTCCGAGTTGCCACAACTGGAACAGCACTCCAATTCCACGTCCCGTGGTGGTGGCCACCGCCGCACCCTGCACGCCGAGATGCGGGAAAGGCCCCCAACCATTGATGAGGCAAGGGTCCAGCACGATGTTGATCGCGTTCGCCAGCCACAGTGTTCGCATCGCCAGCGAAGCATCGCCTGCGCCCCGAAAAATGGCGTTGATCAGGAACAACATGAAAATGACGAGAGACCCGCCCAGCATCGTCTGCGTGTATCGCGAATTGGCCAGAACGTCCGGCGCTGCGCCCATCCACCCCAACATCGTACGGGCCGAAAGGATCCCGATAATCCCCACGACAATGGAGAAAATGACTCCCAGCGCAATCGCCTGAACCGCCGCATCCGAAGCGCCTTCGGGATCCTTCTCGCCGATGCGCCGCGCCACAAACGCCGTAGTCGCCATGCTCAACCCAATCGCTACCCCGAAGATCAGCGTAAGCAGAGACTCGGTGTAACCAACCGTGGCAACTGCATTCGCCCCCAGCCGTGAGACGAAGAAAACATCCACGATGCCGAACAGCGATTCCATCATCATCTCGAGGATCATGGGGATCGAGAGCAGCACAATCGCGCTGTTCAGATTGCCCTCGGTGTAATCGCGGTGAGATCCGAACAGCGCTTCTTTCAGCATTGGAAAAGGAACTACAGCGCGATCGCCCGCGCCAGTTTCACCGCCGGGTTCGCCTGCAGTTTGCGCAATACCGAATCCGGCACCTGATTATCCGTCGAGACCACGGCAATGGCTTCGTTCGGTTTGCCGGGCGCAGCCGGCGTATCCCGGCGCCCCAGAGAAAAGTTCGCGATGTTGACGCCGTTCGATCCCAGCACGTTTCCCACGTGGCCGATCACCCCCGGCACGTCGTCGTTCTTCATGCAGATCAAATGCCCCACCAATGTGGCTTCGCAATAGATGCCGTCGACCATGAGCAGCCGCGGCGCTCCCAACAACGGTGCGCCTTCCACGGACGTCGTCCCTTGATCGGTCTCGATTTCGATTCGGATGGTATCCGCGTAACCCGATCTCCTGTCGTGCCGCTCCGCAATGTCCCATCCGCGCTCGCCTGCGATCTGCATGGCGTTCACCACGTTTACGTGCTGCGGCGCGCTGCGCTTCAGCAATCCTGCGATCGCGGAATTGCGCAGCAGCGACGTGTTACTTTCCGCGATGCGGCCGGAGTAAGTGATGCGCACCGCGCTGGGGTTCGCCGCCGCCAGGTACGCCGCAAAGGTTCCCAAACGCTCCGCCACCGTCATGTAAGGCCCGATCGCGCGATACTGCTCCGGCGAAATCGCCGGCATGTTCACCGCGTTGATCGCCACGCCGTTCTTCAGATACTCAACCATCTGTTCGGCGATGCGCACGCCCACAATTTCCTGGGCTTCTTCAGTGGCGCCGCCAATATGCGGCGTCGCGATCAACGTCTCCAGCGCGAACAATGGATTTTCCGCATGGGTCGGCTCTTGCTCGAACACATCCAAAGCGGCCGCGGCCACGATGCCGGATTCCATCGCCGCCGCCAGATCCTTTGCCGAAACCAACTCGCCACGCGCGCAGTTCACAATCGAAATGCCCGGCTTCATCTTTGCGAACGCCGCGTCGTTCAGCATCCCTTCGGTTTCCGGAGTCAGCGAAACGTGCAGCGTGAGGAAGTCGCTCTGCTGGTAGAGCGCGTCGATCGAAAGCAGTTCGATGCCAAAATCCGCCGCAATCTGAGCCGTTACATAGGGGTCGCTGCCCACAATGCGCATCTCAAAGGATCGCGCCCGCTTCGCGACTTCGCGGCCAATACTGCCCAGCCCGATAATTCCCAGCGTCTTCCCGCGTAACTCATGACCTAGAAACTTCTTCTTCTCCCACTTACCCGACTTAGTCGAAGCGGAAGCCTGCGGGATCGATCGCGCCATCGACAGCATCAGCGCGAGCGTATGTTCCGCAACCGAGATCGCGTTGCCGCCGGGCGTATTCATCACCAGGACGCCCGCGCTCGTTGCCGCGTCCAGATCTACGTTGTCAACGCCCACACCGGCGCGGCCCACTACGCGCAACTTCGGAGCCTTCTTGAGTAAGTCGCTCGTAACTTGTACGGCGCTCCTCACTACCAGCGCTTCACACTCGGCAATATGTTGCAGGTATTCTTTGGGGCTTGAAACGATAACATTCCAGCCTTGCTGGGCGCGGAACAACTCGATTCCAGCCGCCGCCAACGGCTCAGCGATCAGGATATTCATTTGTCTCTTTGATTCTCGTTAGGCTGTAACAGCTTCCAATACTTCCGCGCAACGGCCCGTGCGGCACTGCGACCATCCGGTCCCGCAGCCCTGGCCAGCGCGCGAGCACGAACTCGGGCGCCCCGCCGCGCTCGCTTCCTGCGCCGCCGCGTAGAATTCCTGCAGCGCCGCGACTCCCGTCCCGAACTTCACCGGTATCTTGTTCGCGTGCAAGATCAATTCCAGCCCGGCAATCAGCCCAAATAAATCCGTGAAATCGAAATAACCCAGATGCGCGATTCGGAAAATCTGGCCTTTCATGGAACCTTGGCCATTGGTAATGATCGACCCGAATTGCGTCCGGAAGCCCTTTACAATCACGCCCGAATCCATCCCCTTGGGCGCTCTGACTGCCGTCACTGCGCTCCCCGGATGCTCCGCCGCGAACAGTTCCAAACCAAGCGCCGAAACCGCCCGCCGCGTGGCGCACGCCAGTTGCTGGGCGTTCTCCACTAAGTTGCCGATACCGATGTGCTTCACGTACTTCAAGGCCTCACCCAACGCCAGAATCAAAGACGTAGCCGGAGTCCAACTGGATTCGCCCGCATCCGCGCTCTTCTTCTCCTTCTTCAGATTGAAGTAGTAATGCGGCAGATCCGAAGTTGCTCCATGCGCCCAGGCCTTTGGGCTAACGGACATGAAAGCCAGTCCGGGAGGAATCATAAAGGACTTTTGTGATCCCGTCACCACCACGTCCAAACCCCAGGCGTCGATTTCAAGCGGCATCGTGCCGAAGCCGGTAATCGCGTCCACTACCAGAATGGCATCCGTCTTCGCCACCAACCCGGCGATCGCTTTCACGTCATGCTCCGCGCCGGTAGAAGTTTCACACGCCTGCAGAAAAACTCCGCGCGTGCGTGTCTGCTCGTTCAATGCCGCTGCCACTCGCTCCGGCGACACCACGCTTCCATACTCCGAGGTGAGCACTTTCGCATCGAGTCCATAAGCCTTGGCGATCTCGGCCCAGCGCTCCCCGAACTTCCCGGCGGAGCACACAATCACCTGATCGCCGCGCGAAAACAGATTCGAAACCGCCGCGTCCATCGCACCCGTTCCGGACGCCGCAAAACAAAGTACATCGTTCGACGTACCCATTACGTCCTTCAAGTCCGTCAGCGCCTGCTTATATACTTTACGGAAATCCTCCGTACGATGATGAATGTCCGACGCCATCATCGCGTGGAGCGCGGGCGGATAAAGAGGCGTCGGGCCAGGAGTCAGCAGGCGCTGTTTACGAATATGCATCTGGGGAATCAATTAGAATAGCAAAACCTAATGTCTCTTCTTGACCGCATTCAAGCGGACCTCATCAGCGCCATGAAGGCCAAACAAGAGGCGCGCCTCAGCGCGTTGCGTATGGTCAAAGCCGCGCTCCAGAAACACGCCATCGACTCCATGAAGCCGCTCGACGACCTCACCGGCCAGCAAATCCTGAAAAGCCTCGTAAAACAACGCATCGACGCCTCGGAAGCGTTTCGGAATGCGGGCCGTATCGAGATGGCGGAGAAGGAAGAAGCGGAGCGCGTGCTCATCGAGACGTATCTACCCGCTGCCGCCACCGAAGCCGATATGGATGAGGCCGTGGCTGCCGCGGTTGCCGAAACCGGAGCAACGGGTGCGAGCCAGATGGGCGTGGTGATGAAGGCCGCACAGGCCAAACTTGCAGGCAGGAACGTAGATGGAAAAATGTTGAGCGCGAAAGTGAGAGCCAAACTCCAATGACGCCAGGCGAAACCAAACACCAGCCGTTCGTTCCTGAAAACGTACACATGAAGGAGTTCACGCTCCGCGCCATGCTGATCGGCCTGGTGATGTGCGTGGTGCTGGGCGCGGCCAACGCCTATCTCGGCCTGAAGGCCGGACAGACCATCGCCGCAACCTATCCGGCGGCGGTGATCGGCATGGCTATCCTGCGTGTGTTCAAAGGTTCCATCCTCGAAGAGAACATCGCGCGAACGGCGGGATCCATCGGCGAATCCGTCGCGGCCGGCGCGGTCTTCACCATTCCCGCATTCGTTCTCTCGCGCGCGTGGCCCACGTTCGAAGGCCCCGGCGCGTACTGGAAATCAACCATCCTCATGCTGATGGGAAGCTTGCTGGGCGTCTTGTTCGTCTCGCTTGTCCGGCGCGTGCTGGTGGAAGATCGCGATTTGCCGTTTCCCGAATCCGTGGCGGCGTCTCAGATTCACAAGGCCGGACGAGCCGGCGCGCAAGCAGCCAAATATCTCTTCTATAACATCGGCTTGGGCAGCGCAATCTATCTGCTCAGTAGCGCGCAGAACGCATTTTCATTATTCGCCAGCGATCAATCCTGGGTGCTCGGCATTGGACGCAACGGTCCCAAGGCGCTGGGATTGGGCACGGGCGCCGGTGCGGCTCAAATCCCTGTCGGCGGAATTACCACCCTCGATGGACCGACCATCAGTCCGGCGTATGTCGGTGTCGGCTACGTCATTGGTTACCGTCTCGCGGCGCTGAATTTCTCCGGCAGCGTGCTGGCGTGGGGCCTGCTGGTGCCTCTGTTTATGTATTTTCAGGGACACCAGATAGCGGGATTTCTGCCGCCTGGGTTAGACGCCGCAGGCGCCAATGATGCATGGCTCAAGCAATCCGCCGCCGTGTGGCGTTATGTGGTTCGCCCGATCGCAGTGGGCGGAATGCTGGTCGGTTCGGTTTACACATTATGGCGTATGCGCAAGAACCTGCTCGCGGGGTTAAGCCGCGCGTTCTCGGAAATGCGCGTCAAGCATTCACTCGAAGGCGTCTCGCGCACCGAGCAATACATGAGTTCCCGCGTGGTTCTGTCGCTCATCGGTGTCATCTTTGCCGCTATGATTGTGCTTTATTCGTACTTATCCGGCGGCGTGCTTGCGGGCGTTGTCGCCGCCATAGTTATGTTGGGAGTCGGGTTCTGCTTCGCCACTGTATCGGGCTACTTGGTCGGTGTGATCGGTAGTTCCAATAACCCCATCTCCGGCCTGACTCTTTCTACTCTCATTATCGCCGCTCTTCTTTTGGTGTCGCTCGGCGTCAGCGGAACCAGCGGCGTCATTGCGGTCCTGGGAGTTGCCGCCGTTGTCTGCGTATCATCCGCCGTCGCCGGCGAGTTACTGCAAGACTTCAAAGTCGGCTATATCCTGGGCGGTACCCCGCGCCTGATTCAGGCCGCCGAATTAATAGCCGTGGTCTGCGCCAGCCTCGTCATGTATTTTCCGCTATTAGTGCTGCACCTCGGTAACATCAAGGCCGGCGGAATCGGGTTCGGCGATCCCAAGCTATCCGCCCCGCAAGCCGGACTCATGGCTTACCTCGCGCAGGGCATCGTCGGTGGACAGATGACCTGGCCGCTGATTTTGGTCGGTATGGCCATGGGCGTCGCGCTCATTCTGGTGCAAGTGAAAAGTCCCATGCTGGTCGCGATCGGGATGTATCTGCCCTTCGGTACAGTAGCGGCAATTTTCGTCGGAGGCTGCATCCGCGCATTAACCGATTGGTTCGTCGAGAAGCGCGGCCTGAATGAAGCGCAGCGCGCCCGCGTCGAGAATGTCGGAGTGCTCGCCGCTTCGGGCCTCATCGCCGGCGAAGCGCTCATGGGATTGTTGACTTCCTCGCTCATCCTGGCCAATGTGAACTTACCTGTCGTCTTCAAGGACCCGAGTTACCTTCTGGGTCTCGCCGTTCTCGCGCTGCTGGCGTTCACGTTAATCCAGATACCGCTATCAAACGCGGGGCGGCCCGAGGATCCGGCGCCGCCAACGGCCTTTATGTAAATTATTCCTCCACAAACGCGTGTGCGCCGTGCGTGATGGCCGCGCCGGCCCGCAGCGCCGCCGCGATGGTCACCGCTTCGGCAATCTCCGGATCGGTCGCCCCCGCTTTCCGCGCTTTACCCGAGTGGATCTCGATGCAGTAAGGGCACTGCGTAGTGAATGCCACAGCCAGCGCCATCAGTTCTTTGTACTTGACTGGGATCGCCCCGTCCGCCATGGCGGCTTTGTCAAAGGCCCAGAAAGCCTGCATCGCCGCCGGGGCATTCGCGTCCAGAGTCTTGATCTTTCCCAGATGTTTCATGCTGTACATGGTGTTGCCTCCTCGTTTATAAACGAACCCATTGAGTCTATCCGACCGACAGGCGCGTCAGCGCCTGGGCGAGATCCGCCCTCAGGTCCTCAACCTCCTCAAGTCCAATATTCAGACGCACGATCCTTGCGCCGTAACTCGGACGATTCGGCGATGATCCAAAGTCATACGGCACGGCAAGGCTCGTCACCCCCGCCCAGCTATAACCAATCTTGAACAGCTCCAGCGCGTCCACAAACGCCAGAACCTGCTGTTTCGTAAACCGCCGCTGAAACACAACCGAGAACAATCCCGCCGATCCCGTGAAGTCGCGCTTCCAGAATTCGTGCCCCGGACAGGACGCCAATGCCGGGTGCAATACCAATTCAACTTCGGGGCGCACCGCGAGCCAGCGCGCCAGTTCCAGCGCCGACTCTTCGATGGCGCGCAGCCGCACCGCGAGAGTCTTCATGCCGCGCAGCGCGAGGCTGCAATCGTCCGGCGAGGCCGCGCAGCCCATCAGTTGATGCGTCGCGCCCAGGCGCTGGTAGCAAGCCTCGTCCCGTACCGTGATCGAGCCCAGCAGGATGTCGCTATGTCCGCCGCAATACTTAGTCAACGCCTGCATTGTCACGTCCACGCCGTGCGCGAATGCGTCGAAATAGACTCCCGCCGACCACGTATTATCCAGCGCCGTCATCGCGCCGCGTTTCTGCGCGGCATTCGCAATAGCGGGAACATCCTGCACTTCCATCGTGATCGACCCTGGGCTTTCGCACCACACCAACCGCGTGTTCTCGCGAAACAACGCTTCAATCCCGGCGCCGATCGCGGGCTGATAGAAGCTCACTTCCACACCAAACCGGCGCAGCACTTCCCCCGCAAACTTCCGGTTGGGTGTGTAGATACTCTCCGGGATCAGTATATGATCGCCGGCCTTGAGAAAAGCCAGATTGATCAGCGAGATCGCTCCCTGCCCTCCGGGTGTAATGAACGTGCGAAATCCGTTCTCCAATTCGCAAATTCGCGTCGCGAGTTCCAGCGTCGTCGGAGTTCCATAAAGACCGTAGGTATAACCGGCCGCGTACTGATCCCACGTATCAACCACCGCCCCCCCATTTGGGAATAGCACCGTCGAACCCCGGTAAGTCGCCGTCGCCAGTGAATGAAAACCCTCCGGCGGCCGGGCGTCGGGATGAATCAGCTTGGTAGTCCAGTGTTTCGGCATTTTTCTATCTTGACTTACATTCCGGCACTGTGTATACTCAGTATATAGAGATGTACAGTAGTCTCGTCATATCGCAATCGGATGGCCGCCCCATGTACCTCCAGATCATGGAGCAGATCAAACAAAGGGTCGCCGTCGGGGAGTGGGCGCGCGGCGACGAAATTCCGTCCATCCGGCAACTTGCCGTGGCCCTCCGCGTGAGCGTCATTACGGTCAAACGCGCCTACCTGGAACTGGAGCGCGAAGGCGTAATCGTCACGCAGCATGGCAAAGGATCGATGGTCGCGCACGATCCCGATCTCAGTCCGCGTTTATACGAACAGGAACTGACAGAGCATCTCGATCACGCCGCGCGGCTCGGCGCGTTACTCGGACTGAGGCCCGACGAACTGACTTCGCGGTTGAAGAGGGCCGCCCAGCGGCTCATCAAGGAGCATGTATGAATAGCATTTCCGTTCAGTTTGAGGGGGTCGGCAAACACTACCCTGACTTCACTCTGGATAACATCAGCTTTGAACTTCCAACGGGAAGCATCCTCGGCTTCATCGGCCCGAACGGCGCCGGGAAATCCACCACCATCCGCATCCTGATGGGGCTCATCCACCAGGATCAAGGTGCGGTGCGGGTGCTCGGCCATTCTATGCCCGAAGAACAGGCCGCAGCCAAATTGGACATCGGTTTCGTCTCGGAAGATATGCGGCTCTATGGCGCGGCAACCGTGGGGTGGCACATGGAATTCATCCGGTCCATCTACCCCAGGTGGGACCAACCATACGCCGCAAGCCTTCTGCATCGTTTTGACATCAAACCCCAGCAGAAGATCAGAGGTCTGTCGCATGGTCAAAGGGTGAAAGCGGCATTACTCCTGGCGCTCGCGAGACGCCCTCGCCTGTTGGTTCTCGATGAACCGACCACCGGGCTCGACCCCGTGGCGCGGCAGGAAGTGCTCGGCGAACTCATGGCGGTTCTCGCGGACGAGGAGCGCACGATTCTGTTCTCGTCGCATAACACTCTCGATGTCGAACAGATTTCGGATCAGATTATGTTCATCGATCGCGGCCGGATTATCGACTCCGATGACAAGGAATCTTTCCTGGATCGATGGCGTCGCCTGCGCCTGGTTCTTTCGCCGGATGCGGTTCTGCCAAGATTTTCCGGAATCGTCGGCGTGGGAGGCAGCGGCCTGTTGCCCGTATTGACCACCAACTGCTTTGAGCCGCGCATGGTGTCGGAATGCCGGAATATGGGCGCCATCGTTCAGGCCGTGGACACCATGACGCTCGAAGAAATATTCGTCGCCAATGTGCAGAGCCGGAGGGAAGGAAATCTTGTATGAACGCCGCCATGGTGAAACGCCTCATCGTAAAAGACTGGTACCTGCAGCGCGTGGTGATTATCGGCTCCCTTGTTGCCGGCGCGCTCTCCCTCGCCGTCATCGGACTCGGCGGCAAACCCGGCTTCATCCTGGGCTTAATCCTGCTGGTCACGGTGCTCATTGGAGTCGGCGCGCAACTCGCCGTGGCGACCATGGTTTTCGAACGAAAGGAGCAGACCCTTTCGTTCGTGATGAGTTTACCGATCTCCTATAAGGAGTACACCGCCTCGAAAATCCTGGGCAACCTCATCATCTTTTTGGTCGTGTGGTTGACGCTGCTTTGCGGGAGTTTAGGGGCAATCGCGATTTCCCCGGATAAGCCATTCGGCCTCGTGCCGTTCGTCGCGATCATGGCGACCGAGATCCTGGTCAGCACTTGCCTGATTTACACCGTGGCGCTGACTACCGAGCACCAGGGCTGGACCATCGGCGCGATTATCACCGGAAATCTGGCTCTGAATGGAATCGGATATTACGTCGCGCACATCGCCAGCATCGCCCGGGGGATGGAAGGGCACAGCGTTCAGTGGAGCCCGGCGGCATCAACCTTGTTAGCGGCTGAGTTCGTCCTCATCGTCCTCATGCTGGGCTTCACATTCCTATTCCAGTCAAGGAAGAAAGACTTCATTTAGAACTGGTATTCCGGCGGCGTGATCCCCTTCGCCCGCAAATACATCTCAGCCGAAGCGCGATGGTGCGTCGTATGATCCAGCAATCCGAGTACAAGATCGAGACCGGTCATCTCGCCTTCATCTGACTTATAACTCTTGGTCAATTGATCATGACTCAGACCCGACACCCGTGCGATCACCCCATCGAAGGACGTCTTCACAAACGCCACCACGTCCGCCTTCTTCATCGAAGCCGGCTTCGACTCACTGGGCTTCTGCCCCACCAGCGCACTGGTGAAATACTCAAATCCCTGCGACAAATGGACCATCTGTTGGGCGAAACTCATCTGCGGCGGCGTCAGTTTGAAATCGTAATCCGCCTCCGGCATGGCCTCGGCCACCTTCACGGTGAAGTCCTTTGAAGTCTTCAGATGCTTCAACAACGTGTCTTTGACGAAATCCTGTGAGTAAGCCGGCAAAGTAACCGCCGAACAAGCGAGCGCGATCAGCGCGAATTTATGCATACAACCTCCTCGCGTCAGTCTATCCCAACACCCGCCAGCGCGCGCTCATGTCCGCGCGCGGCAATCGCTTCCACGCCAACCACGCCGCCATCTCGCACCATCAGCGCTTCATCAAACAGGTTCACCGACGGACAGATGTGCCGTGGCAGTAAGTAGAGTAAGTCGCCAATGGCCGGAGCGTCGCCCTCTGCAACGTCGATGGGAAGGTGCTCCTCACTGGGCTTGAGCGGATTCAATCCCGGCCAGCCGATTACCGCGCAAGTGGGCACCCCCGCGTCCGCCGATACAGCTTTATGACCTGCGTTGCAGGTGATCCGGCGTTCCAGCGGGTGGCTCACCACGGTTGCAATCACTACCGCCGCCGCCTGATAACCAAACTCCTCCGGCATTTGCGCCAGGCTGCTCATGTCATTGAAAATCACCGTTCCGGGCGACGCCCGGTGAATAAATCCCCCCTGATCAAAACCCGCAAAGGTCATGGCGCAAGCAAATGCCGGCGTCCCGGACGTAATCACTTCGCCCACCGGAACCCCGAGCGCGCCAACAATCTCCATCAGACGCGCATAACCCAAGTGCGCCTGCTTCTCCCGATCCCGCATCTCCGGCTCTGTGTGATGCCCATCGTAGTAATGCAGTCCGCGAAACTGTGCGCCGGCCATGCGTGCCAGCGTGCCGATCTCGGTAACATGGCTCTGGTCCATTCCGGTTCGATCCATCCCGGGGTTCACGTCCACAAAGATTCCCACTCCGTGTCCGCGCCACATCTCAAACTGAGCTGGGTTCTCAATCAGCACCGAAACGCGCGTTCCCGAATACTCGCGCGCGATTTCGATGACGCGCCGTGCACTGGAGCCAACCACTGCGTACGCAAGCAATACATCGGAAGCCCCGCATTCACAAGCCACGCGAAGTTCCAGCGTTGTAGCGCACTTGAATTGGCGCACGCCGCGCTCGATCAAACGCCGGATCACCCACGGCATCTTCGCCGTCTTAATGTGCGGCCGCCAGCGATTCGCGTCGCCGTGCATCAACTTCAGCGTGGCTGCGATATTCGCGTCCACAAACTCCGGATAAACAGCCAGCGCCGGCGTCAGCAACCGATCTTCATCGGTAATTCGATAACGGTCCAGGTTTAGGTTCACGACGCCAACCATTATCCTGAATCCCAGCATCCCATCCATGGCCTCGATCCTCATCAACACCTTCGGCTCCTATGGCGACCTACACCCCTACCTCGCCATCGCCCTCGAACTCAAGCAGCGCGGCCACTCCGTCACCATCGCCACCTGCCCCCTCTACCACGACAAAGTCATCGCCGAAGGCCTCCTGTTCCTACCAGTTCGCCCGGACATTCCCATCGACGATCTCGAATTCATACGCAAAATCTTCGATCCCAAACGCGGCAGCGAACGCGTCATCCGCTATATCACCGGCGCGGTTCGCGAATCGTATCAAGACTTATTCACCGCCGCGCGTGAGGCGGACCTCATCGTCACCCATCCGCTCGCCTGCGCCGCCATGGCCATCGCCGGGCAGTTCCAAAAGCCCTGGGTCTCCACCGTCCTCGCGCCGTTCTCTTTCTGCTCCGCCATCGATCCGCCGGTTCTTCCCAACGCGCACTGGCTGATTAAGTTCCGTTCATTCGGGCCCGGCCTGATGCGCTGGGTCTTCAACCAGGGTCGCAGGCAAACTCGCGTCTGGGTGCAGCCGGTTCTCGATCTTCGCAGGGAACTCGGACTGCCCGCCGTGCATCCATTATTTGAGGGACAACATTCCCCCCATATTGTGCTCGGCCTCTTCTCACGTTCCATGGCGATCCCGCAAACCGATTGGCCGAGCCAAACGGTACTCACCGGCTTCCCGTTCTTCGACCGCCATCACGAACAATCCGAACTCGATCCGGCGATCGAAAAGTTCTTCGCAGCCGGCCCAGCGCCCATCGTATTTACCCTGGGTTCTTCGGCCGTCACCGTGGCGGGCGATTTCTATCGCCAGAGTCTGTCTGTGGTGGAACGTCTCGGAGCCCGCGCCATCTTCCTCACTGGTCCGGGGGAGCAAGATCTTCCCAGCCGGCTACCTCACAATATACTGACAATCCCCTACGCGCCTCACTCCGCGGTTTTTCCGAAAGCATCCGTAATCGTTCATCAGGGCGGCATCGGCACCACCGGCCAGGCAATGCGCTCCGGACGGCCGTCGCTCGTTGTGCCATTCGGGTTTGATCAGTTCGATAACGCCGAAAGGCTGCGCCGTGCGGGGCTCGCGGAAGTACTGCCCCGTGCCAGCTACAAAGCCGCCGGCGCGCAATCGAAACTCGCTTCGCTCCTGGGGAATCGCGGCGTCGAACACAAAGCGCAACAGGTAGGCGTCGAAGTGCGCGCGGAACAAGGCGCTGTCAACGCGGCCGCCGCAATTGAAAAGACTCTCGTCAAGCTAAAATGAAAACTGGAACACCATGATCGACAAAATACTCGCCAAAGTCTTCGGCACCGCGAACGAGCGCGAGATCAAGGCGATGCAGCCCAAGGTCGCCGCCATCAATGCGCTTGAGCCGGAACTACGTAAACTCTCCGACGCCGAACTGGCCGCGAAAACCGTGGAGTTCCGCGAAAGGCTCGCCAATGGCGAGACGCTCGACGACATCCTGGTAGAAGCCTTCGCCGTCGGCCGCGAGGGCGGACGCCGCATCCTCAACATGCGCCATTTCGACGTCCAGTTGATCGGCGGCATGGTCCTGCACAAAGGCAAAATCGCCGAGATGCGCACTGGTGAAGGAAAAACGCTGGTCGCCACGCTTCCCACTTATCTCAATGCGTTGGAGGGAAAAGGCGTCCACGTCGTCACCGTCAACGACTATCTGGCCAAACGCGATTCCGAATGGATGGGCCGCCTCTACAACTTCCTCGGCCTCACCACCGGAGTCATCGTTCACGATCTCGATGACAACGAGCGCCGCCAGGCCTACGCCAGCGACGTCACCTACGGCACCAACAACGAGTTCGGCTTCGATTATCTGCGCGACAACATGAAGTTTCAGATCGCCAACTGTGTGCAGCGCGGTCATAACTACGCCATCGTCGACGAAGTTGATTCCATCCTCATCGACGAAGCCCGCACACCATTGATCATCTCCGGCCCCAGCGAACAATCCACCGACAAATATTATAAGGTGGATCGCATCATTCCCAAGCTGGAGCGCGGCGAAGTCATCGAAGGCAAGGAACCAGGCGAAAAGTACACCACGGGCGATTTCACCGTCGATGAAAAGCACCGCACCACGGGACTCACGGAAGAAGGTGTCCTCAAATGCGAAAAGCTGCTCGGCATCGGCAACATGTATGAGCCCGTCAACATTGAATGGAACCACCACGTGCAGCAGGCCCTGCGCGCGCATGTCCTCTTCCTGAAGGACAAGGATTATGTCGTGAAAGACGGCGAAGTCATCATCGTCGATGAGTTCACCGGACGCCTCATGCCGGGCCGCCGCTGGTCTGACGGACTGCATCAGGCCGTCGAAGCCAAGGAAAAAGTCAAAATCGAGCGCGAAACCCAAACCTTCGCCACCATCTCTTTCCAGAACTACTTCCGCATGTATAAGAAGCTCTCCGGCATGACGGGTACCGCCGAAACCGAAGCCGCTGAGTTCCAGAAGATTTACAACCTCGATGTCACCGTCGTTCCCACCAACCAGCCCATGATTCGCAAAGAGAATCCGGATCTGGTTTACCGCACCAGCGAAGAGAAATTCCGCAACGCCGCTAAGGAAATCGCCGAGAGGCACGCCGCCGGGCAGCCCGTTCTCGTCGGTACCGTTTCAGTCGAAAAGTCCGAGGCCCTTTCCGGAGTTCTGAAGAAGATGGGCATACGGCACGAAGTGCTCAATGCCAAGAACCATGAACGCGAAGCTTTAATCGTCGCCCAGGCCGGCCGCAAGGCCGCCGTCACCGTCTCCACCAACATGGCGGGCCGCGGAACCGATATTCTTCTGGGCGGCAACGCCGAAGCCATGGCTCGCGAAGAACTTCGCAAGCAGGGTAAGAATGTCGACGAAATGATTAAGTTCCCCGATGGTCAGGCGGAATGGGATCGCGTGCTGGCCGCGATGAAAGTGCAGACCAATGCGGAGCACGACGAAGTTGTCGCCGTCGGTGGCCTCCACATCGTGGGCACCGAAAGGCACGATTCGCGCCGTATCGATAACCAGTTGCGCGGACGCGCCGGCCGCCAGGGCGATCCCGGCAGCTCGCGCTTCTACCTATCCCTGCAGGACGATCTGCTGCGCATCTTCGGTGGCGAGCGGATGCAGAACCTTATGCTGCGGCTCGGCATGGAAGAAGATGTCCCCATCGAATCCGGCATGATCACCAAGCGCATCGCCGCCGCCCAGAAAGCCGTCGAAGTTCAAAACTTCGAAATGCGTAAGCATCTCATTGAATACGACGACGTGATGAACAAGCAGCGCACCGCCATCTATGGCATGCGCCGCGCCCTTCTGGAAGGCCAGGATCAGAAAGACCGCGTCTTTGAAATGACTGAGGATCTCATCGGCGGATACATTGACGACCGCTGTATCGAAGGCTCGCACATCTCCTCCTTCGACCTCACCGGACTCATGAACGACGTCATGACCCAGTTCGGAGTCAAGATCAACACCGAAGATCTCATCGGCCTCACCAGGGAGCAGATCGAAGTGGACGTCACCGAAAAGGTGAAGCAACGCTACGACGAGAAGGAAGGCATGGTTGGTCCCGAGATCATGCGCCAGACCGAGCGCTGGATCATGCTCAACGCCATCGACGATCAGTGGAAAGATCACCTGCTTTCCATGGATCACCTGAAGGAAGGCATCGGTCTCCGCGGTTACGGCCAGAAAGATCCGCTGGTCGAGTATAAAAAGGAGTCCTACCAACTCTTCCAGGACTTAATGGGCCGCATCGAGGACGAGACCGTCCGCTATCTTTACTTCCTGCGGTTTGAGCGCGGCGCTCCCGATCTTCCTTTCCCCACCGACGATAGCGATTTCGAAGAGAGTGACGATCCCGAGGAAGAAGCTGCGCGCGTGGAGCAGTTGGCCGCGGCGGAACGCCGCCAAAAGGCCGCCCAGGAAGCCGCGCAGCTCTCGGCCACCGACATGACGCGCAGCATCCAGCGTAAGAAGGAACGCGAACTGGCGGAACTCCAATTCGTCGGCGGCGATTCGCCCACTGCCACCAAAACGGTTGTCAAAGGCAAGAAAGTCGGACGCAATGAGCCCTGCCCGTGCGGCAGCGGCAAAAAGTATAAGAACTGCCACGGGACCGCGTCTTGAGAATCCTGCTCCTCATTGCCTTAACCAGCTTGGCCGGCCACGCCGCCATTCTGCCCGGCGTCATCGGGCCCTGGAAATTCGTGTCCCGCGCTCCGCTCGAAATCAAAGCCAACCGGCCGCTGTGGGACGAACTCGGCCTCCAGGAATCCGAGCAAGGCGTCTTCAGGAAAGGCGCCGCCTCGGCTCAAGTCGAAGCCTGGCGGCTCACCGACGCCACCGCGGCCATGGGCGCTTTCGATTCTCTGGTCCCGTCCGATGCCCGGCCGGCGCACGGCCTCGACTCACTCACCTCCTACGCCGCACTCACCGGAAACGGCGTCCTTCTGGCTTCCGGCAACTACCTGGTGGCCATTCACGGCTTCGTTCCTGAACCCGATGAGGCTGCCGACATGTTCCGCCGCATGCCGCGCTACGAGAATTCGCCCCTCCCCAACCTTCCGCTCTACCTGCCGGAACACGAAGTGCCCAATTCTGAGCGTTACGTCGGCGGCCCCGAAGCGCTGAAGCTGTTTTTCCCGGGCATACAGCCCTCTCTGGCGGGTTTTCGCTACGGTGCCGAGGCAGTGGTGGCCGAGTATCCCAGCGGACTCAGGATGGCTTTGTTCTCGTATCCGCTCCCCGTTGTGGCCCGCGACCGCGCTGCGGAGTTCGCCAAACTTCCGGACGCATTTGTAAAACGAACTGGCCCGTTTGTCGCCGTCGTATTGCATCCGAATAACGCCAACGCAGCCGAAGCGCTACTCGCGAAAGTTCGCTACCAGGCCACCGTCACCACCGGCGAGAAGCCCCCCAGCCCCAAAGACAATCCTGCCAATCTGCTGCTAAATATCTTTTATCTCATTGGGATACTGATCGCGTTCTGCATCGCGTCGGGCCTCATGTTTGGTCTCATTCGCCTCTTGGTGGTCCGTTCCAGAGCCTCCGGAGACGACGAAGAGATCCTCACGCTGCACCTGGAACGACGGTAAGTCGCGCATTCTTAAACTCTTAGGATTATCGAAGAGGCTCAAAACAGGCTATTTTGGAATGTCAATCGAACAAGTAGAGAAATAAACCCTTGCCGTAAGTGGCTTTTGTCCAACCGTTTACGGGCCAAAAAATCGGTTCTGATTTTCGCTTGACGCAGTGGCCCGAGAAACTTTACTATCCAATCACCTAAAGTTTTTCGCGGTTGCGAAGCCGTTGAAGAATGATTCTCCCATCGAATGCCGGCCCGAGAGGACCGGTCCAGAGGTCCGGCTTACCACCGGGCCTCGTTGTTTTTTGTGCCATTCATTACGTTTCCCCCCACCCGGTGCCGAAAAAGGGGAACCCGCCTGCACCCGCCGCATATAAAGCCTCATGCGCATTCAGGGCCCTGTCGCCCTCGCCATTCTGGCCTCACTTTCCCCTCTCTCCGCGCAGGATGCCCAGCCTCTCAAATCCAAGGCCGAAGAGGTCCTGCTTGACGTGGTCGTACGCGACAAGAAGGGCGCGCCGCTCACGAATCTGACGCAGAGCGATTTCACGGTCTTCGACAACGGCGTCGCCCGCCCCATCCGCGCGTTTCGTCTGGTTCGGGGGGGCGACGCCACGGATGCTTCCGGCCACAGAATGCAGCTTGACCCCACCAGCCAGATCCGCATGGTCACTCTTGTCTTCGGCAAAATGGATACTTCCGGCAGAATGTTGTCTCGCCAGGCCGCGCTCGAATTTCTGAAGACGGATCTTCCCGACAACGTTTGGGTCTCGGTATTCGTGCTCGATCAGAGTCTGAAAGTGGTGCAGGATTTCACCACCGATAAGAGCCTGCTCTCGAAAGCCGTGGAACGCGCCTCCACATCTTCCTACGCCGATTTCGGCAGTGCGAGCAATGCGCTCCGGGATCGCATTCAGGAGACCATCGGCCCGAATCAATATGGAAGACAAAGCCCCGAGGAGCAGACGGCCATCCCGAGCCTGGCCTCCGGCGGCAGCGGCGCAGGGGCGTTGGGCGCAGCCGACAGCGTCATGGTGGCCGCCTTGCTCCAGATGCTCGAATTCAGTGAGCGCGCCGAATCTACCCAGAGTGGTCGAAACACAATCTATGCTCTGCTGGCCGCGGTGCAAGCCGAATCCACCTTGCCGGGCCGCAAATCGCTGATCTATTTCACCGATGGATTCATCATTCCCCAGGGCGCGCAGGAGGCTTTCCAGAGCGTCATCAGCACCGCCAATCGCAGCAACCTCAGTTTCTATCCCATCGATAGCCGCGGATTAATCTCGACCGGCATGAACAACGACGCAACGTCGCACCTCGGCGGCGCCGCCCAATCGTCCATGAACGGCGCACAGCCGACTCCCACCGGAGACAATGCCGTGTCAACCGAATCGGCCATGGCCCTCGACGACGCCTCCGACGCCGGCAAACGCAACACCCAGGACACGCTCGCCAACCTGGCCCAGCAAACCGGCGGATTCCTCACCGCC
>PLFE01000097.1:0-791 GCA_003136675.1 Bryobacterales bacterium
TACCCCGAAGAAGCCTGACGCACGTCGCATACCCTGGCCGCCCACCCGCCGCTATAATCGTCGGCTTCGATTTTAAACGCGATGTCGATGTGGGCGCCGCGCGCAAACTCGGCGATCCGGTGGGCCATGTTGAAGGCGACGAACTTGATCACGCGCCCGTCTTGTGCTGCGGCGAATCGAAAATGCTTCTCCTTCATGAGGGCCGGCTCGCTGACCACTTCGACATGCAGGGCGGCGAACACGGGGGCCGGGTTTGCCATCCCAAAGGGTTCCAAACGCTGAAGAGACTGCCAGAAGGCGGCATCAATCTGTTTGAAGCGAATGGCGGCGTCGATGCGCTGGACCGGCTCGAAATCTTCCGGCTTCAAGACGCGGTCCGCAAAGGCGGCAAACAACTGGCGGAACTCAGCCACGTTATCCGTTGCCATGGTTACGCCGGCGGCTTGCCGGTGTCCGCCGAACTTGATGAAAAGCTGCGGCATGGATTCCAGCGAATCCAGCAGGTGAAACGCGGGAATGCTGCGGCCGGAGCCCGCCGTCTCGCCATTCAGCGTACCGAGGACGAAGCAGGGCCGGCAGAAGCGCTCAACCAGCCTGCTGGCCACAATTCCCAATACGCCGCGATGCCAGCCTTCGCCGGCGAATACCAATGCCGCGGCCTGGCTTGCGGCCTGGGTTGCGGCCTGGGTTGCGGAGGCTTCGCATTCCTGCAGAATCTGCTCAATGACGCGCGCCTCTTCTTCCTGACGCTCGCTATTCAGCAGGCTGAGGCGTTCGGCGATGGCACGGGC
>PLFE01000097.1:838-27448 GCA_003136675.1 Bryobacterales bacterium
GTGAGAGGGACCACGTCCGCAACTGTGGCGATCGCCGCCATTTTGAGGAACGAAGCCAGAATGCGCTCGAACTTATCGCGCGGCCAGCCGAGCGTGGCCAGCAGCGCCTGGGCAACCTTAAAGGCCACGCCCGCGCCGCAGAGATTCTTCTCCGGATAGGGGCAGCCGGGCCGGTTGGGATTGATCACCGCGATGGCCGGTGGCAGGTGGCCTTCGGGCAGATGGTGATCCGTCACAATCACGTCGATGCCGAGTTCGTTGGCGCGGCGTACGGCGTCCTGCGCGCGAATGCCGGTATCGACGCTGATAACGAGCTTCACGCCATTCTGGGCGGCGCGCTCGATGGCGGCATCGCGGATGCCGTAGCCATCGCGGATGCGGTGGGGGATGAAGAACCCCGCCTGGCCCCCGGCCATCTCAATGGCGGTCTTAAGGATCACGGTGGAGGTGGTGCCATCCACATCGTAATCGCCGTGGATTTCGATGCCCTCGTGATTGCGAATAGCCCGGACAATGCGCTCGATGGCCGGCTGCATATCGAGAAGCAGCATGGGATCGTGCAGGCGCGAAAGTGACGGTGAGAGAAATTCAGCGGCGGCTACGGGATCTTCGAGATGCCGTCCGCAGAGGATTTGGGTGATCGTCTCGGGGAGATTGAGGGATTCGGCGAGGTTCCGGGAGAGCGCTGGCTCGCAGGCGGAGAACTGCCAGCGGCGCGCCCGCGATTCAGTTCTTTGAATAGAACCCGCCCATGTTATCGTCCTCGGATTCGTCGTCTTCTTCGTCCAGCTCCGCGCCGAGCGCGATCACTTCATCGGAGATATTGACGAATTCCTCGTACCAATCCGGGCGCGCTTCATAGACGTAAAAATGCGTCTCGAACTGGAAGGCCAGTTCAATGGAGCAGGTACTGCCCACATGCTCTTTCAGTGCTTTGAGAGAGGTCGCGTACTCGCGGCGATCGTCGCGGGAGAGTTCGCTCGATTCCAGGTCGTCTTCCGCCTCGGCCAGTTCGGACTCGTCGAACTCGCGCGTGGCGAACATGATCATCTTCACGCCCAGTTTCCGCGCCGCTTCGAGGAACATCTGGTAATCGGGAAACGTTTCCGAGTCCCAGGTGATCACCAGGCTTGCGTTGAATGCGCCGGAATCATGGCGGAAAATCGCAAATTCGGATCGTTCCAGATCCTGCGAGATGGTCTGCTTCAGCGTATCGAGATTAAGATCCACGGTACCGTCAGAATAACATCGTTGGAAAGGCTACCATGAAGACAGGTGGGGAATATGGGAACTGTAGATTCGTCCGATTGCCCATTGGTTGAGGTAATCCCCGGCAAGGTCAGCGGTGCCCCGCTGCTCAACAATACCCGCTTGCCGGTCGACGCCATCACTGGAAATTACGACGCTTTTCTCGATGAGGGATTGTCGCCGGATGCGGCTCCCGTTCACTCTAGCCCCAATAACAAGGATTGTCAATTTTCGCTACGTCCCCTGCCGCGCGCTTGATCCCCTTTAGTTGTATTCTGGGGTCTCCGAGGAAACGGAGGGAGGAAGGAAGATATGCCGGGGGCGATCGCGGCCGTTCGAAGAACACGCCTGGTGACGTGGGCAGGAGTCTGGCTGATGGCGGCGGCAATCGGCGGAAGGCCAGCAGCGGCGCAGGATGGCGTGACATGTGGAATCACCTATGGCCCGGACGGGAACATGATCAATCTGGGGCCTTGCGGAAGCCCGCGACGGCAACCGGTTCATTATGGCGCAGTGGCGATCTCCCCCTCCACGTTAAGCACGGCAGGGTCGCATGGGCAAGTCTCGCAGAGGGATGCTGAACAGCAGGCACTGCGATCGTGCCGGAGTAGCGGAAGCAAGGACTGCGTGGTTGCGTATTGGGCCAGAAACACCTGCCTGGCGCTTGCGACCTCGGCCAGAACGCCCGGCCCATATGGCGCGGCGTCTGCACCGGATCGCTCCGGCGCCGCCACCGCCGCTCTTGCCCAATGTATCTCCCGTGGCGGCCAAGGGTGCTTCGTGCGGGTGACGCCGTGCGCGGGCGACGATGTGCGATGGCCTTCCCCTCTACCGCTGCCGCCCGGGAACCAACCAGGATCGGTCGATTCTCACCTGGTGGGATTGTGGGAGCATTTGATAAATCCCGGCTACTGGGTGTTGGAGATCGGACCGAACGGTACCTACACATTCCATAGCGAAGCGCCGGATGGCGGGGCGCCGACTATGGGGACGTTTACGGCCAGCAATGGACGCTACATCATGCACGCAACGACGTTAACGTGGGACGATACTGGGACGTACAAGTACCAGACCCCGGGGACGCTGGTAATGACCGGAAAACTCGGGACTGGCGCCTGGCGGCGCATATCGGCCAACCCAAACCAGTAGGCCTAATGATGGCGGCCGAAACTGCGTCCCGCAGGGCGGGCTCCGGCGCCGAAGGATCTTCCCGGTGATCCGCCACCAAACCGCTTGCCCGCGGCGTCGCCGCTCGGCGCTCCAAATCTCTGTCCCGACGAGGGCGACGAGGGCCGCGCTCCCGACGCGAATCGGGAACTGCCGAAGCCGCCGGATTGCACGTAACGGCTATTCCCATAATGCTGGGCAGTGAATGTTCCGTGCGAGCCGTACCTGGGCGCGCCGGATTCATCGCGCCCATACCAGGTTTGGCCGGAACTCCGCGCCTGGCTATAGCGATTCCATTCATAGCTGGGGATGGGCTGGTAAGAGTGGTTCCAAAGCAGTTCCCGGAGGATCAGATATTCGGGAAGCCAGTGCCAGAATGAGCCGCCGCCGCTGTTCTCCCAATAGCCGTACTGGTTTCGCCCTTCCTGCGGCGACGCCATGTAAGCGAAGCCAGGGGGCTCGGCCGTCAGGTCCGCCTCGCTGTCGAACCTGCCGAGCGGTTTGTGGGCGATCGTCATGCCCACGTCGTTCTCCACCAGCCGCCACTGCTCGGTGGGAACATCCTTCCAACTTGTGGAGGACGACGTGACTCCCTTTGCGCCAGGGGCCGTTACGGTAGTCGAAATGTGCTTGATGCGCTCGCGATAAACGCCGTGTTCCTGGTCGAGATCTTCCAGCACGTTGTCCCAGGACGTGTAGAGCTGCTGCGACATGCCGGCGAGGTTCCGGCCGGCGGCTTCACCCTGAGAACGGTCGAGAGATTCCTCGGCGTCTAAAGCCTGCGCATAGTCTTTGGCGGTGAGTTGCGGGGCCGGTTTCACCTTTAGGGATTCGGCTTCGTGCTCCCACTCCACAGCCTGCTTTTTCGCGTTGACAACCGCGTTCAGCCGCGTTTCCAGATCTTCCCTGCGGCTGGGCCAATCCAGTTCGGCTTTGTGAACCTTCGCGGTGACTTCGGTCAAATCCGCGCTCTCCAGCGACTTCGCCTGCGTTTCGATCTGATCCAGCGCTTGTGGGAAGTGCAGCTTTAAGTCGGCTCGCTTGCGGGCTTCGGTGACTACGGCGCCGGCGGCGGTGAGGGCCATCCCGATGCGCTCCCGTTCACGGCGCAGCAGGTCTTCCACTTCCACGCGGGTGCTCTTTTGGTTTTTCTGGCGGAGCGCTTCCAGGCGAACGTCATAACGATCGGCTTCGGTCAACGCGGCGCCCGCTTCACCCAGGCGCGCGGGCCATTCATGATCGAATCCCTGGACTGCAAACAGTTCCGGGTCGGCGCCGGCTTGCTTTGAAATTGTGCTGCGGTCTCCATCCAGCGTCCCGTGGGCGGTCGCCAGGAGAGTCTTTTCTTCCTGAATCTGGTTGATGAGTTCAGCGGGCAGACGGCTCGCTTTGACAACTCCCCAGCCGATGAGGCCAGCGACGCCGAGGAACAAAACCCAACCTGTGATTCGATTCATTTTGAAGTGCCTTTCGGATCTACCGTCGAGCAACGCGTGTGATACTCACACGCCTGGTTAGGCACGCGGTGCCGTACGCTTTAGCCGACTAGCCCTGTACTCATCGAAAGGAACGCCTTTTTCCTTTCGACGTGATTCGGAAACGAGTCTGTCCCAGAAATCCTCCCAGATCGACCCATATTTCTTCAGATCGATCTGAACCGCGACCTTACGGCCCTTCTCATCGGTCACAAACTGGATTCCCGTCATACGAGGCTTCTCCTCCCGCCATTTACCCCCGGTAAACCGTGATATCCCCAGGATCTACTTTTTGGGAAACCACGCCCTCAAACGGCTGACCCTCGGACTTGCGGACAGTCAGATAACGGTCCCCATTCTCTTCCTGAAACCGCCACGCGTAGCAGCCCGCGCCCTGCATCTGATCATCGCCGAAGATGCCGATTTCGCGGCTCCAGCGGTACAGCCAGACCTTGCCGTCGAACTCGAAATTGTCGGCGGGGTTCTGGCGCGAGTCCAGGTCCGCCATATCCTGCTCGGACAGGCCGATCTGATCGAGCGTCAGGTGCTTCCCGTCGAACGATCCGAACACCTGCACTTCGTCGTCATTGTGCACTTCCAGCACCACGCGGTGGTCGCGATACAACCCGCTCAGTTCCACCCAGCGCTTCTCGGCGAACTCCACCATGGCCCTGCGATCAATCGTGAAATCCAGATCCGCGAACTCATCCCCCGCGCCAGAAATCGACAGCGTGTCCCCCGGCTTGGCATCAGTGATCTTCAGATGCGCCAGATCTTCTAATTGAGACGGATCGACGTGCCGCGTCGATCCGTTCGTGTGTTTGAAGAACATGCGCTATTGCTTGGCCGGTTCCGCCGGTTGTTCGGCCGGCGCCGCGATGCTGAGGGGCACCGATACCGTCGCCGTTGGGGCGGCAGGCAGTGAACGCTCGCGTTTCAGTGCTTCGAGCTCGGCATCCACGGAGTGATCGCCAAGCTGCAGGAACTGCTTCTCCAGATCGTCGTCCTTGCCGATGGAACCGAGTTGCTGGAAGGCCTTGGCGGTGGCTTCTTCTTTCGAAACGCTTTCTTCAAAGCGCGAAAGCTGGGCGAACGCGTTGTCGCTCTTGGCCACGCCCGCCATGGCTTCGGCCACTTTGCGCTGGGCTTGCGCGGCATTCTTGCGGGCCACCAGAGTAGTTGCGGTGCGCTCGCCTTCGTCGATCTTGCGCTTCAGCTCCAGGACTTGCGATTTCAAACTATCGCTGGCCTGCTGGGCCTGCTGCATGGAAGTCTGCATGGAAGCGACCTGGCGGTCGGATTCCGCTTTCTTGGCCAGTGCTTTCTTCGCCAGGTCTTCGTTGTTGGCGTCGAGGGCCTGATTGGCGCGGGCCTTCCATTCATCGGACTGGCGCACGTACTTCTGGTATTCGGCATCCAGCCGGTTGTAGTTGCTCATGGCCACGGCCGATGCGCGCACTACGTTATTCAATTCGCTCTTCATGTCGGCGATGGTCTGCCGAACGGTGGATTCAAAGTTGGCGTTCTCGTAGGCGCTGACGGCGTCGGAGGCCTGGCCGCGCGCGACGCGCCCGGTACGGCCGAATAGTTCGTTTAGAAATCCCATGTCTCAAAATCCCCCAGTCTTTTCCGCTTTGCCGAGTCCCAGCAACAGGTCGCGCGCGGTCAGCACATCGGCAAATAGAAAATGCACGCAGGAAAGAATATCATCCGCGTCTTCCGCGCCCAGCAGAGCCAGTTTGCAAAAATTGCAGAGAGCGATGGTGGTTTGGCCTTCCCCGAAGTCGTATAGCTGGAAATACGATGTCGAGATGCCATTATCTGACGCGAGCATCCGCCTCAGGATCTGCGGCGTCAATTGAGACTCCGGCACGGTTTGGCACATGAGCGAGAAATAGACGATCTCCCCCTCAATCACGGCCTGGATGCTGATGCCGCTGTCGAGCTGCTTGATGGAAAGCACGTTGGGCGCGGTATCGGTAACCTCATAGCCATGTTCGGCAAGGAGGATATGAATCTGCGCGGATTCGTTAGTTGTTGCAGTTTCGGCCATAGATGGTTTTCACCCTTGGATATGTACGCGGACTGGCGTACTTTTGTTCATTATCCCCCGATAGAGTACATGGGACGCGGCGGAGGAACAAAACGCTGGCTGTTGATTTCGTGGCCGAGCCACTTGGCGGCCACATTGGAGCGCAGGGCGGCGGCGATTTCGGCATCCGAACCGCTGCGGAGCAGTTGTCGCACGTCGGTCTCCTCGACCGCGAAAAGGCAGTAGCGGAGTTTTCCATCGGACGTGAGGCGCAAGCGGTTGCAGTTCAGGCAAAAAGGCCGGGTTACCGAGGCGATCAATCCGATGCGGCCACGGCCATCGGCCCAGCGGTATTCGGTGGCCGGGGCGCGCCGGTCGCGATCGGGCACCTCCTCGAGCGGGGCGACTTGCTGCGACAAGGTGCGGACGATCTCATCGGCCGTGAGGACTTTGGACCGGTCCCAGAGGTGCTGCGAATCGAGGGGCATGAACTCGATGAACCTTGGCTCAAAGCCTTGATCCCGGCAGAAGTGCGCCATGGGGACGAGGTCGGGCTCGATCAGGTTTTTCACGGCGACCACGTTGATCTTGATTTTGAAGCCGGTCTGTTTTGCGACCTGGAGCCCCTCGAGAACGCGCGGTAGATCGTCCCGCCGGGTGATGTGCTGGAACTTCGCGCGATCGAGCGTGTCGAGATGCACGTTGAGGCGATGCAAGCCCGCATCGTAAAGCGTCTGGGCGTGGGCGGCGAGTAGGACGGCGTTGGTGGTGAGCGCGAGGTCGCGGATGCCGGGGATTCCGGCGAGTTTCCGCACCAGAACCGGCAAGTCCCGCCTTACCAAAGGCTCACCGCCGGTCAGGCGTATCTTGGTGACACCAAGGGACGCCGCGATCTGGACGAAGCGCTCGATCTGTTCAAAGCTGAGCAGGTTTTCGCGCGGCTCAAACGCGACGAGGCCATCGGGCATGCAGTAAAAACAGCGGATGTTACAGCGGTCGGTGACGCTGATGCGCAGGCTGTCGTGAACTCGTCCAAAGCCGTCGGTCAGCATGGCTGGGGGTGCCTAATGGGCGGGGGGCGGGACATAGTCGGGGGGCGGAGCCGCGCCTTGGCCGAAGAAGTACTGCTCCATCTGTTGGATCAGGAATTCCTGGGCTTCCGGCTGCCCCAGATTCAGCCGGTATTCGTTCATGAGCATTTTCATATGCTCGACCCACTGGCCCCAGGCTTCCTTCGATACATTCTCATAGATGCGCTGGCCGAGCGGGTGTCCATCGAAGGGCACCTCGGCCAGACCTTCGGCTTCTTTCTGCAATTTCACGCAAAAAACGGGGTGGGGAGCTGTCGCCATATCAAGCCTTAGGATACTATTTGCGCGACGTTGGTTTGCCATTTGTGGCAAGTTATATGGATGCCACTCTCTCTGCGTGCGACGGCGGTCATGCTGGCTGCCGTTTTCCTACTGGGCGGCGACACAGATGTTGCCGGACTCAAGAAGGACATCGCGGCCCATCCGGAGGCCGTCGAACCGAATGTGCGGCTGGTGGATCTGCTGCTACACGAAGAGCGTTTCGACGAAGCCGATGAGGCGGTCCAGACGGCGCTGAAGGCGAACGCGCAAGCCTCGGATCTGCACCGCATTCACGGCGATCTGCTGTTTCGCGAAGGCCACGTTCCGGAGGCGGACGCCGAATACAAAGCGGCCTTCCACCTGGATAAGCAGAATCCTCGAGCGCTTTACGGCATTGCGCGAACCTTCCGGATCGCAGGTTTAAATGGCAAAGCGGCCAGCCTGATTCGAGCCGCTCACGAACTCGCGCCTACAGATCCAGTGATCAGCAGCGCATATTTCTCTCTGGAAAATTCGGTCGGGCGATGGGAACGAATGGCACTCGACCCGGCGGTGACGACTGATCCGGCCGCCAAGAGCTTTGTTCAAACAGAGCTTGCGAAGGCAAAGGTTCTCAACGGCAGGCACGAGTTCGAACTGGCTTCCCCTTATCAGCCTTACCAGCTTCCCTACCGGGTCCTTTATAACGGGAAGCGCGCCACTGGGATGGGCTTGACGATCGTCATCAAGGGCGTGAAGTCGGAGTTGCTGGTGGACACCGGCGCGGGCGGCCTGCTTGTATCGAGCGGTTTTGCGGCAAAGGCCGGCATTCAGCGAATCGGCGGCTCCAAAATCGGTGGCCTCGGGAATGCCGGGGATGCGGATGCCTGGGTCGGATACGCGGACAGCATGCGCGTCGGCAACATCGAGTTCAGGAACATCATTGTCAAGGTGAAAGAGAAGGGCTCTGTGGGCGAGTCGGACGGTCTGATCGGCACGGACATCTTCAAACGATTCCTGGTTGATGTGAACATCTACCAGGGCCGAATCGATCTGGATCCCTTACCAGGTCCGGCATGGGACGGGTTTACGCCGGTGGACCGCTATGAGGGCCGGGAACTGGCGCAGTTCACCCAGATTTTCGAAGCCGGCCATCTTCTGCTGATCCCGACGCTGGTGAGCGAGAAGCTCCAAAGCGAGCAAACGAACTGTTTATTCCTGATCGACACCGGCGCGGAATTCAACGATATTTCGACAAACCTGGCTCCAGGAGTGACGAAGGTTCGGAGCAACCACTCGATGGCCGTGTCAGGCGTATCGGGAAGAGTGAAGATGGTGTACCAGGCAGACCGCGTAGTCTTGCAGTTTGGGAGTTTCCGTCAGACGAATCTCGGCTTGACATCGCTCGACGAAACGCGACCGAGCCGGGCTGCGGGATTGGAAGTGAGCGGCACCTTAGGACTGCCAGTGCTTTCCATGTTTCAATCGTTCACGATTGATTACCGTGATGCGAAGATCAATTTCGATTACAAGCCTCGTTAGCGTTGCGACGTTTTTCCTTGCCACTCTGCCGCTTGGCGCGGGCGCCCCGGATTCGCGCGCATCCGATGTGCGCCGGGTTCACGCGGATCTGCTGTTTCGCGAAGGCCACGTTCTGGAAGCTGACGCGGAATACCGTGCCGCGATAGACCTCGATCAAAGGAATGCCCTGGCGATTTACGGGAGCGCGCGCATTCTGGGCGCGAAGGGATTTCGAGCCCGCCGCGCGGCGCTGGTGCGCACGGCGCACGCACTGGCCCCCGATGATGAGGAGATCGGCCGTGCCGTCGACGCGCTGGAAGAACGGCACGAAGCGGAACTGGAGTCCCCGTACCGCCATTATCAATTGCCCTATCGAATTCGGCCCGACGGGAAAGGGTCGTTCGGAGCAGGGCTGGCTATTTCCGTTCACGGCGTGAAGTCTGAATTGCGCTTTGACACAGGGGCCGGCGGAGTGACCGTCTCCACCGAGTTCGCCCTGAAGGCACGCATCCAAAGCGTCGGCCGCTCCCGGAGTTGGGGCATCGGCAGCGACCGCGAAACCAAAGCGTGGCTGGGATACGCGGATGAACTGCATATTGGCGATCTGGCGTTCAAGAACGTGACCGTCAATGTGGTGGAGAAGCGGTCGCTCGGTCAATTCAGCGGACTGTTGGGAAGCGACCTGTTCAAGCGATTCCTCGTCAAGGTGGATTTCAGCAACCACTCGATTGCCCTCGACCCTTTGTTCGGACCGCCCTGGGACGGCTACACTCCAGTTGACGCTTATACGGGTACAGAAACCAAGCCCTTCACTCCCATCCTGGAATTTCGCCACTACCTGCTGATTCCCACGACTGTCAGCGAGGCGGAGAAATCCGATGCGGGGAGTGGATTATTCCTCATCGACACGGGCGCCGGCTTCAACAGCCTCGCGACGAATCTGGCGCGGTCCATCACGACGGTTCGCTACAACCACCACATGTCCGTTCAAGGGGTATCCGGAAAGGTGAAGATGCTGTACGAAGCGGAGCGGGTGGTGCTGCGGTTTGCCGGTTTCCGCGAGGAGTTTACGCGCCTGGCGGCGTTCGACCTGCCGAATATCAGCAGCAGCGCCGGAGTGGAAGTGAGCGGCATTCTTGGAATGCCGGTGCTGGCGACGTTCGGATCGATCACGATCGACTACCGGGACGCGGGGATACTTTTCAAGTGAGGTTCCCGGATGGTCAGGATCTGATTGGCAGCGACGGCTTTGACAATCTGCCGGTTTCCGTCCGGCCAGCGGATTTCGAGGTCGGCCGTCGCGGCAGTGCCCAGGCCGAAGTGCAGCCTCGGGTCGTTTGACGAGTAATAGCTCGACTGGCTGAGTACCTCCTGAGCCTGCTGCCTGCCGCCGTAGCGCGCCGTCACACGCGCACCGATCGCGCTGCGGTTGGAATGCGTGCCGACGAGTTTGACCTTGAGCCAGTGGTTGACGCCCGANNTCGCCATCGTTATCGAAGTCGCCGAATGCGCAGCCGCGGCTGCAATGAGGTGCGGCGACGGCGGGTCCGGCCTGATCGAGCAGCTCTTCGAACTTACCCTGGCCCAGGTTGCGGAACAGCAGACGGGGACTTTTCATGGGGTAGCTGGGTAACTTCGCCTCGATTTCGGGGTAGACGTTTCCGGTGACGATGAACAGGTCGGGGAGTCCATCATTGTCGAGATCCACAATGCCCGCGCCCCAACTGATGTAGCGCGTTTCGACGGCAAGTCCGCTCTGATTGGTCACGTCGTCGAACATGCCGTGACCGTCGTTCTTATAGAGCACGCTGGTATCGTCGGCGAAATGCGTTTTGAGGATGTCCAGAGAGCCATCGAGATTGTAATCGCCGATTCCCAAACCCATGCCGGCCTGCTCGATGCCATCGTCATTCAGGGCCACGCCGGTTTCGAGGCCGACCTCGCGGAAGGTGCCGTCGTGACGATTGCGGAACATCCAACTGGGCGTGGAATCGCAGGCGACATAGATATCGGGCCAGCCGTCGTTATCGAAGTCCGCCGCAACCGCGGTCAAAGCGTAGCTGCCGCGCACTTTCCCGATTCCGGATTCGGCCGAAACATCCGTGAACGTGCCATCGCCATTGTTGCGATAAAGCAGCGGGGGAACGGTGGGGAAGCCGCGCGGTCCGCACATCACTGGAAGCCCTTTCCAGGTGCAGTTACTATTGGACCCGGCCACCGGGGCGCGGGCCGGATCGAAATCCATGTAATGCGCCACGAAAAGATCGAGCAGGCCATCGCGATTGTAATCCACCCAGGTGCAGCCGGAGCCCCAGCGCTTGACGCGGCTCTTGAGTCCGGCGGGCGCGGTGACATCGGTAAAGGTGCCGTTGCCGTTATTGCGGTAGAGGACGTTCTGGCCGTAATAGGTGATGAAGAGGTCTTCAAAACCATCGTTATTGTAGTCACCGACGCAAACGGCGGAGGCCCATCCAGTCTTTATCAGACCGGCATCGGACGTGACATCGGCGAACGTGCCGTCGCGCCTGTTCTTGTAGAGGCGATTGGTCGCGCCTTCGGGCGGCCCATCGAGGCGCGTGCCGTTCAGCACCAGAATATCCATCCAGCCGTCGTTATCGTAATCGAAGAAAGCGCAACCGCATCCCGTGGTTTCGAGGATATACTTCTTGGTTTCAAGATCGCCGTAGATGACGGGATGAGCCAGTCCGGCCGGCTTGGCGACGTCGGTGAAGCGGGCGTTAAAGGGGAGCCCGGAGGGTTTTCCACGCGGCAGCGCGCGCACGTTGCGCGTGGAAACACCCTGGGCCGCGAGCGGCGCGGCGGTGAGGAGAGCGAGCAGGTCGCGCCGGTTCAAAGAGCGATTCACTAAAGACTAGAATACGAGCGAGAAACCCATCCGGATGGCGGTCATGAAGACCCAGATGACGATCAGGCCGGCGAGCGCCTTGCCGAGGGAAATTCTGGCGACGATGGAAAGCGCCCAGGCGGCGAAAGCCATTTGCGCCAGGATCAGGATGTCGAATGAGGAAGCCAGGGCGTAGAGAGGTTTCGACGCGGTGGCCTTGTCCATGAAGGCTCCGGCGTTGAAGGCGAGCAGATGCTGCGGGTCGAGTTCCGAGCGATCGGCGGAGATGAAAACGACGATGCAGGAGAGGATCGCGGTGACGACGTTGAACGGCCATGCCGAATAGTTGGCTGCGCCGAAAGCCTGCGAGAACTTGATCGGGCCCCCGGACATGGCCGCGATGGCCATGTAGAGCACCGCGAAAAACGCCATGATCACGGCGATCACGACCGGTGTTGCCACGAGACCGATGATCTGCCGCGAGGGCGTCGAGGCCTGAGAAATCGCCGTCTCCTTTTGTTCAGGAGTCATGTTCTTGGTGAAGCTGTTGCTCTCCATCTGCTGGCGGGCGATGTTTTCGAGGCCGATGGCGTGCTGAACTCCGGTCAGAAACGCGGTCATCAGCAACAGGTTGGCGATCAGCGCAATGGCCCAGGCGCGTTGGTCGCGGACGTATTCAAAAACCTTTTTGGGGCTGTAGAAAATCTCGATCAGTGCTGCCATTTGGTGGTTTGCTCCTTCTCCGTTCGGGCAGTGTATCAGAATGCACACGCTGCCCGCATTAGGACAAGAGACAGGGAGCGGACAAAAGGATAGGGGGACTGGTAGACTGGCCGTCAGGCGGCATGCCCGACAAACCACCAGAAGAAGGCCAGGACGATCTCAACGCGATGCCACCGGGGACCGGGATCCGGGTGGGTGCGCTCTTTCTTACCGCCCTTGCCATCGCATTGTTTCTGGCGTGGCTGCTCTCGGGCGGCGGCGCGGAGTTTTTCCGCTCGAAGTTCCCGCTGCGCACCTATTTACGCGACGCCGCCGGTCTGCAGAAGGGCGCTTTTGTGATGCTGAATGGAGTGGTCATTGGACGCGTCGACAAGGTTTCGCTGACTTCCACACTCGACCCGAACCGCATCGTCGAGGTCCGGATGGCGATACAGAGGCGGTATATGGCGAATATTCCGGTGGATTCCATTGCGGCCATAACGGCGACGAACCTGATCGGCGGGGATGAGTTCGTGGATATTTCACTGGGGCGCGCCACTGAGCATGTGGGTGAAGGAGCGGAGATCGCGAGTCTGATCCAGAGCGGAACTTTCAATCCATCGGATCTGGTGGCTTCCCTGCGGGATACGATGAGCAGCATCGACTTCGTGCTCACGGACATTCAACAGGGCCAATCTCCGCTGGCGAAGGTGGTGCATGGGGACGCTTTGTACAAGTCGATGGAGCATCAAGTCGGGGTGCTGCAAGAGAGCATCGCCGGCTACGCGGACCGCAAGACTCCACAAGGCCAGTTCCTCTACAGCGATGCGGATTATCAGAAGATCACGAAAACGATCGCGGACGTGGACGCGTCTCTCGAAAAGGCGCAGAGCGCCGTGTTTCTGAACAATCCGGCACAGTACGACCAGGCGGTGGCGCAGGCGCGGAATCTGCACCAATCGCTGGCGGACGCCAATGCCGGGAAGGGGAAAGCGGGCGCGTGGCTGGTGAGCGACGCGAAGTACCGGGATCTGCGCGACCGCCTCCAATCCATCAACAAGACGGTGGACCAACTGACGGAGGGAAAGGGCGAGTTCCCGAAGTTGCTTCAATCGCGGGAGCTATACGATTCGGTCAACCGGCAGGCCGCGAGCGCGCGAGACTTTGCGCGGGAGTTCCGCGAGAACCCCCGCAAGTTCGAGCGGATTCAGGTCAGAGGCGGGAAAAAGAAGCCAAAGCAGCCTTGACGGCGGGAATGGTGATGTTCGGTTCCCGGAGGATTACAGCGCGCCCGGGATTCGGGGCGGCAGGCTGCCATCGCGCGAACATGCGCTCATTCACATAGCCCTTGAACAGGGTGACGAGGGGCGTTCCGAATGCGGCGGCCGCGTGCTGGCCGGCGCTATCGTAACCGACATAACAGGAGGCTGCGCCGATGAGCGAAGCAAAGCCCGCGAAGCTTCCCGACCATGTGGTGGCGTTGGTTCCGGCGACGGCGCGTTCGACACGCGCGGATTCGTCCGCGCCGAAGCCGCGGTCCACGATCACGTTGGGGAAGTGGGCGCAGAGCTCGCGAATCAGGCCGGCTTCAAATGCGGGGGGCATCTGCTTGGATGGGTTGTCGGCAGTGCCGAGACTGACAGCGGCGTAGGGAGTGTGGACCGGAGGCGTGATGGCCGGCGGCGCGATCAGACCCCGTGCGCCTTCGACGCCCAGCGTTTCGTGCGCCCAAAGCTTTGCCAGGGTGGAGAGGCTGGCGTCGCTATCTTCACCGTAAGATCGACTGTTGAAAAACAGGTAGCGGCGATCATCGACGACGGGAAGCAAGCCGAGTTGGGTGAGGCGCGAATCCGGGTCGATCACCAGCCAGTCCTCGTCGTGGAATTGCCCGGAAAGATGCCGCCACGCTTCGAGGCGCTGCGGGATTGCGCCGCGCCTGTAGGTTACGTCGAGGTGCCTGATCCACGGGAAGCCGGCGAAGAGTTCAGCGGATTTGGCGCTGCCGGCGAACCAGATTTCCGCTTTGGGGAAGCGTTTGTGGGCGGCATCGACGAGGACGCTGGTGATGGCAATATCCGCGCCCAGGGTGACGCGGGAAAGGACGGCAATGCGCCGGGGCTCGAACTGGCAGGCGAAAGCGCCCGCGTCGGTTGGTCTTCCTGCGAGTTGCAGGATGAGGGAGAAGATGGCCCGGTAATCCTCGCAAAGCCTCGCTTCAAAACGGTCGGCGAGGCCCTCGATGAGGATGCGGAAGAGGGCGTCGGCGCACTCCGGCTGGGCGAGCGTCCGGGCTAAGTCGCGATCCCACGGCTCGCCGTCGACACACTGCCGGAGCAGTTCTCCGGCGGCTTGTTCACACGAGATACTTACCAACCAGCAGGTCCAGTTTCTCGCGGGTTGCGGCGGGGATGCGGTCGGGCGCGGTCATGAGCGCGTGCCGCAGGGCGGAGCCGCACTTACAATCTCGCGTCGCGGGGATGTTGGTCAGGGCCTCCACAATCAGCTTCGCCGCGTTCTCCGCGTTCTTCGTGAGATTGGCGATGATATCGGTTACGGTGACTGCGTCATGATCGGCATGCCAACAGTCATAATCAGTTACCATGGCGACGCTGACATAGCAGAGTTCGGCTTCGCGGGCGAGTTTGGCTTCCTGAAGGTTGGTCATCCCAATGACATCCATGCCCCAGCTTCGATAGACGTTCGATTCGGCGCGCGTCGAGAAAGCGGGACCCTCCATACAAAGATAGGTGCCGCCGCGTTTCGCATTGACGCCCACGGCTTTGCCGGCGGCTTCGGCGACTGCCGACAGGACGGGGCAGACGGGATCGGCGAAACTGATGTGCGCGACCAGCCCGTCGCCGAAGAAGGTGGAGATGCGGCCGCGCGTGCGATCGAAGAACTGATCGGGAATGACGAAATCGAGCGGGCGGTGCTCTTCTTTCAGAGAGCCAACGGCGCTCATGGAGATGATCCGCTCCACTCCCAGCTTCTTCATCCCAAAAATATTCGCGCGGAAGTTCAGCTCCGAAGGGGAGATGCGGTGGCCCGTGCCATGCCTGGCGAGAAAAGCCACGTGCTGCCCGGCCAGCGTGCCGACGACATACCTGTCCGAAGGGCTGCCGAAGGGTGTTTCAACTTCGATTTCCCGCTTATCGGTGAACCCGGGGATGGAATAGAGCCCGCTGCCGCCAATGATTCCAATCATGCTTGAATAAGTTCCCATAGTACGCCACCCGCGCTGGAGGGATGGACGAACGTGTAAAGATGGCCGCCCGCTCCACGGCGGGGTTCATGGAGCACGCGGGCGCCGGCCGCGGTGAGTTTCTCGATAGCCCGGTTTAAATCCGGCACGCGCAGGGCGACGTGATGCAGGCCCTCGCCGCGTTTCTCGATGAATTTGGCGATGGGCGAATCCGGGTCCAGAGCTTCCAGGAGTTCGATGCGCGATTCACCGGCGGCCAGCATTGCGACGCGGACCTTTTCGGGCGGGACGGTTTCACGCGCGGAAGTGTCGAGGCCCAGCAGTGC
Organism: Bryobacterales bacterium; assembly: GCA_003136675.1. Lineage (GTDB taxonomy): Bacteria > Acidobacteriota > Terriglobia > Bryobacterales > Bryobacteraceae > Bog-113. The sequence goes on from PLFE01000097.1 coordinate 16,688, forward strand.
GTAAAAACAAGCGGCTGCGTCCAGCGAGCGAACGGCGATGCCAATGTGGTCGATCGGGAAGCGCGCGGTTGGCGCATCGTGCTGGCGGCGGGGCAGGGAATCGAGCTGTTGAATGAGCTCAGGAATTCCGCTGGGAGCGGTGGCGATGGTCTTGAGGATGGGCGGTTTGGGACCATGGCCGAGATTCAGCATGGCCTCGATTTCGTTGACGGTGCGGTCCGCGCCTTCGTAATCGGCCTTGTTGACGACGTAGAGATCGGCGATTTCCATCAAACCGGCTTTGATGGCCTGAACGTCGTCGCCCATGCCAGGGACGAGTACGACGGCGACGATGTCGGCCACGCCGGCGATGGCGATTTCATCCTGTCCGACGCCGACCGTTTCGATGAGAACGTAATCGAATCCTTTAATCCGAAGCCATTCGGCGACATTGTGGGTGGTGGCGGCGAGGCCGCCGGAATGGCCGCGGGTGGCCATGGAGCGGATGAAGATGCCGGGATCGGCGTAGTGGTCGCGCATGCGGATGCGGTCGCCCAGGATCGCGCCGCCGGTGGAGCGACTGGAGGGATCGACGGCCAGAATGGCGACGGTTTTTTCGCAGGTGCGGAGCTGGCGCGCGAGGGCGTCTACCAGGGAACTCTTGCCCGCGCCGGGAGGTCCGGTGATGCCGATGACGCGGCCTTTTGCGGACGTGTCGCGCATCGCCTCATGCAAAGCCAGGAGCGCTTCGGACTGGTTGTTTTCGAGCGCGGTAATGGACCGGGCCAACTCGCGCACCGCGCCGAGATCGGGCATTACCGGACAGTAGCATGGCCCCGGACGGCGAAGGTGCGTGGACCCCTGATTTGCAAAACAAGAGGGTGGGCGATGTTGTTGATTCCGGGGGAGTTACAATTTCGACCGGAGCCGCTTTTGGGGTGGCTTTGGGTTTGTTGTTCGGGGGCGTTCATACGCTTGCTTCCTCTACCCTTGCTTCCTCCACCAAGGAATAGCAGGTGAAGTTCGCTCGGGAAGGCGGATTTTGGCGTAGGTTGTTGATTTGGCGGGGACGATTCTCCAAGAACTATGGGCACCCAGTTACGGTTGCGGCGTGACTGGCTTTGTGATACAACTCGTTAGCAAACCCCCCCTCTTTTCCCGCACTCTTTTTCGCCGCAATTCTGGTTTCTCTGACCGCGATGTCGAGCCAGGTGCAGGCTCAGACTTTTGCAAACATCCCCGCTCTTTCGTTCACTAAGAACTTTGGCGGAGCGAACCCATTGCCGCAGGTGATTGCGGTCCCCAGCGTAGGGCCGACTTTCGATTTCACCTCGGCAGCATCCACCACTACCGGTGGTTCGTGGATTCAGCGGATGAAGGAAGATAACATCACTTCCGGGTGTACGGCGACCACTTACTGTCCGAACAGCCCGGTGACGCGCGGGGACATGGCTACTTTCGTGATGCGCGGGGCGTTCAATGAGTTACTACCGGCGACCGAGCCGATCTTGTTGTCGATCAGCCCGGCGACGATCACGCACGGGGGCAGTCCGGCGACTTATACGATTACGGGTTTCAATACGCACTTCCAGAATGGAGTGACGGCGCTGGGTGCGCTGGCGGGGATTACGGCGGGGGCCGTGACGGTGGTGAATGAAACCACGCTGACGGTGCAACTGAGCGCGGCGAGCGATGCGGCGCTGGAGCCGTTGTCTCCGCTGGCGATTACGGGGGCGCCGCCGGGAAATGAAGAAGCGGTGCTGCCGAACGGGTTGACGGTGCAGTGAGCCCTCGCGTACTGCTGCATCTGGAAGGTGGGGCGGTGCTGCTCTTGCAGCATCGCCGCCTATTGGTGGGATCACGGCAGTGGAATTGGGTTTGCTCTGCTGTTCCTGCGCCAGGTTATGAAAGCCACGCCCCGACCCGCACGCCCGGTTTGACCGGATGCTGGGGTATGGGTTGAAGTATCCAACGACTTTCAAAGATACGCATTTGAATCGAGTGTGAGTCGAAGGATCGGATGTCCCGAACATTTTTCGATGGGCCTGGTTTATCCGCAATGAATCCACCGCGGCATGTCCGTAAGACTTTGAAAATACGATAGATCAAACTTGAGGAAATCGGCTTGTTTCGATTCGATTTCAGTTGACGGAAAAGGGGTTGCGGGAGCATAGTGGTCTTGTCTCCAGGCGGTTCTGGAAACAGTAAAAAGGGTCCTCCGGTAGAAGAATTCGCACAAGCGAAAGCAAGAGCGGGAGCTAAAGCCGGGGCCATCGGGCAGGAAGTTGCGGTAACGGGCGTGGCGCTTCGCGGCGCGGCGTCGAACGGACGCAGGTTGATTCGCATCGATGGTGAGTACATGAGAAAAACATGTAACGGATTCGCGGGCATGGGTTGAGGCGAGACCTCGCGCGCGTTGATCGGGATCGGCGAAAGCGGATTGCGGGAGCGGGCGGGGACGAACTGAAAGCTAAATGGCCGACTCTGTTTCCAAGACTTCCTGGAGCTTTTTATTGTCCGGCGAGGCCGATCGAGGCGGCGCGTTCGCGCATGGCGCGGATGCAGAATTCGATATGTTCTTCGAGCGGGACGCCGAGGCCGGCTGCGCCGTTCACAATATCTTCGCGGTTGACGGCTCTCGCGAAGGCTTTGTCCTTCATCTTTCGCTTCACGCTTCCGGCATCCACGTCCGCCACGCTGCGGGTGGGCTTCACCAGAGCCGTTGCGGAGATGAAGCCGGAGAGTTCATCACACGCGAACAGCACCTTTTCCAAACGCGACTCGCGCGGCACACCGGAGTAATCGGCATGGGAGAGAATCGCGCGCCGAATTTCGGCGGGCACTCCGCGCTCTTCGAGGATGGGGGAACCGGCCATGGGATGCAGATCGAGCGTGGGATGAATTTCGTAATCGAAGTCGTGGAGCAGGGCCGTCACCGACCACTGTTGTTCATCCTCGCCGTAGGAACGAGCGTAAGCGGCGACGCATGCTTCCACCTGCAGGGCGTGGCGGCGCAGAGAAGGTGATTGAACGAATTCGTGGAGAATATCGAGCGCCTGTTCGCGGGTAATCATCAATTCTCATCATAATTCCGTGGAGGCATGGTCCAGGATCTGACGGAGTTTGAGGGCGAGGACGTTGGGGGCGACGGGCTTGCGGAGAAAGAAGCTGCCGTCTTCGAGGACCCCGTGACGCAGCAGCGCATCGTCGATATAGCCGGAAAGATAAAGGATGGGGACGCGGGGCCGCAGGGCGTGCACGTGCTCGGCGAGTTGGCGGCCGCCCATTTCGGGCATGACGACGTCCGTCATGAGGATGTCAATGTTCTGGCCGGGACGCTCGCAGATGGCAATGGCTTCCTTGCCGCCGCGGGCCTGGAGCACCTGGTATCCGAACTTGCGGAGGATGGAGGAGAGGACGGAACGCACCCCGTCTTCATCTTCGACGAGGAGAACGGTTTCGGTTCCCTGGAGGGTGATCGAGCGCTCTTCCGCGGTGTGTTCCAACCGCGGCGGGGAGGCCTCCTCGACGAGGGGCAGGTAGATGGCGAATGTGGTGCCGCGGCCGGGTTCGCTCTCGATACAGATTTCGCCGCCCGATTGGGTGACAATGCCATGCACGGTGGCGAGGCCCAGGCCGCATCCCTTTTTGGACCCCTTGGTTGTGAAGAAAGGCTCGAAGACGCGGGCCTGGGTGGCCGGAGTCATCCCGCGCCCGGTATCGGTGACTGTCAGCATCACGTAGCGGCCGGGCTTGATGTCGGGCTGTTTGATGGAGTCTTCCAATGCGTCTTTGTCCGAGACCGCGCCTGGGTCAAAAACTTCGATGTCGCAGGTTTGAACGGTGAGACAGCCGCCGGGGTTCATGGCCTCGCGGGCGTTCACCACCAGGTTCATGATGACCTGCTCGATCTGGCTGGCATCGGCATTGACGCGGCCGAGCGACGGACTCAGACTGAAGGTCAAGGAAATGTCCTCACGAACGATCCGGCGGAGCATGCTCTTCATTTCTTCGAGGACCGCGTTGAGATTCAGAACCACGGGTGTGAGCACCTGTTTGCGGCCGAACGCGAGCAACTGGTTGGTGAGGAGCGCGGCACGCTCCCCGGCATCTTCAATGTCCCTCAATAGATCTCTTGTGGCCTCGTTCACATCGCGACCCCCGAGGGCGAGATTGGCGCAGCCGTTGATGATGGTGAGCAGGTTGTTGAAGTCGTGCGCCACGCCGCCGGCCAAACGGCCGATGGCATCCATCTTCTGCGAGCGGCGAAGCTGCTCCTCGGCTTTGTGCAAGGCTTCTTCGGTGAGGCGTCGGCCGCGGAGATCGCGAAAGGCGATTACCGCGCCTATGATGACGCCGCGATCGGTGGTGATGGGTGAGGCATTATCGTCGACCGGGATACGCGTTCCATCGCGCCCGATCAGAAGCCTGGAGCCGGTGGGTACGACGGCCAGACGGTGGCGGAGCGCGCGGCGGATGGGATTCTCCAGAGGCTTATTCGTGGAGTGGTCGATGAATTTGAGAACCTTGTCGACACTGACGCCGAGGGCTGCCGAAAATTCCCATCCGGTCAAAGCCTCGGCCACGGGATTCATGAATGTGACGCGGCCATCCTCATCCGAAGCGACGACACCGTCGCCAATACTGCTGAGCGTGGCGGCGTAGCGCGCCTCGCTCTCGCGGATGCGCCGCTCCTGCAGGTTCAGATGAAGGGCGGTCTCGATGGCCACCAGCAGATCTTCCTCGCGAAACGGTTTGAGGACGTAACCGCAAGGCGTAGTTTCCATGGCCCGCGCGCGGGTTCCCCTGTCGGAGTGCGAAGTGAGGTAGATGACCGGAATATTCAGGTCACGACGGATCTCCGCCGCCGCCTCGATGCCATCCATCTTGCCTTTCAGCCGGATGTCCATCAGGATCAATTCGGGCAATTCGCGGCGGGCGGCTTGCACGGCATCTTCGGCGGTGTCCACCGAGCCGACCACGCGGAAGCCCATGCGCGTGAGCCGTTCCAGAATTTCCTCAGCGATGAGCCGCTCGTCTTCGACGACCAGAACCCGCGGACTCACAATGGGGCTATTGAGCGTTCGCATGGTCGGTTAACGCCAATCTGAGCCGCGCCACCGTCCCCGGCTGCGCGTTGGTGATATCGAAGACGCCATCGAGCTGCTGCGTGAGAGAGCGGATCAGCCGCAGCCCGAGTGAGTGGTCCGTGCGCGGATTCACGTCGTGACGGAGGCCGGCCCCATCGTCGGCGACCTCCAGGAAGTGCAAGCCGTCAGCCTGGCGGTTCAAGGTGATCCGGATTTCGCCATTCCGCGCGTCCGGGAAAGCATGCTTCAGAGAATTGGTGACCAGTTCATTTAGGATGAGGCCGCAAGGGACCGCCCGATCGATTCTCATGTCGACCTTTTCCAATTCCGTGGAGAGCCTGATGGTTTGCCCGGGCAGCCGGTAAGTCTGGAGGAGTTGACCGGCGAGGGAGCGGACGTAATCGCCGAAATTCACGGAGGCGAAATCACCGGAGCGATACAAGGTTTCGTGCACCAGGGCCATGGACCGCACGCGGTCCTGGCTTTCCCGAAGGATTCGGACGGTTGCCGGGTCTTGTGTGTAAGTGGATTGCAGAAAAAACAGACTGCAGATAAGCGCCAGATTGTTCTTGACGCGGTGATGGATCTCCTGCAGCAGGATCTCTTTTTCCTGCTTTTCGCGTTTGCGTTCCGTGACATGCCGGAAAATTCTGGAATAGCCGACGACGACGCCACGTGCGTTTTTCACCGGCGAGATGGTTACGGCCACTTCCATCAAAGTTCCGTCCTTACGGGGGCTGGAGGTTTCATAATACTCAATGCGCTGGCCGTTCGCGATACGCGCGAAAATCTTCGGATCGCGGTCGGGATGGCCGACGCTCAGTTGCGAGATGTGACGGCCCACCACCTCGGACGCCATCCAGCCAAACATGCGTTCGGCCGCGGGGTTCCAACTCAAGATGATTCCGTCGAGGTCTCTCGAAACGATGGCATCTTCGGCGGAATCGACGATGGCGGCCAGTTGCTCGGCGGCCCGCTCGGTTGCGCTGCGCCGGGTAACATCGCGGATGCCGCACGCGACCATGGCGCCTTCCTTACTTTGCAACGGCGCTAGGCTGATCTCGACGGGGAACTCGCTGCCATCTTTGCGAAGACCATCGATCTCCAGAGCAGCGCCGCTGTCCCGGACGCCCTGGCTGGAGAAGGCGTTTATCACATGCAGGCGATAAGCGTTCTGAAATTGGTGGGCCGCGAGGATATCGAGGGGCTGCCCGGTGAGTTCCTCACGCCGGTAGCCGAACAGGAGCTCCGTCCGCGCGTTTACCTCGGAGATGTGACCAGCGGGATTCACGATGACCATGGCGTCGGGCGCAAAGTCGAGGAGCGCGCGGAAAGATTCCCTGGCGCGTTTCTTGCGAGTGACATTCCGGATGGTGCAGTGGATGAGCGCGGCGCCTTGATGCGGATCGACCGGACGCAGTGAGACTTCGGCCGGGAATTCGAGGCCATCCTTGCGCCGGCATGTGGAACGCTGGACATCGGGATCAGACGGTGAGAAAGGGAAGAGAAGCGCGACTGGCTGACCCATCAGTTCACCGCGGTCATAGCCGAAAAGTTTTTCGGTCTGTCTGTTCAGACGAAAGATTCGGGCGTGCTGGTCGATAACGAGAAGGGCGTCCGGCGAGGATTCAAAGAGAAGGCGAAACAGCTCCGGTTCGGAAGCAAGGGCAACGGCCGCGCCGTGGTGCGTCATCGATCCGGATTGTGTTCCGGCGGTTCGGGAACCTTGCACGGCAGAGCCTCACCTCTCTCACCCGGACTTAGCCAGCCCAAAGGTCGTCCTCATTAGAACACAGTTAGTAAGTCGATTCAATAATGGTATTTTTCCATAGTAGTGCATTTAGTAACATGAGTCTGACTTGACATACAAAGTCACACGACTAAGGAAAGTACGTGCGGAAGGAACTGAGAAATCCGTGAGCGAGCCGGCACTACTGCCATGTCGAAGCCGTGGACACACTTCTCGCCATTCACTTACGAGCCGCGCAGATTCCCGACAGCGTGCACAAGCTGAAGTTTCTTCGGAGCGAGCTGGAGGAGAGCGACGTGCTTGCCGCGCCGCCGGTCCGACGGATCCCGTTCCCAACGGTGGTGGCTATGGTGATCGCTGCGCTGGCATTTCTGTTCACCAGAGCAACAGTGAATCCGGAGCATGCGAAGGCGGGTGAGGCATTGAGCCTGCCGGCGGCTGTGAGCATCGCGCCGGTTGAAGGAAAGATCGAGAAGATCTGGCTGGTGGAGAAGAGGCCGGCCTATTGGGTGTATTCCAACGGGCTGCAGATCCGTACGGAATATCTGACGGAATCCACCGTGCGGCACTATGTGACGTGGTCTCGCGCGGATCTGGTGGAGAATGCGGCGGAAGCGGCGATGCCCGCGGGAATCGTTTTTCATACTACGGAAAGCCTGATGCTGCCTCTTGAAGCGGGAGAGGCGCATTCGCTGGTGCGGACGCGCGAGGCGATGCTGGAGCATATTCGGCGAGGGCGGCTCTATAACTATGTGATCGATCGCTTTGGCCAGGTGTTTCGCGTGGTTCCGGACGATGAGGTGGCGTTCCACGCCGGGCATTCGGTGTGGGCCGATGCGCGCACCGTGTACGAGGGATTGAACGAAAGCTTTCTGGGCGTGGCTCTGGAAGCGCGGACGGATGGATCGCTGGTGCAAGACCCGGCGCAGATACGATCTGGACGAATGCTGACGGATCTGCTGCGCGGCGAGTATTCGATACCAGGCGAGAACTGCGTGACGCATGCGCAGGTTTCCGTGAACCCGAGAAACATGCAGATTGGGTATCACACGGACTGGGCGGCGAACTTTCCATTCGGCGAGTTCGGGTTGCCGGACGGGTACGCGAGCGCGCCGGCTTCCATTGAACTATTCGGGTTCGATTACAACCGGCACTTTCTGGAGGCGATCGGAGGGAAGCCGTGGCAGGGGCTGCTGACGGCCGAAGCAACTGTGCGACGCGCGGCGGAAGCGCGGAAGTGTTCGACCGCGGAATATCGCGAGCTATTGCGCCGCAAGTATCAGGCAATCAGGAGCCAGAGGAATGAACCAGCAGACCGCGATCGGACTTGATATAGGTACGAGCCGCCTTGTCACCGCCTACGGGACGAATACCGCACCTGTTTTTGAAACGCAACTGAACGCATTTCTGGCGCTGCCTTATACGCGTTTGACGGAAATGGCGCTGCGGCGGGAACGCGTTGCCCATGAGGTGCGGGATGGGCACCTGATCGTGCTGGGCAACGATTCCGAACGGCTGGCCAACCTGTTCCATCTGGAAACGCGCCGGCCTATGACGCGGGGGCTGCTGAATCCGGACGAAGCGGGCGGGCCGGCCATCATGCGGCAGCTTCTTTCGACGTTGCTGGGACCGGATGGCGCGGGGCGGCGGGTGTGTTTCAGCGTGCCCGGCGCGCCTGCGAATGCGCCGCATGAACTGACTTACCACGAATCTACCCTGCGCGGCATTCTGACCGATATGGGTTATCACGCGGACACCATCAACGAAGGTTTGGCGGTGGTGCTGGCGGAACTGGAAGACACGAATTTCACCGGACTCGGGGTGACTTTCGGCGGCGGGATGTGCAATGTCTGCCTGGCTTATCTTTCGATGCCGGTGTTTAGTTTCAGCGTGTCGAAGGCGGGCGACTTCATCGACGAAAGCGCGGCGGGTACGTCGGGGGAAGGCCCCACGCGGGTGCGCGCCATCAAGGAGCATTCGTTCTATTTCAACGGGTTCTATGTGGACCAGGTGAAGCAGGCGTTGACGATTTACTACGACGACGTGATTAGCTCGGTGATTCGCGCGCTGGCGGAATATCTGTCGAAGCCGCGGAATGTTCCCCGTTTGGACCGGGCTGTGCCGGTGGTGATCAGCGGCGGGACATCCATGCCGCGCGGTTTCAAGGACCGTTTTGAGGCGCTGCTGAAGACGGCGGAGTTGCCGCTGGCGATTTCGGAGATCCGGACGTCCGCCGATCCGTTGAATTCGACGGCTAAGGGAGCGTTGGTGGCGGCCTTGGCGGAGATTTAGGGATTGGCATGGCAGCCCCGGCTTCAGCCGCGTGTGCCCTAATTTCCGTCTAGTTATTTCGCGGACACACACGAGGGAACGGTCATCACCAGGCTTCGTCCGGCGATAGCCTACTCTGGAGTGTGACTCCCGACGATGGCGTTGCCGAGCCGAAGCACCCCGGGTTTGTTCGCCGGTTCCTCGCGAACCTGGGGCCGGGGCTCATAACCGGGGCGGCGGACGACGATCCATCGGGGATCTCGACTTACTCGGTAGCCGGGGCCGCGTTCGGCAACACCTTTCTCTGGACGGCCCTTTTTTCCTTTCCGTTGATGTCCGCCGTGCAATTGATGTGCGCGCGGCTGGGCATGGTGACCGGCCGCGGACTGGGAGGCGCCATCCGGAAGCGCTATCCGGTTTGGGTACTGTGGCCGGCGTGCCTGATCCTGATCGTGGCGAACGTGTTCAACATCGGCGCGGATCTGGGCGGAATGGCCGATGCGATGCAAATGGTGACGGGCGTCCGGTCCTATTACTGGACGCCTTTCTTCGCCGCGCTGATCGGCGGGATGCTGATCTGGACTTCCTACAATTTGATTGCGCGCGTCTTCAAATGGCTGACGCTGGTGCTGTTCGCGTATGTGATCACCGCTTTTCTGGCGCGTCCGGATTGGGGCGCGGTATTTCGGGGAACGTTTACGCCGCACGTGGAATGGACGCGCGCGTCGCTGTCTGTACTGGTGGGGATTCTGGGGACGACCATTTCGCCGTATCTGTTTTTCTGGCAGGCCTCACAGGAGGTGGAAGAAGAGGTGAAGCAGGGGAAGGTCACCGTGGCGCAACGGCGCGGCACGACCGATCGCGAGTTGTTCGTGGCCCGGGAGGACGTGACGACGGGGATGTTTTATTCCAATCTGGTGATGTTCTTCATCATCCTGACCACCGCCGCTACGCTGCACGCGCATGGAATGAAGAGCATTGAGACGGCCAGGCAAGCTGCGGAGGCCTTGCGCCCGCTTGCGGGGAACGGGGCATATTGGCTGTTCACGCTGGGGCTGATTGGGACGGGGATGCTGGGCGTGCCGGTGCTGGCGGGTTCCTGTGCGTATGCCATTTCGGAGGCGGCCGCGTGGAGGGGATCGTTGAGCAAGAAGCCCCGGCGCGCGCCGAGATTCTATCTGGTGATCGGAGGAGCGATGCTGGTGGGACTGGCGCTCGATTTCGCGGGGTTGAACGCGGTGAAGATGCTGTTCTGGTCGGCTGTGCTGAATGGTTTGCTGGCGCCGCCTTTGGTGGTGCTGGTGGTGCTGCTGACGAGCGATCGGAAGGTGATGGGGACGCGCGTGAATTCCCTCGGGGCCAATATTTTGGGGTGGGTTTGCGCCGGGGTGATGGCGGCGGCGGCGGTGGGTTTGCTGATTACGTGAATGGGTTTTATAGAAAACCTGCAAAAAGCTATCCGCAAGACCGCTCCCAATCCTTAGCGAAAAACATGTCGCTTGAACTTCAACAGAATCAATAACTTGCCCGTTCCGAAGGTGGCGCGGACTTCAGTCTGCGCTGAAAACCTGCGTTTCTAGGTCCTTAGCGTATTGAGGTAATTTTTCATCCGTCCCGGTGACGGCCCGCAGGGGCCGTGCAGTTGAGTCACCGCAATTCCAAGAACTCTAT